>CATFLP010000086.1 GCA_949514915.1 Methanobacteriota archaeon | reverse complement strand
TGGCAAATGCTTGCTAAGGAGAAAAATTTAGAATTACGTTGGGTAAATGTGGATTCTGAAACATACCAGTTAGATTTAGAAGATTATAAATCAAAAATAAATGGTGTAAAGTTAGCTTGTATTATACATACATCAAATGTTTTAGGAACAAGAAACCCAGTAGAAGAATTAGTTAAAATAGCACATGATTCAGGTGCTAGAATAATATTAGATTGCGCACAAGCAGCAGCGCATGAAAAATTAGACATGAAGGAAATAAATGCTGATTTTCTAGCAGTTACTAGTCATAAAATGTGCGGTCCAACAGGGATTGGTGCATTATTAATCTCGCCAGGAATTTTCGAAGAAATGGAACCCGTAATCGGAGGAGGAGATATGATTACTGAAGTTTTCAAAGAGTATTCTAATTATCAGGAAAACGAACATAAATTTGAAGCTGGAACTCCAAGAATTGCTGAAGCAATTGGTTGGTCTGCAGCAATTAATTGGATGGATGAATTAGATATGAAAGTTGCTCATCAACATACACTAAATTTGGCCAAAAATGCAGCAGAAGGGCTTAAGAAAATATCAGGAATTAAGGTATATGGAGATCATTCAAAAGATGATATCAGTGGAGTAGTATCATTCTTGCATGAGACCTTGCATGCAGAAGACATTGCTCACATACTCGACTCAATGGGTATTGCAGTAAGGACGGGACATCATTGTGCTCAACCATTAATGAGGAGATTAGGAGTTACAGCAACTAATAGAGCTTCATTTTATTTTTACAATACTATGGAGGAATCAAATGCTTTTATTGATGCAGTCAAATCAATTGTTGAACGTTTTGCATAGGTGATTTTATGAGTAAATGGCCTGAGAAAATTCAAGAAATAATTGACGATTTTTCTGAAGCATTAGATCAAATGGAAAGATATGAAATGTTATTTGAGTATGCTGAAGAAATAGATGAATTAGATAGTTCAGAGTGGACAAATAATACGCGTGTGGTTGGTTGTCAATCAGAAGCGCACATTGTAGTGGAATTTGGTGAAAATGGCTTTCATTTAAGAGGGAGCTCAGATTCACAAATCATACAAGGTTTGATGGCAATTACTGCAATCGCTTTAGAAGGTTTAACTCCAGAAGAAGTAACTGGTTTTTCACCTAATTTTGTTTCAGAAATGAAAGTATTAGAAACACTTACGCCAAATAGAGCAAATGGTTTTCTAAATATGTTTTTGAGGATTCAAGATGATGCAAGAGAAATGTTAGGGTGATATAATGGTAGATGAAGCAGAAATAAGAGAAGCATTACAGATGGTTGAAGATCCAGAATTAGGAATTTCAATTCAAGAATTAGGTTTGGTTTATGCAGTAAGATTTGAAGATAAAGAACAAGGATTATTTTGTGAGATTGATTTAACTTTAACTTCTCCAGGTTGTCCAGTAGCACCAGAGATTATGGCAGCAGCACACAGAGCAATATTGTCTGTTGATGGAGTTTCAGATGTACACGTAAATTTAGTTTGGACTCCAAGATGGGATCCAAAAATTCATGCTTCAGAAGATGCAAGAATGGATATGGGTATTTGGTAATTATTCATTTAACCAAGAATTAACTAAATCAGGTAAAACTTCACCTGCTTTTCCTAAGTGAATTTCATCAAAAGCAAAAGCATTTGCTGGAGATTCAAAATTTATTAGTATTGTTTTTGCACTACAAGAACGGGCTACATTGACTAATCCAGCAGCAGGATATACATGTCCAGAACTCCCAATTACAATAAAAAAATCACACTTTTCAACTGCTTCATAAATTTCTTCTAAGTGCATTGGCATTTCTCCAAACCAAACAATGTCAGGCCTTAATCGATTAGGTTCTGTGCAACAGGTACAGAAAAGAAAATCATCACCTAAATCATCTTCTTCCATTCTTTCTTCATGTTTTTGACTAACTTCACAGCGTAGGGTACGTAATCGTCCATGCATGTGAATTACATTTGAACTACCTCCTCTTTCATGTAAATCATCTACATTTTGTGTGATTAAAGTGAATTCATTAACCCCCTCTTCAAGTTTAGATAATGCAATATGAGCTTGATTTGGTTTTACTTCCAATAATTGCTTTCTTCTAGTTTGATAAAATTTCCAAACTAACTCGGGATTATCAATCCATGCTGTAGGTGTTGCGACATCTTCTATCCGATGATTTTCCCATAAACCATTATTATCTCTAAAAGTATTGATTCCAGATTCTGCAGAAATTCCAGCACCTGTTAGTATCACTATAGAAGAACCAATCATAATAGCCATATGATTTACTTCCGTGTAATTATAGTTAACAAATCTCCATCTTTTAATCGATGTTCTAAACCAACTCTTTGCCAATCAAATTTTGCACTTGGCCCTTTAACTCTTGAATATCTAAATTTTCTTACGAAATCTCTGTGAAGTGTATTACATATATCTTCTACAGTACTTGTATCTTTAACAATTAATGATTCTACTAAATCTGCTTCTTGCCCTTGGGGTTTAAGATAAATACTCATGAACCCTAAATTATCATAAATAAAATCCTTTAACTCTTCTATTCCGTCACCTTTGAAAGCAGAAATACGCATTATTGGCCACCCGTTTGGAAGTGCTTTTTCTGCAGAAATTAAATCTTCTTCCGTTGCTAAATCTATTTTATTTATTGCAATTACAGCTTTGTTATATATTCTGTTTTCTGCTAATGTGTCTACAATCATTTCAGCATCCACGTCAACACGTAAAGTAACTAGTGCAGATACTATTCCAAAAGATCTAATGATGTCTGAAATTTCATTTTCTGTTAATTTTGTTTGTTCAACAGTGGATCTAACATCAATGCCTCCTCTTTCAGTTCTAGTAATGAATACTTGAGGCTTTTTCTGATTCAACCTAATTGCAGACATTTCTAATTCTCTATGTAATACATTAAAATGAGCTTGTTGGAATGGATCTACAACAAATAGCACCATGTCTGAATTTCTAATGACTCCGAGAATTTCTTTTCCTCTACCTTTTCCTTCAGCAGCACCTTTAATCAATCCAGGCAAATCTAAAATTTGTATTTTAGCACCTCTATGAGTCATAAGTCCGGGAATACATGTAAGGGTTGTAAATGCGTAGGAACCAGTTTCTGATTTAACATCTGTTATTTTTGAAATAAGTGTTGATTTACCTACTGATGGGAAACCAACGAGTGCAACAGTTGCATCTCCTGATTTTTTAACTTCAAATCCTTTTTTAGGTCCACTAGACTTTGCATGCTGTAGGACTTTTTCCCTTTGAATTTTTAATTTAGCAATTTTTGCTTTTAATTTTCCAATATGGTGTTCTGTTGCTTTATTTTTTTGAGTTTTATCAATTTCAGCCTGAATCTCTTTAATTTGCTCTTCAATCGTGGCCAATTGATTCTCCCTCAAACGGGTCTCATGTCATTTAGTTATCAATTATAATGTTAGAAAACAAAGAATAGAGCAATCTGTTAGGGTAGATTAGAGGGGAGCAAGATTAGCATTGAAATGACTGTACATCTAATTGACAAGAATAGTTTTTCAATGGTTTCTAAATTAGGATGGAGCGAATTGTATAATCAAGCACAAAATGGCACTTTAAGAATGTTAAGACCTCAATTAGATAATGAATTAACAAGACTTCATGATATTGATTCAGAAGTGGAATTATTAGAATGGATGGACAAATATTCTCTTGAAGATATTGAAAAAGATTTTATTTCAACAATATGTTATGGAATAAATAGTGGGAAATTAAATTTTGAACAAGGATGTGAGGGATTATATCATCTAATTGAGTTATGTTGTACTGGTTATTGGCAAGTATGGGAAGCGAGGTCCTATTTGTATTTTGAAAAGATATTAGGTATCAGAGTTGGCAATATTGAAGAATTATATGCCGAAGATGTGTGGAATAAGTTAATTAAAAAAATTAATGAAATTTCAGCAAAAGAATTCACCGACATTGTAGTCATGGATTGGATGAGGAGAAGAGAAGAACTAGGTGAAACATTAGACGAAACAAAAGATCCTAGAATTTTACCAACAATGACAAGTCATAGTAAATCAACTTCTACATTACATCATTTATTACGTAATTGTAACGATAATGATGATTTTGAAATTATTGTGGGAAGGGATCATTTAAAGAAATCACAATGGGGTCATGGCGAATGGAATATTGGTAATATTATTCGTAGAAACGAGAACTTCAAATGATTAATTTTTTTCGGCGGTATATGACTGATGAAGATTCACCAATAGAAGAAGCAGTAGAATTAGAAGATTCATCAGAAGAAATAGTAGAAGAAATCATCGAGAAAGAGCTTACACTCGAGGAAAAATATGCACAACTTGAAGAAAAATTAGAAAAAACAGAAGCAGAAGTAGGTTACAGAGATGCTGAAATAATTAATGTTAGAAAGAGACTTACCGCTGAAAAATCGACATTAATTCGATATTCTGGATTTAATTTAGCAAATCGAATGCTAAGAGTTTTGGGGGATGTTGATAGAGCATTAATGATGATTGATTCAGAAAACAATACTCCAGAAGCTGAAGGTTTGAGACTAATTAGGACAAAATTATGGCAAGAATTAACCCAAGACGGAGTCACTCACATTACTGCGCTGAATTCCGATTTTAATCCAAATATACACGAAGCAATTACTACAGTACCCCCTACAGATGAATTTCCAAGTGGAAAAATCGTAGAAGTTCTTGAAGAAGGTTATTTGTATAAAGACAAATTATTGAAAGCATCAAAAGTAGTAGTTTCTAGTTAATCATCCAACTCTTTCTACTGATGGACCAAGAAATGGTAATCTGCTTAAATGGTCTTTCTCCAATAACCATTCAATTACAGGTTCTGGAATTGTTTCAAGTAATATTTTTTTAACAGAATCAATTTCTTTTACAGTTGAAAGCATTTTGCAAGTTTCTCTTACCCTCCAACCTTCAAAAGAAGTACGATTTTTCAAATCAAAATATTTTGTTTTCCAATTGGATTTTTCATATAATTTTTGAGTTTTTTCATCACTCGTAAGTAATAATCCAGAATTACCATGATATTTACTAGCATGTTCTACCCATTTAGGTGGGTTGTTGATATCTGGAATTCCAATTATTTCAATATCCCATTCAGGATGAGTATTATTTTTCCAGATTTGAATCATTTCAATTCTTTCTTCTAAATTCCAAGGGTTTTCAGGAGATTGAATACGATTAGATGATCCAATTGCTATTCGAAGGCAAGAGTCTTCTTTTTGCTCATATGCCCATTCAATTAATGCAACATGTCCTTTGTGTAATGGTTGAAATCTTCCTAATACTATCGAACTAGGAGGAGGTCTTTCTTTTGGTGCTTGAGGAGTCATCTCCAAAACTTCGTTATTTATTTCATTCATTGAAAATAACTCTCCACATCAACATTTGGTAATTCAATTCCAAAATCCCTAAAACACGCAATCATTCTTTTACAGCCTTCAATCATTTCAGAAGTTTCTGTAGTGCCCATTGAACCTACTCGAAACATTTTTCCTTTCATGTGTTCTTGTGCTCCAATTACATATGTTTTGTATGTATTTGCTAATCTAGTTCTCCATTCATCGTCAATACCTTCTGGGTATAATATTGCAGTTACAGTCGCAGATCTTTGTGAGGGTTCAGCGAATAAATCTAAACCTAAATCCAAAAATAATTTTTGTACACCCTTAGATAAATTCTCACATCTTTCCCAGCGATTTTCTAAACCTTCTTCATTTAATTCTCTTAATGCAGAAACCCAACCCATTGTAAGATTAATGGCAGGTGTCCATGGAGTTTGATCATCTGGAGCCTTCTTTAATGCAGAAATTAAATTTAGATAATAAGTGGGACTTAATTCTCCATTTTGGTGTTTCTTTTTAACTGAATCTATAAATGAATTATTAATTGCAATTGCAGCAACTCCACTTGGTCCAGCAGTACACTTTTGTGCACCTACAACTATGGCTTCAGCACCCCATTTTTCAGGATAAACTGGTACTCCTCCAACACTAGTAATTCCATCAAGGATAAATGCAACATTATGTTTTTTTGCAAGGATACTGAGTGCTTCAGCATCTTGAGTAATTCCTGTAGAAGTTTCATTATGACAAAAGGCAAGAGCAGAATATTTTTTTGTTGCTAATTCTTTTTCAATTTCTTCTAGATTAAATGAACATCCCCACTCAAATTTTAAATTGTTTACATTGGAAAATGTGCTAGATATCTCAGCAACTCTTTCACCAAACTTTCCATTAGTTGGGACTAAGATATTGTCTTCTTTGGAGAACCTATTTGCAATTACCATCTCCATTGCTGCAGTGCCACTTCCACTTACTACAATAATAGAGTAATCATCATCACCATGGAATGATCTTTCACCTCTCTTAAAACTAGAATTTGTAAGATTAAATGCTATACGAAGTAGTCCATTTAATTCTGCCATTACATCCCTATATTCTGTACCTCTTGCGGTAATTACTGGATGAGACATAGAATTAAGAGTATTTTCAGACATTTTTACAGGGCCAGGAACTAAGAAACAATCTCCCTCAATATTAATCGATGGCGAATCTGAATTCTCCGATGAATTCGGTTCTCCCATGATACCCACTATTAACGAGGGTTATTCAATAAAGCGTAAGAAGGCCTCATATGCAATCACTTAAACGGCTCAAATGTGGTAATTAGAATAGGCTTAGCAATGCTTCAAGGTGCACGCCATGAACATGTAGAAGCTTTGTATAATGCAGCATTGGAATTAGAGGTTAAAATTGAAGTAATTCCATTACGTTCAGGGAACAATATTTCAGATTCAAAATTAGATGGAATTGTGTTGCCAGGTGGAGAATCAACTACAATGAGGAAGGCATCAGAAAGTCATGGTTTATTGTCATCAATTTTTGATTATATTGATGAAAATCCATTGATGCCTATTCTGGGGACTTGTGCGGGTGCAATATTACTTCTAGATCCAGGTTCTGGAAGGAGCTCATATATCGATGCAGAAGTAGATCGTAATGCATATGGTAGACAAAGAGATTCATTTCAATCATTATTAAAAATTAAAAATTTGTCAATACCTTCAGCAATTAGTGAAGGTATAGCAAAAGAACAGATATTGGAAGGTGATCATTTGCCCTTATCTGTAAATCAGGATAGTAAAAAAATGGGTGATGATGAATTTCAAGGCATATTTATCAGGGCACCTAAGTTTACAAATGTCAACTCTGATGTAGAAAAAGTTGTGTTTAACCAAGAAGAAGTTGTTGGTTTATTCCAAAAAAATAAATTAGCATTGTCATTTCATCCAGAATTAACAACGGATTATAGATTTCACCGTTGGTTAATCTCTAAAGCTTTTGAAAAAAATTAGACTGTGGTTTTTATGGAAATGAAATTACCTGTAATTAGTGCAATAGAACCTCCTGAAATTGGAGAAACGCAAGGTTGCATACAATGTCAAGCAGGTTCAAAATTAGTATTATTTGTTACAGGAAAATGTCATTGGATGTGTGATTATTGTCCACTTTCTGAGAATCGTAGAGAGATTGATATTATGTATGCAAATGAAAGGCCTTGTAATGATTTTTCTGAAGTAATTGAAGAGGCCAGAGCAATGAACGCTACAGGAACTGGAATAACAGGAGGAGACCCAATGATGGCTAGAGAACGTTCTATTGAAGCGATTAAAATTTTAAAAAATGAATTTGGTTCAAATCATCATATACATCTCTATACTAGTATCCCATTTAATCCAAAATATGCAAGAGATCTTAAAGAAGCAGGTTTGGATGAAATTAGATTTCATTTATTAAAGTTCGAATTAGAAAAATACAAAGCAGTAATTGCTGAATGTGCAAATGAAGGGATTTTGACAGGAATTGAACTCCCCGCAGAACCAGATAAAGGAGATCTTTTGGAAAATTTATTAGATGAATTAAGAGATGTCCCAATTTCTTTTGTTAATCTCAATGAATTAGAAATTACTGTAGGTAACTATGAGAATATGGAATTACGTGGATTTAATATTAGCAATGAGATAACTGCTGGAGCGGAAGGAAGCGCTGAGTTAGCATCTAAATTAAAAAAGAAAATTAATTCAGGTGATTACAATTTCCATCTTAAATTTTGCACCTCACAATACAAAGATGCAGGTCAATTAAGGGCTCGTTTTTCAAGAAGAGCAAAAGCGAATTTACAACCTTGGGAAGAGATTTCAGATGATGATACCATTATATTTGGAGTAATATATTCTGATGTTGAAGATTCAAAAGAATATATTGATGAATTAGTTAATGAATTTAGAATTGATAATAGGTGGATTAATTGGAATGAAAAAGAAAAAAGGATAGAATTACCTATCTCATTAATAGATGATATCTGTGATGAAATTTCCTTGCCTTGTGCACAAATAGAAATACATCCAACACACGAAAGGTTAGAGGTTGGATTAATATGGCTTAACGAATACAGGATTTAATCTATAAACCAATAAGGTCAATAGATGGAATCTAATCCGAGGTATGAATTAAAGTGTTGGGAAGTATTGAAAGGCGTACAGGTATGAATTTGTCCGTTTTTGCTGAAAAGCAAACATGGCAAGCATTTTTCATTTCAATAATTCTTTTTTCTTTAATTGCTTATTCTGGATTAACTGTTTTTGGGATGACTACTTCGAAATTCGGAGTTAGTGATGATGCACAGATAGCTCCTAATTTTGAGATGATTTCATTAAATAGGACTGGAATAGAATCTAATTATACAAATGATACAGGTTGGTTTGAATTAGAAGATCACCTTGGTAAAGTAGTGATACTTGATTTCATGGCTCATGATTGTCTTGGTTGTCATGCAGTTCAATCACATCTTGAGGAAAAAATGCCTATTTGGGATGAAATGGAAACAGAGTATGAATTGTTGATTGTAGCAGTAGGAGCTTGGTATAATGAGCCATTTTCTTATCTGAATACTTCAGATGAGAATGGTGGATATCACGTTCCTTATTATTTCACAGGAAAAGGTAGTGCAGAATCAGTAATAGTGAATGAAACAACGGGAGAAAAAGGCGATTTAAGAGAGTATTACAATGCTTGGACTATTCCAGTTGTTTATGTCATAGATCATGAGGGTTATTTGATTGCTAAAAACACAGGAACTGGTTTGCAGTGGGGCGAATTTGATTCTGCAGTAATTTCAGCATTAAATGGTGATGCTGAAGATCTTCGTTTTGGCCTTTCTAAAGTTGATACATCAATGATAGGAATCTTTACTTTAGGATTATTACTGTCTATACTTGTTTATTTCTCTCCTTGTGCATTCCCTGTATTGCCGAGTTTCATTACATACTACCTTTCACTTGGTTCAAGGGAAGAGGAATTAATAGAACAAGGGAAAATAAAAGGAAAAATGCCTAAGGCATGGGTTATAGGCTTACTTTCAGGTTTAGGTATGTGGACCTTTTTCTTATTTATTGGGATTATTGCAGTAATTATGGGTGAAGCATTTGAAAAATCAGGAATAATAACTCAAATAGCCTTAGGAATTGCAGTATTACTAGTAATACTTGGATTTTTCATGTTAACTGGTGGAACAGCACATCTTATGGGTTGGGTACAGAGATTAATCGATAAATGGAGTACTACAGAAAATGATGAAACATTCACTCCTAGAAGAAATATGTATCTTTATGGAATTGGATATGCAGCAGCATCAATTGATTGTACAGCTGCAGCAGTATTGCCATTCATAATATATCTTTCAACTCAAAGTGGTAATTCTGTACCTGTAGGTTTATCTGGATTAATGCTTGGATTATTATTACTTATGATTACTGTAACAGTAGCAGTTAGTTTAGGTAGACAAGTAATGATTGATTTCTTGAGAAAATCAACAGGAATGATAAAAATGGTAGGATCTTGGATGATGATGTTTGCAGGAATTGGATTACTGATGCTTATGTCCAACCCTGAACTATTAGGTTAAGATTCTAATTTTTCAATTATTTTTTCATAATTTTCCTCAATGTGGTCAATACATTTTTTAAGAATTAAAATTCCAATAACAGCAAAAATAATGCCAGTAATAAAGTCGAAGAAATAATGTTGTTTTGTAGTCATTGTACTAATTGCTATAGTAATTGACAAAGTCCAAATTGATATGGGAATAATATGATTTACAAATAACTTGAAATTAGAGAGTATTGAAGGTATTCGAAATAATCCTTGACTTTGTTTAATCCATCTTACTAAAATCCAAGATAAGAAAATTGAATGTAATACGTGTAGTGATGGCCAGGAATTATATGGTGGATCAGCTGAATGTAGAATTTCAAATAATGTCGCAACTAAACCTTCTCCTGTATCTAGTCCAATTCTTGTATCTACTTTTATTGGCATTAAAACAAAAATAATGAAACACAATGTTGAAAGTAACATTAAAATTTGATACGCAAATATGCATTCAATCAATCCTTTTTTATTTAGTGGTACAGAGAGGGCCATTGCTATAAATAAAAAATAATATGTTCCATAAATATATATTGAGTTTTTAATAAATGGGATATTTTCATCTATTATTATAGCAGAAGAAAAAATAGTATAACCTCTCCAATCTGCAAAGTTATTTGATAATGCATAAATTATTGAGATGTATAGGGTAGAGATTAAAAAAGCAGCAATAGGCAATGAAAGTTTATTTTTTTTTGATTGAAATTTCCATATTGGATTCCAAATTGGCCATGGAGAAAAGATTATTTTTTCGATTATTTTTTTAAAAATAATTTCACCCCTCGAGAGCATCAATAATTAGATGCGCCCTATCGATTAATTCAATAGGATTTGTTGCCAGAACATAAAGAGTTGGAACCCAGCCGAAATCACCTTCATCAATTAATATTTGAGCATCTTTTGAAGAATTGTCAGGAGTACTTTTTGGCGCTAAAGCAGTAATCAAATCCAAATTTTTTGCAACAGTTTTTATTTTTTTATTGTATTTTTTAGGAAGTGCAAGATTTAGTATTGCATTAGCATTTGAACCAAAACTTTTTGCTTTAAGTAATACACCTGCTAGATGCCTACTTGCTCCAAATTCTGGCATTGATAGATATTTAATTTGATCATTAATTATCCATAATCTTCCAGGAAATGCAGCCACGTCATTAATATCTAAAGCATCATTAGTACATGCAGCAACATTCATTCCTATTGCTGGCTGCCATTTTTCTATTTTCGGAATCACAAATCTTTGTGTAATCCATTCTAGACGTCTTAAGAGCCCCGCTCTTGCTTGACCTCTGTCTAAATCAGTTCCAGTTAATATTTTATCAAACCTTATGTTTCTTCCATCATCAAAAAGGAATTCAATAACATAACGTTGTTGTTTTAATTTTGCTTCAGGTCCTAAGTTGGATAATAATTGTGTCATTTCAGTAGCCCAACCATCTACTACAGATTCATCAGCACTACCTTTTAGTTCTGGCAGTGCCCTTCCTCTTTGACGACTAATTGTGCTTTGAGTCATTCCAATCATTTGCGAAATATTTTGTTGACTCCATCCTTGCGCTTGCAGTGATCTTGCAACTTGCATTTGTAATCTGTCTAGCCATTTAGTGCCATCTTCTCCTAGCATATGTGAGCGAGATTGTAAGGGGGTTATTCAATGTGACGCAAATCTTATGCATTCCGCATACTTATTTTTTAAGATCTACAATTACCGGTTCAAGGTCTTCAGATGTAGGATCTATCTGCGCCCATGAAAGAATAAACAAATCATCACCAACTTGTGCGTGTCTAGCAGCAGGGCCATTTAATGCAATTATTCCACTGCCTGCTTCGCCTTTAATTACATAAGTTTCAATCCTAGATCCGTTGTTGATATTTACAACTTGTACCTTTTCATTTTCAGAAAGAACAGCTCTATTCATAATGTTCTCATCAATAGTTATACTTCCAACATAGAAAAGTTCAGTTTGAGTGACTTTGGCGTATGCTACCTTTGATTTAAGTTTAGTAATAAGCATCTTATACAAACCTGCGATTGATAGGTCATATAAATTGAAATCGGTTTAGGTATAATTGAATACTGTCCGCGTTTAGCAAAGTTTGATGGCTGAACACGGCGGCACTTTGTTACGTACAGCATGCTATGATGAGCATGTGCTTGCAGGAGCGAATTTAGTTAACTTTCATGGTTATGAATTACCAATGTGGTATACGAATATAAGGGAAGAACATCTTGTAACTAGAACTCATGTGGGTTTATTTGATGTATCCCATATGGGTTTTTTTAGGATTAGTGGAATTGATGTTCTGAATTGGTTTGAATCATTAGCCACACAAAGAGTTACTTCAATACCTGATGGAAAATGTGCTTATACTCATTTTTTAGATGAAGATGGTGTTATAATCGATGATATGATATTTGCAGTGACAAATGATCATGAAATATCAGAAATGGATGAAAATTGGAGTATTACAAATTCTAAAACAATATTAGGAGTTCCAAATGCTAGCATGATTAATGTTATGTGGGATTGGTTTCAAAAGTATCTTCCGAAGGATGGTTCAATAAAAATTGAAAACTTATCTGATAACACAAGTATTCTTGCATTGCAAGGGCCTTTGTCTAAGGATTCTTTAATTTCAGTTTTAGGAGAAGAAAATCATATTGGTAGGTTTAAGGGTCAAGCAATAAAACCAAATAAATTTGGAATAACTGGTTGGATTCAAGGTACAGGATATACAGGAGAAGCAGGGTATGAAATTTTTATTCCTAATGAGCAAGCGCCATTGTTATGGGCAGAATTATTGAAAGATGAATGCAATTCTGGAATTGTTCCTGTAGGTTTAGGAGCTAGAGATACTTTGAGATTAGAAAAAGGATATTTGTTATCAGGTCAAGATTTTTATTGGGACGGTTTAGGTGATTCTGAATCTCATGAAAATTTGATAAGAAGTAGTATAGAAACTCAGGTCCCATTTGGGTTAGATTTAGATCATGATTTTATTGGCAAAGAAACAATGTTAGAAAAAGGAGCACAAGAAAAATGGTGGGGCATTAGATATGAAGGAAGGGGTCCAGCACCAAGAATGGGACATTTTGTATTTGCTGAGGATGATGTAGAATCTGAATTACTCGGAATTATTACATCAGGAGCACCTAGCCCAAGTTTAGAAAACAAGGGTATTGCAATGGGTTACTTTAGAGATGTTGAAGAAGGACAAATTGTTTATGTTGCAGCAAGCAAAAGAAAGCTAGTACAGGCAAAAGTCATGTCGCCTCCATTTTGTTAGTGAATACAAATATTGATACTTCGTTTTGAAATGGGTAGTGCATGGACCAGTTACCTAACTTGGGTAGAGAGCCTGAAATGTTGAAGATAATTGGATTAGATTCGATTGATGAATTGTTTTCTGACATTCCGTCTGAGGTTAGATTTCCAGGTAAATTACCACTTAGAAATCCTCAATCCGAGGAAGAAATATTACGTGATGCTAGAATGTTGTTGGGTGCTAATGTCACATCAAAAAATAAAATAAGTTTCTTAGGTGCAGGGTTATATCGAAATTTTGTTCCTTCATTAGTAGGCCAATTAATTGGACGAGGGGAATTTCTTACGGCATACACTCCATATCAGCCAGAAGTTAGCCAAGGTATGTTGCAAGCAATGTGGGAGTTCCAAACAATGATTAGTGAATTAACAGGATTGCCTATTTCAAACGTTAGTGTTTATGATGGATCTACTGCAGTCGCCGAAGCAATTACGTGCTCTGTAAGGGTACATAATAAGAAAGCTACACAAAAAGATACTGTTTATGTTTCTGAATTAATACCCCCTCACAGGTATTCTGTAATTGAGAATTATACTCAAGGCGGGGGTATTAATATTAAGAAATTAAAGCATGACGATAATGGTTTAATTGATCTTGATGATTTATCAAATGCTAATGGGTCTTGTGCGGTTTATGTTGAACAACCAAACCCAATAGGTATTTTAGATGGTGGAATTACAAAAATCAAAGAAATAATTGGAGATTCTACTGCATTAATAGTGGGTGTTCAACCCACTTCATTAGGAGTATTAGAAGCTCCTGGGAATTATGGTGCCGACATCGTTGTTGGTGAAGGACAACCATTGGGAGTAGGAATAACTGGAGGAGGGCCAATTTATGGAATATTTGCTTGTTCTAAAAAATATTTAAGGCAAATGCCAGGAAGAATTGTTGGTAAGAGTGTAGATGACAGAGATCAGACAGCTTTTTGTTTAACATTATCTACAAGAGAGCAACATATTCGGAGGCATAGGGCAACATCAAATCTTTGTACAAATGAAACTTTGATTGCACTTATGGGTGCTATGCACATGTCTCTTTTAGGGCCCAAAGGGATTGAAAAATTAGCACTTAGGAATTTTGCAGCAAGACAATTATTAGAAGAGAAAATTTCAGAAATTGATGGTGTTGTAATTCCTTATTCAGAATCAAATCATTATAATGAATTTGTGATAAGGCTCCCTATGAATGCACAAAAAGCATTGGATTGGCTTGATGACAATGGAATTATTGGGGGTATTGCATTATCAAATTGGTATAGCGGTCGTGAAAATGATTTACTGATTTGTGCAACAGATCAAACTACATTACATGAAATTGAAACATTCAAATTAAAACTAGAAGAATTGTTAAGGGGGTTTAATGATGAGTAATGTTTTTGAATTTGAAGGAATAGACGGAATGGGTTATTCTCAACCAGATTTACTTATTGAAAAATCAAAAATAAAATTACCCTCTGATTTAGTACGTAAGGAATTACCTCGTTTACCATTGCTTTCAGAGCCTGAAGTTGTAAGGCATTACACTTGGCTTTCAACAAGAAATTTTGGAATAGATACAGGATTTTACCCACTAGGTTCCTGTACGATGAAGCATAACCCTAGAGTGAATGAAGTAATTGCAGCATTGCCAGGGATCGCTGAATTACACCCATTACAAAATGAATCCCATCAACAGGGTTTGTTATCAATAATGTTTGAAATGCAAGAAATGCTGGGTATTTGCGCAGGAATGGATACAGTGTCACTTCAACCAGTAGCTGGTGCTCAGGGTGAATTTACAGCAATAAGATGTATTCAAGAATATCATAAATCAATAGGAGAGACTCATAGGAACAAGGTAATAGTTCCTGATTCAGCTCATGGAACAAATCCTGCAAGTGCAGCAATGTGTGGTTATGAGATTATTGAAATCCCTTCAAGAGAGGATGGATTATTAGATTTGGATGCCTTAAAGTCAGTAGTTGGAGATGATACTGCAGCAATGATGATTACTAATCCAAATACGCTTGGAATTTTTGAGCCAGAGATATCTAAAGCAGCAGAGATAGTACATTCTGCTGGAGGCCAGATGTATTATGACGGAGCTAATTTTAATGCGATTCTAGGTAAAACAACACCTGGTTTAATGGGTTTTGATGCTGTTCATTATAATTTACACAAAACATTCAGTCAACCTCATGGAGGGGGAGGTCCTGGTTCAGGTCCAATAGGAGTAAAGTCGCATTTAGCTCCATTTTTACCTACTCCTCTTGTTACTAGAAGAAAAAGGAAAGAAAGCGATAAAGTTGTATTAGATGATGATTGGTGGTATATGTTAATCGAACCTTCAAAATCAATCGGTAAAGTTCAGCAATGGATGGGTAATGTTGGCGCAGTAGTAAGGAGTTGGGCTTTTTACAGAAGATATGGATTCCAATTAGAAAAAATGAGTGAACATGCGGTATTAAATGCAAATTATTTAAGACACAAAATCATGAATCCAGATGTTAATACCCTTGATACAATTCCTATTATGCCATCGGAAGGATCTGAGGCTAAATTCTGTAAACATGAGTTTACAATTAGTGCATTGCCATTAAAAGAACAATCTGGAATAACTGCAATGGATATTGCAAAGGGACTTTTAGATAAAGGATATATGGCACCAACGGTGTATTTTCCTTTAGTAGTTCCAGAATGTTTGATGATTGAACCTACAGAAACAGAATCAAAGAAAACATTAGATACTTTTGCTACAAAATTTCACGAAGTATTAGCAGAAGATTATGAAACATTACATAAGGCACCAATTACCACACATGTAGGCAGAGTAAATGAAGTACAAGCAGCTAGGAATTTAGTTTTGAAATATGAATTTGAAGATCAATAATTATGAGATTATTTTTAGGATTCTACTTTTATTTTCAACTTTATTTTCAGTTAGATTTACACAATTAATTAATTGGTTAGACGTATCTAATTTTGTATCATGGTAAATTGTTGCCCATGGATTATTAACATCATGATAATCACCAACCTTAATATGTAATTCTACTCCAATGTTGTGATTTATCTCCTGTTCCATTTTTGTTCTCCCCCCTCCATTATGTAATATGAATTCAGCAATACTCATTGCATTAATTGATGCCACGAATCCAGATTTTTTAGTAAATAATTGTGATTTAAATTTACATTTTTCAATTAGTATTTCAGGATTATCACATATTTGATCTGCATATGTTTTTTCAACACCTTGTGCAATAATCATGTTTTTAAATTTCTTTAAAGCATCTCCATTTTCAAGGACATTTTTAATTTTAGTCATACCATCTTCTTTTGATTTTTCAAGACCAGAAAGGTAGAGTAATTCAGCACCTTGAGATAGTATTAATTCGATACAATCTTTTGGCCCTTTACCCTTTAGAATACTTACTGATTCAATAATCTCAAGAGCATTCCCAGACATAAATCCTAATGGGTTATCCATTTCAGTTAATAATGCTACAGTATTAATTCCCATTTGCTTTCCAGTATTAACCATGCTTTTTGCTAGTTTAATGGCTGAATCAATATCCTTCATAAATGCTGCAGAACCAACTTTGATATCTAGAACTAGAGATGATAATCCTTCAGCTGCTTTTTTTGAAATTATAGATCCTGTGATTAATGGAATTGATGCAACCGTCGATGTCAAATCTCGCATAGCGTATAGAATTCTATCTGCTGGAATCATTTCATTAGTTTGTGTAGTAATTACACAACCAATCTCATTAACAATTTTTTTAATCTCATTTGGATTCAATGCAGAATTATATCCATTAATTGATTCTAATTTGTCGATAGTCCCTCCAGTATGTTCAAGCCCTCTTCCAGCAATCATTGGAATTTTTAGTCCACAAGCAGCAAGTGCTGGTGCTAAAGGTATGCTTATTTTGTCACCAACACCTCCAGTTGAATGTTTATCTGCAATAATTTGTTTATTTTCCCACTCAAAAACAATGCCAGAGTCTCTCATGGATTTAGTCAATGTTGTAGTTTCTTTTGTAGTCATTCCATTAAGAAAAATTGACATTAAAAGAGCACCAATTTGTTCAGGTTGGATATTGTCATTTGTTATAGAATCAATTAAAAATTTAATTTGATCATCATTTAGTTCATTATTGTCTCTTTTGAGGGCAATTAAATCTGCAATTCTCAAAATATCATCCTCTTACTTTGCTAGGCCGATTTCAACTAATCTTTGATGTAAATATGTGCCTGCATTTATACTTGGGAATTTTTGTTCCCCACCACTCATTTCTATGAATTTAGGTAGCGGAGTCAAATCAATTTCATTTCTTGGATGAACAAACATTGGCATTGAAAATCTACGCATATTTGAATCATCAGGATTTACTACTCTATGAGTGGTGGATTTGAAAATACCATTTGTGATGTTTTGAATCATGTCTCCCGAATCTACAATTATGTATTCTGGCCCTGTTTCAACTTTAAACCAACTACCATCATGGTCCATTACTTCTAATCCTGATGCAGTTGATGCACAAAGAAGTGTAATGAGGTTAATATCTTCATGCTGAGCAGAGCGTACGCTATTTGGATCTCTTTCATCAGGAAGGGGGGGATAGTGAATAATTCTTAGAATTGTATTCCCGTCATAAGCCATAGAACTTAACCAATTTTCTTCCATTCCAAGATATAATGAGCATGCATTTAGTAACGTTATACTACATTCTTCTAATTTCGAATAAAGTGTTTGTAAATTTTGTTTAAATTCTGGAATTTCTTCGGGCCAAACATTGTGTAAATAATTTTCAAATTCGGGATGTTTTTCATTTATTGTTCGTCCTATTTGGTAAAATTCTTTTAGGTCAGGAGCAGGATTATCTTTAGAGTGCTCTTTTCCAAATTTTGTATATCCCCTCTGGCAATGAATTTCATTTTTTTCATATTTTGATTTTTTAGCATAATCAAAATTAAAGAATTCTTCAGAGTTATCATAGCACTTTTTGAGTAGTTCTAAATCGATTCCGTGATTCTTTATTGCAAAAAATCCAATGTCTTCTAATGCTTTACCCATTGCATCGACAAAATCATTTTTATTTTCTTCGAAATCCTTGAGATTCAATTTCACTAGTTCGCGGGGCATTAACACTTGCTTTTTCTTTTATTTCATGAACTTGTCGTGAAAAAAAGGTCAACTATTTTCATTATACCATTCTTTTAGTTGCTCCATAGTCCAACCTTGTGCGAGATAGGCTTCAATAACATCTCTAGTCCAACCTGGCATATCTATGGATTCATCATTTTCATCATATTGTATTGTTTCATCAGCATTCAATACTGGCGAGGAAAATACAGCTTTACGATGTTCATCTTCACTAGTAGTCTTTCCAGTAACAGCATCTAAGACAGGTGATGTAAAAGCAGAAGTCCCTGATTCATTTAATTCAGGCTGTTCCAGTCCTTTTGCTGCGTTATCTATGACATCATTTTCGAGATCAGCAAATACTTCATCTGTAGGATTTTGTTTATTTACAAAGAAAACAAGTAATGATCCAATAAATGCAATTGCAGCAAACGACATTAGTCCTAAAAGAAGTAATGATTGAGTATCATCTGCAGCAGCACCGTTTCCTAATCTGTTTTCATCTTCCTTTTCTTCATTTAATATTTCTTGAGAGGGTGTACATCCAGTACTTCCTACCGTACTTCCAGGTAAAGTTTCGGGACATTCATCTATTGAATCGATAATTCCGTCATTATCTGAATCACTACAACCATTAGAATCTACAACAGCATCTTGAGGTGTATCGAGACACGAGTCTTCAGAATCAATGACACCATCATTGTCTATGTCTTCGTTAGAAATTAATTCACATCCATTAGAATCAACAGTTGTATTTTTTGGGGTATCTGCGCATAAATCTAAAATTTCTCCAGAATTATCATAATCGTATATTCCATCACCATCTGAGTCAAGTGGACATCCATCAATATTCAGTAAATCCCAAAATTCTTCAGGAGTATTTGGACAATTATCATTTATGTCAACAACTCCATCACCATCAGTATCTGTAGTGGTATCTATTTCTACATCTTCTAAATTTTCTCCACATTCAGTTTCATTGCCATCATTAATGCCATTTCCATTAGCATCTGTATTAGACATTGCTTTACGTGCACTAATGCCTTCTACTTGAGCAAATGCTAATTCGATTAAATCAGGAATACAATCTCCGTCAGTATCTGGAGAAAGGGGGTCTCCTCCATTGTTATATTCTTCTAAATTATTTAACCCGTCAGAATCAGGATCATAAGAATGTTCTGTAATTGCAGTACCAGGGATTATTGATGTAGTCCGATTTAATCCAAACCCTACTTCCCAATGATCTGGTAATCCATCTCCATCGGTGTCAGTCCAAAGATCTAATCTATTCCAATCATCCAACCAACTTTCTATGTAATATTGCGCTAACTCTGGATGTGTTAGCATTATTCCATATTCTCTGTTTTGTAGTAGGGAATTTGAACCCCAATTCATTGAGCCAATTAAAACAGTTTCAGAATCAACAATCATGCCTTTATTATGGAGTTTTAGAATCCCGTCTCCCCCAGACATCATAATTGCAGCAGTATCATATCCATAGGTATGATTCCAAACTTCATTAAATAAATTTGTAGCTTGTTGAACTTCTGGAGATTCATCAACATAATATTCATTGATAATTAATCTGATTGATACTCCTCTTTCTGCTGCTCTTTCTAATGCACCTACAACTAAACTATCTCCCCAAGGATTTGATTCATCAGACCAACCATGCCACCAATCTAAATCAAGATATTGTAAGGACAATAAGATAGATGAATTTGCATTTTCAATTGTTGACATTATTGAATTTGCACAATCATCTGGACATGATAGTAATTTTGCTTCAACATCACCTTCGTATTCAGGAATCGTATATAGAGGAGGATCCATTGGTAAATTTGAAGTTGGTAAACCAGACCATGAATCTGGCTTATCATATTGTGGTTCATTTGGATCATATGATTCTACATGAGGGTGTTCAATGTTTTCATCCCAAGCCATTCTACTAAGTAATTTAGTTGCCATTTCTGATGAATTTACGAACACTCCCCACTCTCTATTTCCTTCTTCTCCCCAAAGTATAGTTTCACCATTTACATCCCATTGTTGTCTGTTAGGAAAACTTGAATCTTTGAAGTTTCCACTTCCTAACCAGATTTCTTGATTGTCTTTTACAGCGGCTTTAGCATGATTGTAAGCATAAGGTTGAGGGGCCTCGGCAGTTCCTGTTGTAAACCAAATAACTTGTACTCCAGCTTTATCTAATTCGTAAACAATACCTCTGGTAGTACTCAAATCATAACTAGAGTAAGGGTATTTTTCAATTACTAATGTAACATCAACACCTCTTTCAACCGCAGCTACTAGTGAATTTGCTAATTGTAAGCTTGTAAATTCATACATGTGTATATGTAGGCTTGATTCTGCACTATTAATCCAATTAATCATTTGATATAATCCATCACTTGGACCTATCATTGGAATTATTTTTGCATTGGTAAGAATTTCTGATTCAAAATCACAATGCGTACTTCTACCGAATTTACTCCAACTATTTTCCCAGTCAGAACTTGAATTTGTATCTGGCAAATACTCACATCCATCTCCTCTAATAAATACAACTGTAGGTTCATTTGAAATTGAACTTGGTAAATTAATTGCTGGGCCACTCCATCCATCCATAGGAGGACTACTGTCTGGTAATGCTACTGCATCTATGTATGTTGAATTTGGATTTTCAAGAGATATCAATGATTCTTGTTTAATACATGTTTTTTCGTTATCAGGTAGGTCCACTTGTTCTGTATTTGTGATTATATTCCACCAGTAATATGCTTCAATGCCTCCATTAGATAGTAAATAGTCTTGAACATTAGAACTACCCATTCCTAAGATTATTGAATTGTCAGCATTTATTGAAATATCTGCAAAAACTAGCTCATCATTTCCTTCTAAGCCTAAGTCAAAGCCATCAATTCTTTCCCCATTAAAACTTAATTTCCATCCATGTAAACTTGATGTAATTTCTCCAAAGTTTCTAATTTCAATATAACTTGCACACGAGTTACTATTTGTATTTCCTTCAGTATAAATTTTGGAGATTATAAATTCAGCATCGTCATCATAATCAGGAGGTGGTTCAACATTTGGTGCTCCAGGAGTTGGCATGAATGAAATCCATGGGTCTTCAATAGTTCCATTTTCATCTTCTATTAGCCCTAGTCCCATTGAAGATGTATTCCAGTGTATTGCTTGAACTACAGATTCATTAGGCGCAATAAGCCAAAGAACTTCATAGAAATTTTGAATCATAAAATTAGTATGGTTTCCTAAGATTGCATATTCTCCAGGTTCGATATATCCAGTTTCGTTAACTCCAGAAACTAGATGGTCTGACAATTGCATATTTTTCCAAGTGCCGTTCCTTATCTCCCATCCGTTTAAATCAATAGCAGAATCTCCACTATTGAATAATTCAATCCATTCTCCATTTGGATATTCATTTCCATTTGAAGAATCAGGATATGCTAAAACTTCATTTATTTTCAAATCACTAGTGCCATTAACAGAATCCTGTAAATTTGTAGGATTTTCCCACCCAGGAGTCATATAAGGTGGCCTTACCCAAAAATGATTCAATGTAGATTGTGATGGTTCAACTAAGCTAATTCCTGATGGTGCACTAAACCATTCCGCAGTATGTGCGACAGATCCATTTGGTCTTCTTATTGTTAATTCATCAGCATTGTTTCTTAATCCGAAATTATCAGAAACATCTAACCCTAGTAGTAAATATTCATCAGGATATAATATCCAATCTTCTTCAATTGCAGCATCAAAGTCTTTATCTAAATCAAGTAAATTACTTGTTGAATCTCCACTGTCTAATGTCATTCCCCATCCAGATAAATTAACTGGATTGGACCCATTGTTGTAAATTTCGACCCATTCTCCGTTAGGCCAATCTTGAGTATCATTACCTATTGGGTTTGGCAATACTTCGTTGACACAAATGTCCTCACATACAACCGATTCAGGAACTGTAGCATTACCATTACTTGCTCCAGGAGTCAATTGATTTGATTCAACCCAATCTGCTAGTGGGTCAGCAGGATTTTCAATTAATGTGACTCCTTCTGAAACATAATAACTCCATGTTGCTTCATGAACTGAGTTTCCATTTTGATCGATTAGAGAAGCTGAACGTGTGTAGGTAGTACCATCATTTGTCATGCAAAATCCACAACTACCTCCATCTCCATTTCTGGCAACAATCATGTATTCTCCAGATAAAAGATTCATGTCAGATGCACCTTGTGGAAATACGATTCTTGATAAGTCAAGAATCATTTCTCTATTCATGTTGTCTATCAATTTCCAATCAGTTAAATCAACAGTATTAGGCCCGCTATTATGTAATTCTACCCATTCTGCTCCTGCCCAGTTTGCACTACTTACTGCTCCAGTTTCACTTCCTCCTTGTGCATTAACCAATAATTCACTTAGGCATACATCTGATGCACATGCAGTAGATCTTGCTTCAGTATGCATGGGTTCTTTTTCATCTGGAACTTTAAAAATTTCATTTGAAAAAGAACTACTAAACATTAGTAAACAGATTATTAATGGTATTATTGTTCTTAGATATTTATTCATTTTTTTCACCTTTTCATATAAATCCAAATGGATCCCCGTATTTTTGCATAAATGTGTAGATCATAATTGGTACGATAATAATACCCATGCCGTGACTTCTTCTTATTCCTATCCTCGGAGGTAAAAGCCCCATGACTGTGCCGACAATTAATACTCCAATGCCTATCCACCCAGTGGAAAACCATACTAGGAGTGTTACAAAAATGATAACAGACATTAACATTGTTTGTAAAGGTATCATTTCATGGAGTTTAAGAACACCTCTTCCTACTTGAAACATAATTGGAATTGCAATAAGTCCTGAAGCGACAGTTACTGCAAGTAAACGTAGAAAATCAGCAGTAGGTTCTAGTTCAATCCATGTATCTATTGGGTACATTTGCTTTAATGCTAATGTGGCACCACTTCTTGAACGTCCTATGACATATAAGAACCCAAGAACACTAACAGTTACAGCAGTATTTACTGCGGAAAGAATTGCAATTATTTCCATATCTCTTTCTTTGAACACTTCATCAATGGGCATTTCTTCACTATCTGCTGCTGCAAGTGCTCTTGCCATTAAATCATCATCACTAATCTCTGGCATAGTTAGGTTTTCAAAATCCATTCCCCAGCCTTCTTCTCCTTTGGCCCATGCAGCAACATTTCTTCCACTCATCACCATAACTGTTGCTTGAGCAGCGGTCATTCCAGGCAATACTGCCATGAATGTGCCTGCAACACTAGATAAAAAACAAGGCATTAGTAGAGGTCCTGATGGTGGCATTTCCCAATCTTCATTTTGGGGAGGTAATTCTTGAGTGGTTGAATATATGTCAATTAGATTAGCAATTCCGAAAAGACCAGCTAATGATGGTAATAATAGGCTTGCATTTGGCATACCTACAGGGCTCGTTGCAGGTAATGAAAATACAGCAAATCCATAAAAACCACATAATAAAAAGTAGGCAGTAGCAGTAATAAATCCTGTAATTCTTGAATCATCACCAAGAACTCCTCCAGTTATGTTTTGAATCCATGATGGCCAAGGTAATCGTGTAGTTTCTGTAATTAATAAGAAGAAAGAAATAATCAATAAAATCCATGGTAATGCATCCCTCATTTCAGCATATAATTCTAATTCAGGGCCAAAAAGAACTCTAATTAGAAGTAATAGTGGTAATGTTAGTAATAGCCCAAGTTGACTCCCACGAGCGGAATAAGCTACACCCTTGGTGGCTTCTCCAGCTAATAACATTCTATGCCCAGGCAATAAGGATAAGGCTTGGTCTGCATCTGGTGCACCAATTAATGCAGAGGGGATGTAATTCAAAAATGTATGAACTATACCGCATGCTACAATGATAGATGCAACCGCAAATAATGGAATTCCAAGTGCTAAAAACGAGGGCGTTAAAGAAAGTAAAATCAATGCTACGTTATTTACGTGGAATCCAGGAATAAGTCCAGTCATAGATCCTAATCCAATACCAAAGAACATTGATCCAAGTAGCCATGCTAAAGACAACCAATAATCCATTTAATCACCTATTCCTTTAATCTTTCAATTAACTCTTTTTTCTTCCCAGAAATTTTCAAACCCCTACTCTTGAGAATTTCTTTAAGTTCTTTTAAAGTCATGGATTCATAACTTTTTTCTTCTTCTTCAACTTCTTCTTCTTCTTCTTCTTCTTCTTCTTCTTCTTCTTCTTCTTCTTCTTCTTCTTCTCTTTCGGAAAGGATGCCGATGTATTCAGAGCGTTCTACATTATTTTCTCCTATGTACGAATTTTTATTTCTAATTCTAATTATGGCAAAGAACCCAACACTAATTATTATGTATCCGAGAATCCAATTCATAATTAATGGTAAGTCAAGGCCTTCGGAATCAGTGGAAGATGTATTGTTAAAAATTTCTTCTTCATTAGTTGATGTATTGTTTTCATTAGTTAAATTGTTAGTTTCACTTTGTTCATTTTGTATGTTAGATTCAGAAATTATAGACAATGGATTTGTTCCAAAAGAAACTTCTTGGCCATCATCAATGCCATCTCCATCAGAATCTGAATTAGATGTATTTGTTCCTAATTCTAATTCGTCTTCATGACTTAATAAATCACCATCTAAATCTGGTGTTGTACTATCTAAACACAATTGAATCGCTCCATCCCCAGCAGCATTTTTTTGATATAGTCTGCCAATGAATGTATATGTGTCACTGGTTCTGTTATTTTCATCTTCAAGAATTTCAGATACATCATATCCAGGATTCAAATCCACACATAATCGTTTGTTAGACCCTGCTTGCTCGATATACGTTCCATTTTCTGTAATGTTTAAATGTCCTGAAATATATACTCTGGAACCTCCTAAAGCATCCCAAAACCAAGCAGTAGGCCCATCAAACCAACTTAGTTCAGCAGGGAGGGGAATAGCATAAGTTGGAACGCCATTAACAGTCCAATAATCTAAAGGTTCTAATGTGTCAACTTCTAATACCATTGATGTTGATGAAACATCCCATACTACTTTTCCACTGACTCTAACTCTCAAACCTTCTTCTAGGAATTTTTCTCTAGATCCGCTTAAATGAATATTTAATTCAGTATTTCTGGTATTCCAGGTTGGCCCATCTCCAATGGATCCTTCGTCATAAGTTGGACTAATTGTTGTAGTAAGCCAACCTTCGACAGTTACAGTTTCATTATTACCTAACCATTCATGAGGATTATTTACAATTTCACTGAGTGTTTTTGAGGTAACAAGTGTGGCTGAACCAGCATCTACTCCCATCATTAAACAAGTATATGATTTATCTTCAGGCCACATATAACGTCCAATCCATGAATCTGTTTTGTTAAGGATTGCAGCAGCATTATTCTCTAAATGGAAATTACTTGGAGATGCACAAATCTTATCATCTTCATTGGGCCCTTCAATCCACCATTCTCCATTAGAATCTTGAACCATTTTTCCATAAATTGAAACCAAACTATAAACTTCATATTGCCAACTTGATGGGTTATTCCAATCTAAGGTTCCTATTACACTTTGATATGAATTATCTACCTCTATTTCAGTTCCTTGAGCATACATTATCCATTGTAAATCTCTTTCACTATAGACTATAGTTCCAGTAACATTAACTTTAGAACTAGATTCCATCCAAACATTTGTTGAACCGTATACCATTACTTTTAGGAAATAATTACTGCCGCTATATTCTGGATGGTCTCTTAAATCAAATGAACCTAGCCTCGTATCAGGATTTAGTGTTTTTGAAATATGTCCGTTAAGTGTGATTAGTTTTCCAGTATAATTTTCAGGGTTTTGGGATAATTCTGTTAAATGCGCACCATATTCAATTGGTTCTGCAACATCTTCAGCATTCCATGTTACTGAACCAGTTCCTTTTGCATAAACTACTTTTTTTCCTGTTGTGGCAGAAATTGAGTAATCTCCTCTGGCTTCAATGATTGAACCTACAGGGGGCAATGGTTGAGTATTACTCCACGAAATTGCCACAACTCCCGTATCATCTTGAAT
This sequence comes from Methanobacteriota archaeon, assembly GCA_949514915.1. Taxonomy (GTDB): domain Archaea; phylum Thermoplasmatota; class Poseidoniia; order Poseidoniales; family Poseidoniaceae; genus MGIIa-I. The sequence continues at coordinate 3,598 of CATFLP010000086.1, read as the reverse complement.
CACAATATTGATCTTATCCTCTCCAGAACTCCATGGATCTTCTACCCATGAAATTAGTTCTCCTCTTACTTTAACAACAGAATTAACATGTTCATATAAGTCTTCGACTTCAACAATATCAGGCTCTCTTACCACGGCATACCAATTCATCGTAGCGACTAACATTACACAAAAGAAAAACATGGACCACAGTTTGGTCATGACACTCCCAGAAGTTATACTATGTTATGCATTACTGATGAATCAAATTTTTTTAAAAATTAAATTTGAACCACTTTTAATTAATTTACAGGGGTAAATAAGATATTCTCAATTGTACGGGGAGTTAGTAGAGGGCCCGTAGCTTAGTCCGGTTAGAGCGCTTGGCTCATAACCAAGTGGCCGCTGGTTCAAATCCGGCCGGGCCCATCATTATTCAATACAAATTAATGGTTAAATCCATCAATAGGTGTTGATTAGGGATACCATGTCGGGGAGGATTATCAATGGATGAACAAGTAATGATTGTACTCTCATTTTTATTCTTCATGTGTCTTTTTGCAGGAGTTGGAATGGCTTCAATTTTTGTGAAAAAAGATACTACTGATGATTATTTGGTTGCGGGAAGAGGAATGCACCCTGCTCTTGCTGCACTTTCTGCAGTTAGTACATGGAATTCAGGTTACATGTTTATTGGATTTATTGGTTTTACATATATGACTGGTTACAACGTTTTGTGGTTAGGTTTAATTTCAACAATTGGACAAGTTTTTGCTTGGGCTTGGTTATACAAATTTATTCAAAAAGAAGGTCAAGAGAGGGGCGTACGTTCTCTTTCATCTTTAGTGGCTGAAAAAGCGGGCGCACCAGAAGCAAAATTAGCAGCTATCCTTTCTGTGTTATTCCTCTGTATATATGCTGCAGCTCAATTAACATCTGGAGGTAAAGCATTGTTAGTTATGATGGGTTGGTCGGAAATTACAGGGATCTTAATTGGATTTGTTTTAGTTGTTGCTTATTGTTATGCAGGAGGAATTAGAGCATCAATTTGGACAGATGCAATACAATCATGTGTGATGATAGTTGGTTCAGTAATTCTATGTATGATAGCTTTAGATCATGTTGGTGGATTTAGTGGTTTAAATTCTGGTCTTGAGGCACAAAGTTCTACACTCACAAGTATTTGGCCACCAGATTTAAAATTTGGAATTTCATTGTGGGCTTTTGCGTTCTTTTTGGGTGGTCTCGGTGTGGCGGGACAACCACAAGTTGTTTCACGGATTATGACTTTAGGTTCTGACAGTGATCGTAAGCAAGCGATGGTTTGGTTCTTCGTTTGGCAAACACCATTTATCATATTAATGCTAATCATTGGTTTAACTTGTCGTGTTTTGTTTAATGAAGAGGGATTTGATGCAGAATTAGGGCTTCCAACAATGGCAATGGAAACTATGCCTGCAATAGGCGTAGGGATGATTCTAGCATCCATTTTTGCAGCTACTATGTCAACTGCAGATAGTCAAGTTCTTGCTTGTACTGCTGCAATAACAGATGACATCAAACCAGAATGGAGAGAAGACCACATGACAACAAAAAAGGTTACAATCGTTGTAGCCGCTTTTGCAACAGCGATTTCAATTGCAGGACTTTACATTCCTGGCGGTGATTCTGTCTTCGCTCTGGTTGTACTTGCTGTTTACGGACTTGGGGGGATTTTTATTCCACTGCTTACAATCCGTTGGATGGGGTATAAACCAGATTCAACACATTCAATTACAATGATGGTTGCAGCATTTGCTGGAGTTATTGGTTGGACTATGGTGCCTCCATTATTAGGCTTCGACCCCGTTAATGGTGCTGATGGGATATTTCCTTCCGTACCAGGAATGGGTGCTGCATTTCTTGCACATTTCTTAATGTGTACTTTCCGTGAAGAGTCTGATTCTAAATTTTTAGCAAATATTGAAATTCCAACACCTATGTTAAATCAAGGATTTGTGGCACTTGTAATCATCTTTTTAATGTCTGAAGTAACTTATTTGACATATTCTCCTGATTCATCAGAGAGTGGAATGGGAGGAGTAGGGAGTTATTCGGTAACAGGTACTTTTTCTGAAGAACTATTAGGTGAAGGTACAGAATATATCATGGATGATGAAACATTGACAATTGGATTCCATACTGATTCAATAGATTCATGGTCTAATGGAACTAATATAGTGGGCGTTCGGGTATTGTTGACTTATTCTGAAGATGAAACTAGTAATGGTTTTGGGTGTTTAGTGTCAGGTGGTGATCCTCAACCAGACGACATCATTGGTGTTGTTTTACATGATGATTACAATGGGACAGGTAGTGGTCAGCATGATGGACAAGGCAGCACCTCATCCCATGAAATAGTTATAGAATGGTATAATTCATCATTGATTGGAGAGGTTAATGGGATATCTGAAAAGGAAATACATAGTCAATTAGATGCAATGGAAATTGGTCTTGGAGAATATGCATTAGATATTACTGTAGAGGCTGAAAGTGGTGGAAGTGCTGGTTGTCAACATTCAGATGATGGAGAAGAGGTAGAGTACTTGGTAGAGTTAATTATACTCAATTATACTGTTGAAAAGACATCTTAATCAATTGATGTAAAATAGCAAAATACTCTTAAATAATGTAGCAGACTCAAGTAAGGGTTAAGAGTGTGTTAGTATTGGGGATAACTAGTGAATGCAATGCGACTCGTTAGATTAACTATATTTTTACTTGGTCTTTATGCACTAAGTGTATTATCTGTGGCTGTTCCAGCAGCGGCTCAATCTCCTAATCCAGATATTGACATTCAATGTTCTCCATCAAATATACCGATTGATGTGTATCCTGGTTCAACACGTGTAGGAATTACATACTGTACTGCTACAAATCCTACAGGTTACTCTGAAACAGTAAGAATCACAATCACTAGTGGTGGTCTAGCATTTGCAGGACCTGGTTCAGTAACAGTTGGTGCAACATCATCAATCACTTTTGAAGTAACAGTTAGAGGAGATCTCCGAATGCCTGAAACAACTCGTGTTGTATCAATCGCAGGAACTGTTGAAACATTCAATGGTGCACCTAACCCTAATCCAGTACAAAAAACAGCTAATGTAATGGTTGTAGTTAAACAATTCAGCAGGTTACAGGTTGAAGCATCAGAACCATTCAAACAATTAAGACCTAAGGTTGATTATTACTTTGAATTCAAAGTATATAACCAAGGTAATGCACTTGATAAATTTAACATTGAGGTTGACAATCGAGATGAATTAGAGGAGGCAGGGTTCCAGATATCATTACCTTTGATTTCAACTGAAATAGATGCCCAGGCACCCGCACAGAAAGTAAATGTTCTAACTAGAACTCCTAAGATTCAGGGTTGGACAGATAATTATTATCAGTTGCAGTTTAAAGCAACCAGTGATTTCTCAGTAAGGACCGAAGGAATACCTAATTATCAAGTTCAAATGGTAACTGTTTATGTTAGAGGTGTTTATCTTCCAGGATTCGAAATAATACCTGCATTATCTATGTTAGCACTAGCAGCAGCAGTCGCTTATCGTAGATTAGATGAAGATGAAGAAGA
>CATFLP010000085.1 GCA_949514915.1 Methanobacteriota archaeon | reverse complement strand
GAAGCAATAAAAGATTATATTCAACAAATGATATTATCTATAAGTAAACCAGGATTAAAACGAATAGATGAATTATATAATTTAGCTTTAGAATGGTTGAATGGATGTATTAATTTTGGTGCTGAATTAGATTTAGTAAATGCTTTGGGGAAAAATAGTCGTTACGCTGCTTATGACGATTTAGTACGTTCTGGCATTCCAAGTGATGATTGGGAAAAGTTACAATGGCTTTCACATTTTGAATATATAGTTACAACGGGGAAAAAATATTTGGAAATGAAATCTAGCTCTTCTGCAATGCCTAGAGGGATGTTACCTAATCATTCTTCAGAAAAATGGCCTTCTGAAATCAAATCATTATCAGCAATCAAAGGTAAAAAAAATAAGGATAGAGCAAAAGAAGAAATAACAAAAGTAGGTAATAAAATATCTGATCTTCTCAGTGAACATGATTTTTCACAATTAAGAAAAATGAGTTATTGTGCTTGGCTATTTCATCCAACATTAGCATTTCCTAGGCACCCTGAAGGTAATTTAAGGGGTAGTGAATTAATATCTTTCCCATTAAATGTTATTCTTCCAGAAAAATCATTAATTGCATCAATCCCTCTTCAAATAAATTTACTTGAGGATTTATTTACAGTACAAAAGGGAATCCAATCAATTTTGAAAAAAATAAAATTAACAAGAGAAATGCATGATTATTCAGACATTCAAAGATTGGCAGAGGATTTACTTTTGGCCAGATGTCCAGACATTTGTCGAACTTGGTATCCTAATGAAGTGGTAGAGTTATTAGATGATTTGCCATTAAACCCTTGGGAAGACATTCACATCGAAAAAGCATTGTCATTAGCATCAGAGCATGCAGATGTTTATGTTGATTTAGAAAATAGATTTGATATTGTAAAATCATTAAGAAGAAGGTTTAGAACTTTTATTATTGATGAATATCAAGATACAAATCCACAACAGTTTAGACTTTTATGTAGATTGTTTGGAAGAAGAAAATTAGAATCTAATGAACCCAAACCCCCAGAATCTCCTTGGGATCCTACAATATGCGTTGTTGGAGATTTAAAACAGAGTATATTTAGATTTAGACAAGCTCAAGTTACAGTAATGTTGAATACAATTAAAATGATAAGAGAAATAAATACAATTGAGATGTTTAAAGAACAAAGATTGATTGATTTAAGAAAAAAACAGGGGGTTTCAAAGGGATTTGGTAGGGATCCTAGACCAATACTTTCCAAAACAAAATCAAATCAGTTTGTAACAGGAGATATTTTAGAAGAAAAAATTGAAGGAAGTAACGAAAATTTGTTGACATATTCTCTCGGAGATAATGACGAAATTTTAGATCATATTCTCCAAAATGAACGTGAACAAGGTTATTTGAAACTATCAATGAATTATAGAACAGACGGTAATTTATTATTAACTTTAAATGATATTTTTGAAGATTTATTTTCAGAAGAACATGATTATATTAGTGGGAATTGGCATGCCAGAGCACAATCATTAACTCCCTCAAATGATTTGAAGAATGAACAAGGTAAATTAGAATGGATAATTCCTGTTAATCACAAAAATAAGGATGAAGATAAAAATAATTTGATTATGCCATTAGATCCCTTTGTTGAAAATAATGGTTCTAAACCATTTGAAAGAGAACATGAATTGCTTGCGGCAAGGTTACATGCTTTAATTCATGGAAATGAGTGCAAAATTTTGGGTATTGATGATGAAAATAAATGGTTAAAATTACCATTAGATGAAAAATTAGAACCTGAAGATATTATGATACTTGTCCAAAAAAGAAAACATATACCTGATTTGATGGAACGTTTAAACAATTGGGGTATTCCAGCTATTGTAGATAGGCAAGAGGGGTTACTAAAACAACCAATAGTTCAAGCTTTGTATAATTTATTAAATGCTGCAGTTAATCCACATAATCCTACCATTATGAGTGCATTATTAAGATCTGAGTTAGTTTGTTTTAATGATAAACAACTTCATAAATTAGTAAAAAAAGCAAGTGCTGATGAAAATCTATTTCAATTATTAATTGAATCTACAGAAGAAGGACCGAATAAAAATATGTATGCACGTTGGAATTTTTTATCACATAATAGAGAATTTATTACATTATTAGAAGACACATTAGATTTTTCTGACATTCTTTCAATTTACCCCTCATCAGAAGCACGACAATTAGCAGAACAATTTATTTCAATTGTTAGTGTAATATGTTCACAAGTAGGAGGGTCAGGGACATTACTGATGTCTGCCTTAGAGGATTTAAGAGAAGATGGAGGAGAATTACCCGCCAAAACATTACCTCTTTCAGGTGCAATTAGAGTAATGACAATACATGCTGCTAAAGGATTACAATGTAAGGTAGTGGTTTTGTGTGGATTGTTTAATGAGGCTCATCATTCATTAACCACAACTATACGTAATAGGCTAGTAGTAACTCCAGAATTAATGGCTTCACAATTAAAACCATGGTCAAGTAAAGAAGGAATACAAAGTGGGATGTGGCAATTTTCAAAATATTTGATACAATCTCAAATTCAGGCAGAATATCGTAGATTGTTATATGTAGCTTTAACAAGGGTAGAGAAGCATTTGATATTGGTGGGAGGTAATAATAAATCATCTGCTAAAATATCAGAAACAAATAATATAGTTATGAATTTACCTAATCAAGAAAATCCAACACTGGGGGAAATGATATTTTCTGGAATTGAATCTAATTCAAAAGATTCAGAAGACAATCCATGGTTGAAACCTGGAAACAACTTAAATCTTCAACCTTCTAAATTATTTCATAACTCTTATCTCCAAAATGGCCTTAAATCTCTTACAATTTTTCATTCATTGGATTGTTTTTCCAACGGAATTGGAAATTTAACGCCATTTTCTAAATTAAAAAAGGAACAAGATTTGTTGGTTTCAG
>CATFLP010000084.1 GCA_949514915.1 Methanobacteriota archaeon | reverse complement strand
TTTTCTAAATCAATTTCAAAGTCATGCCCTAATGAATAATATGTATCTTTTTCAAGTTCCTTTTCGATTAACGTCTCATTATCATCTACTATAATTTTAAAACAGATAACGATGTCTTTGTCAGCTAAAAAATATCCACCTATTGCTATAATTCCAATGTTGCGATCAAATAATTTAACAGCAGTATTTTTATCCACCGAATAAGAATATGAACTGGTTTTAATTAATCTTAAATTTTGAGAGGGAATAAGTTGGCATTCCCCCCCCGTTAAACTACCTCCCACTTTATTACCTGTGACATTTTTTGTGCTCCTTCTTACGGGAGTCTTAAATCCAAAGGAGTTTTTCTTGGCCATTAAATCAACCAGCTATGCTATTTCTGGGGAGGAGGCATTCACTTCATCTGATACTCCTGCACTATATCTTACAAAATTTTCATTAAACAGAGAAACTAATTTATTTGCGGTTGCATCATACTCTTCAACACTTTCCCAAGTATTTCTTGGTTGTAATAATTCACTTGGAACATCAGGGCACTCTGCAGGTATTTCAAAACCAAATCGGGGATCTTTTTGGAAGTCAGCCCCATCAAGTTCGCCATTCATTGCGGCATTTAGCATTGCTCTTGTATAACGAATTTTCATTCTTTTCCCCACTCCATAAGGCCCTCCAGACCATCCCGTATTAATCAACCAGCAAGTTGCATTATGCTCGCCCATTTTATCAGATAGTAAATCCGCATAAACGCCAGGATGCATTGGCATGAATGGTTCTCCAAAGCAAGCACTAAATTCTGGTGTGGGCTCAACTACTCCTATTTCTGTACCCGCAACTTTTGCGGTATATCCGCTAATAAAGTGATACGCAGCTTGTGCTGGTGTTAGTCTTGAAATTGGAGGCAGTACTCCAAATGCATCACAAGTTAAGAAAATTACATTTTGTGGATGCCCTCCTTGTGAATCTTTAGTTCTATTTTCTATGAATTCTATTGGGTATGAACCTCTTGTATTTTGTGTCTTACTTGTGTCAAAGAAGTCTGGTACTGCATCTTCATCAAGAACTACATTCTCTAAAATTGAGCCGTATCTTCTTGTTGTTCCAAAGATCTCTGGTTCATCTTCTTCACTTAAATTGATTAATTTTGCATAACATCCCCCTTCAAAATTAAAGACGCCGTTTGGGCCCCAGCCATGTTCATCATCACCAATTAATTCCCTAGCGGGATCTGCAGAAAGTGTTGTTTTTCCTGTTCCAGAAAGACCAAAGAAAATAGCTGTGTTTTCGCCAGTAGTATTCGCACTACAATGCATAGGTAAAATTCCTCTATGTGGTAATAAATAATTCATTACAGAAAAAATAGATTTTTTAATTTCCCCAGCATAACTTGTTCCCCCAATTATTACTTCGCCTGCTTCATAATTTACTATTACGAATGCCTCACTATTAACTCCGTCTTCCGCTCCTTTTGCTGATAAATACGGAGCATGGAACACTGTAAAATCTGGAGCATGATTTGAAAGATCTTCTCCTGCTGGCCTAATGAACATGTTTCTTGCAAATGCGGAATGCCACGGACTTTCACTAATTACTCGAATTGGTAACCATTCTTCTTTATCTGCTCCACAATAAAGATTCTGAACAAATAATTCATCTTTTGCTGATAAATAATCAATTACTTTTGATTTTAGATTTTCAAAGACTTCAAGGGATGTTGAAACATTTACCTTACCCCAATTTACATGATCTTTGCTATCTTCACCTTCAACGATAAATTTGTCATTAGGTGAACGCCCAGTTCTTGATCCTGTTTCTGTAACTAATGCTCTGTGTTTTGTAAAAACACCCATATTTGCATCTACAGCCATATCAATTAATTCTGTAGCATCTAAATTCCAATGTATTTTTGCATTGGATTTGAGGCCTTGCTCCGCTAAAGTAGGTTTCCAAGAAGTGTTTTTCCCCTTGCTAGAAGATGCTACCATGCATAGGCCATACAAAAGGCGCCTTTACTTTTTACGCTTCTAGGGGCGCTTAAATTTAAGTA
>CATFLP010000083.1 GCA_949514915.1 Methanobacteriota archaeon | reverse complement strand
CCCTTTACGAAGTCCTTCGAGTGCCATTACATTTGGTAAGACCTCTACTCTTTAAACCAACGGCTGGGGAACTTCTAAATTTAACACATCATTTGCAAATTTAGCACTTGTATTTTCGACATCTACTAGGTGAGAAAGTATGATTTCATTCTCTCTGTTATTTATTCCAACAAATAGTGAGTTTCCCTCTGCTCTTAGCGATAAATCCTCTTTTATAGCGCCTGCAAGATGTAGTTTAATTATACTTGAGTTGCCCCTGTCTTCAATAAGTTTAGATCTTCTTATTTTAATTGGTAAATTTTCACTAATTTTGTGAATATTCATATCTCTTGGGAAATCAATATGTTTTCCATGCAATAATAAACCCATTGAATTTAATAATTCAAATCCATGAACATCGGATTTACCCAATTCAATTTTTGCAATACTGCTTTCTTTAAAATGTTCAGAAATATCATTTACATATCCGTTTTCAATTTCTCTTCTTGATTTAAAAAACTCATGATCCAAGTCTGGAGTTAATCTATTAATGATGACTCCATTAATTGAAATGTTAAATTCCGATAATTGTTTTTCTGCTCTAATTGTTTCAGCAACGCCCATGGCTTCAGGGATAGTTACAAGCGTAAATCTTGTTATTTTAGGGTCACTAATTACCCTTCTAATGTGTGCTACTCTTTTCTTAAATCTTTCTAGTTCTTCCCTTATTGCTTTTTCTTGCTTTCCACCAAAAAGCATCGTTTTAATTCCACCCATTGCTCTAAACATTTTCAAAGCCCTTGTAGTCCAAACTTCTAATAATTCAGGCAAGGATAAAAACCTAATTGTATGACCAGTTGGAGCAGTATCGAATATTATGAGGTCATATTCTGTATCTTCTACATATTTTAACAATCTATCAAATGCTAATGCTTCATCTAAGCCTGGCAGCATTAATTGTGCACTATCTAGTCCACTTACTTCCTCCTTAAGTTCACTTAAATCTTCATTTGCCATCATAAAGGGAGACATTCCAGAGCCAGTATTTTCTAATACTGAAGATAAGGCAGGCATTAAATTTTCAAGAGACTCTTCCAAATCTAATTCTAAACCCCATAAATTTTCGATTCCTTCCACTTGTGTAGGTGTATTATTCAATTTAAAATTTAATGAATCGCTTGTACTATGTGCAGGATCACTAGAAACAAGTAGTGTATTTATGCCAGATTTGGCAGCCCATATTGCAGTAGAACATGCTGATGTTGTTTTACCAACACCTCCTTTGCCACCGAACAACCATAATTGAGCCATGTTGAACAAGGTAATCTAAAAGGAATCGTACTTTAGGCATTTTCACTCATACAAGGTTAAATTTAATTAATGCGAGGAGAGAATGTGAGCGGCCAACTAGAACTTAACCTTGCATTCACTTGTGGTTTAATCGGTATGGGTATGGGATGGAGATGGGGGTTGTCTCATGTTGCTGGGTTTTATGATTCTGCTTCAGCGGTTAAATATTTATTATTTGGATTAGTTTTAGGTACCATTTATGCATTATTATCAGATACATTAGTTCTTAGAGATTATTTGGCATTTATGAGAGGAGAGCAAGAATTAGTAATCATGAATTTCATTGCTTCATTGTTAATAAGTATCTCCACATCTTTGTTCGTTATGCTTTTATTGACTAGAAAATCAGTAATTATCACAAAGTCAGGGCCTACTTCTGGTTGGACATTAGGATTAGGAATCGGAGCTATGTTTTCAGCGAGGTATTCATATTTAGCTTTGGGTTATTATGGATTTGAAGTACAAACTATACTTCAAATGTTATTATTTGTTTTTATGTTACCTTTATTCGAAGGAGCCATATGCAGTTATCAAGGTTATCTCTCAACTAATGGGCAAAGATTTAGATCCACCTTTATAGCCTCATTAGGACGATTCTTTTTCTTGATGATTATCCCTGCAATATTTGAATTACTTATTTGGTGGGTTTTATTATTACCAATAATTATGATGCTTTACAGAAAATCAGTTGTAGATTGGATTCCAGAATCATTAACTCAAGATGCTAAAAGAAGATATAGAAGAATTATGGCAGATAATGCAAGAAAAAGAAGGGATTTGCTAAATTCTGACAATTTAACTAAATAGTTTTTCACGGAACTGTTATGGTGCAACATTGTTACGTTGCTACAATGGCACGATGTCCCTACTGCATGGCTCCTGTTTCAAAATTCGATGAAATATGTCGAACATGTGGAAGAATAATTACTGGTTCCGCTGGTTCTTCTCAGAGAGTAAGTGGTCAATTTAACACAGGTGCATATTCAGGAGGGGCAACTATTGGAAGCGCACCTCAAATGATGCGACCTCCTAGAAGAATGAACACTAGAAGGAGAAAAAAGAGTAAATTAGGAAAATTAGTCTTTGTATCAATTATTGCATGTGTGTTTGTATTTACTCCTGCAAATGAGTTGGCAATGAGTCAATGGTCCAACGTATCTTCTCAATTAGAAGTGTTAACTGCACCAGTTTACCCAATGGAAGCAACATATACAGTCGATAGAACTTTAACCATGTCAAATGATGATACTGAAAATCATACTTTTAAGTACAGTTTTGCTGTTCCAAAGGATCGTACTGCCAAAAGTATGAATGATTATTTGTGGCAAGGCGAAAACGGGGCGGTCGAAGCCGATAAAATACAAAATATTGTATCTATGAAGATAATTGCAGGAGATTTCAATTATGATTTACCAATCGATGCAATAACAAGAGATGTTAATCCAGAACTTAGAGGTATAGAACAATCGATAAACATCGGAAATACAAACACATACATGTATTGGCCAGGAGAAGGAGATTCTTCAGATTCCTCATATTGTAATTTCGGGCCATGTGTGAAATGGGAGGGGATTACTCCAGCTGATGGAGAAATATCTATTGTTGTCAGGTACACAATAAATGCAAGATCTTATTCTTGGTGGGCCGATTTTTCAGGAAATGTTGACGGTACTAGCATGGGTATTTCTGCTGAAAATTCAGGAACTTATGCAGATATTGAATCAAGGGGACAGCATTATGATAGATTTGCAAAACATTCAAACTGGTTTAAAAGAAATGATAATACCTATGCCATAGATGGAACACATCCTTCAATAATTAGTGCTGTAGCTTCAATTGATTCGGGAATCCCTGATGATTTAAGTGATAACCCATACGCATTTGCAAGAAAAGCATTTGAGCATGTACAAGAGCAAATAACCTATGGTAGAGGAAAAGATATTCCGAGGTCTGGACCTTCTTGTTTAGCAGATAAAGTAGGAGATTGTGACGAACAATCAAATTTGTGGATGAGTCTTTTGAGAGTTAAAAAAATACCTACTTGGTATGAGTTTGGTGCATTGACAGGATTCACTTTCAAAACATGGGAGCCACATGGGTGGTCTAATGTAATGCTTCCATATGATAAAGAATGGTGTGATGAAAACAATATTGACGTCAATACATGTTTTATTGAGGCATCTGTAGACGTTACAAATAATATGTGGTTGTTTAAACCACCAACAGCTCTTGGGTTGTGGATAGAATTAGAAGATCAGAGTACAAGTACATCTGGTGAAGGAGTATATGATTACTTCTATAGAATCTGGGCTTGTAATGTCTTGTGTGGTTATGGAGAAACATGGGAAACCGTGGGCGAAGCAGTTACTACAGGCGGAACATTCACTAATCCTCAGATAGTGGAAGAGTTGACGACAGCAGCATAATTGTTGTTGGGGTGTGCATTATGCGTGTAATAATAGGAGGCGCGGGAGAAGTAGGCAGAGGCCTTGCTGAAGTACTTCTGAAGGAAGGCAAAGTAGTTGTTTTAATTGATAAAGACCCTATCATTGTTAGGGAGGCCCAGTCAATAAATGCTTTAGTAATTCAGGGAGATATAAAGCATAGAAAAACATTAGAAGAGGCAGGTATATCAGATGCAAATCTATTCATTGCTGTAACTGATTCAGATGAGCAGAATTTAATTTCGTGTGCATTATCTCGGCATTGTGTTGAAAAACATAGGGGTGAAAATTCTGAATTTATGGCAATAGCCCGTGT
>CATFLP010000082.1 GCA_949514915.1 Methanobacteriota archaeon | reverse complement strand
TCAGTACGAGAGGAACGAGGGCTCGGGGCCACTAGTTTACCAGTTGTCTGATAAGGCAATGCTGGGCAGCCACGCCCTAGCGGATAAGAGCTGAAAGCATCTAAGCTCGAAGCCGCCCCAAAGACGAGGCAATGCAGAACTCTCGTAGAAGACGAGTTTGATAGACTTCGGATGTAAGTACCAAGGTTTTCCGAGGTATTCAGTCCGGAAGTACTAACCGTTCGAGCTTCATAATTTACATAAAAACGTCAATACTACCCGTGCTATCCATCGTCCATAAGGCATGCCAATAATCACCTCACTTCTATCACATTCGAAAGGAGTGGGTGTACGGTCATAGCGGAGGAGTTTACCCGGTCCCATCTCGAACCCGGAAGTCAAGCCCTCCTGCGTCTGTTACGGTACTGTGGTGCGAGAGCCCACGGGAAATACAGTCACCGTACCCCTTCTCCTTTCACTTTTTATTTTATTTTTCAATCATATTTTTTCCACATAGCATATAACTAAATTGTTTGCGCAATAGTTTGTATGGGGCTGTTAGCAACCGAAGTATTTGGCCATAACCAAGTAGGAGTTTCTTTAGCGGTTGTAGGGAATGTCCTTTTTCATCCAGTTGGTGTTACTGGAGTTCAATTAGAAAACATACTCACTGCATTAGACATAGAATCTTTTCCATTAAGTATTGGAGGATCTAATTTACTTGGGAGTTTGATTTGCGGTAATTCTAATGGAATAGCAGTTGCAGATATTGCAACAGAAGAAGATATTGATAAATTAACCTCATTTGGTGATGTTGTAGTTATGGAACATGGAGTTAATGCAGCAGGTAATTTACTAGTTTGTACATCAAAAGGGGCATTAATGAGTCCATTATTGCCAGATGAAGGAGTAGAATTATTATCTGATGTATTCAAAGTTCCTGGTGTTTCTACAACAATAGCAGGTCAAGAAATATTGGGTAGTTTAGCAGCAGCAAATAGTAAAGGGGCAATATTGCATCCTGATGTTACAGTAGAAGAAGTAGAAAAAATCAAGAAAACACTTGGCGTAGATGTAATGGTAGGTACTGTAGGCTATGGTTCTCCATTTGTTGGTGCAGGTATTGCAACTACAGATAAAGGAGCCATTGTAAGTCCTGAAACAACAGGGCCTGAATTGAATAGGATTGAAGATGCACTTGGGCTGATTTGATATTCTTATTATACGTAACAATATTACGTCGTCATTATTCAGCAATGATTCATGGGCGAGATGATATATCATGGGAAAGTAAAGCAAGTTTGGAGTACAGATGACTCAGACGTTATTGAATTTAGGTACACAGATCAAATTTCTGTATTTGATCAAGTAATACCTTCTTTGATTCCACGTAAGGGAGAGAGTCTCAATAGGACTTCTTGTCATTGGTTTAACTTAGTAGAAGACGCAGGAATTTGTGATACTCACATAATAGAAATGAATGCACCAGATCGGGTCTTAGCACGTCGTTTTGAGGTAATTAGAGAACCTGGAGCTATTCCAAGAGATATGGAGAATGTTTTTGTCCCTCTTGAAGTAATTTGTAGACATTATCTTGCAGGTGGCGGTTGGCGTAGATATAAGAGAGGAGACGTAGGTTCTGAGGAATTTGGTTTTGAGCCAGGTGTAGAATTACAAGAGGGAGTAAAACTTCCTAAGCCATATCTTGAAGTATCAACTAAGTTTGAAAAATTTGACCGTTTATTAGATAGGAAAGAAGCACTTGAAATTTCAAATTTAACTGATGAAGAGTTTGATTCTATTTTAGATATTGTAATCAAGATTGATGAAATCATTGAAAGAGAAGCTGCAAAAAATGGACTTATTCATGTTGATGGGAAAAAGGAATTTGCTCTAGGTCCTAATCGAGTACCTGTATTGGTTGATTCATTTGGGACACTAGATGAGGATCGATGGTGGGCTGCAGATGATTACGCCAATGGAACAATTGTATCATTGTCAAAAGAATTTGTTCGTGAACATTACCTTGGAACAGGGCATCACACAGAATTATATGCTGCTAGAGAAGCAGGTACAGAAGAACCACCTATTCCAGCATTACCTGATGAAATAATTAAAAAGACATCCGAATTATATGCAGAAATGTTTGAAAGATTAACAGGAATGGATTTTAATTAGTTATGAGATCTCATTAATACCCCTGTATTTTGTTTAATTGCATCCCTAAGAATAATACTCAGGTCATTGGCAAATGTACGAACTCCTCCATCAAGAGGTTCATTTGCAGAAACAGTCCATTTTACACTTTTCAACTGCTTGTGTAATTTAACTACTTCATCAATTAATAGATATCCTAGCAATGACATTCCCCATTTTCCTTTAGAGAATTTTTCATGTCCGTGTATTGATTTTGAGAACCCTGAATGTAGTTGGGAAATTAGTTTAAACATCTCTTTCCCATTTTCATTGTCTGGAACTATTAGATGCATTAAAAGATAACTTATTGGATTACCTTCTCCCAAAGGAACTCTACCTAGGCGCTCTTTAGATTTACCTTTTCCTAATGGTGGATGCATTTTACTTTCTAATGACTTTGATGCAATAAATATCAAATTTGCATCATCCCATGGGATATCTTTTCTATTTCTTGGATTTTCTATTCCTTGTTCTGAAATTCTCTTAGCAATAATAGGATTATCACTCAAAAATTGAGTAAAATCTTCATCATTAGTGTCTAAAACTGCCAATAATTCTAGGATCCCTTCGCAATCAAAAGTATCGAATGTATAGAAGGGGTTTAATCCCGTATTATCTTGAAAATCACTCATGTTATTCACCTAATCGTAGTATCTTTTTCTTGACATCATTTTGCTAATTTTTGCATCGATGTCATCAGGATCAGGTTCATCTTCATCATCAATTTGAGTAACTTCAACAATTTCTTCTTCTTCTTCTTCTTCTTCTTCGGCAATTTCATTAATATCTTTATCTTCATTTGATTCTTCTTCAGGGATTTCCTGAAGATCATTATCAATATGTATTGATTCTTTTATTTCTTCTTTTATTTCGTTTTTATTTTCTATCGGTTTTCTTGCTACCTTTTCACTGTTCCTTGAATTTATCTTCTCTTTCCTTTTCGGTTTTATTTCCAGAAAACCTAGTAATTTAGCACCAATCAATATTATTGCCGATGAAAGAAGTCCCCACACCCACTCATTTTGTTCGAGTATTGGAGCACTTATATTTGGAATCATATATGTATAGTCATTATCATCTACATTATCATCTAAATGCCACGGTTCTACACAATTTAAATTGAAATTTATTTCATCTCCAGATGAAATATTCGGTAATGGAATTGTCAATGTTGGTGCTAACTGGCCCTTGGCCATATCAATCTTCCACAGACCACTCCATTCCCCTTGTGAATGTGATGCACTTAGAACACAATGAACATCTAAGAGTTGTTCATAATTTTCTCTTCTCATATTAATAGTAAGATCTTGATTATCTGATGAAATTTCTATTGACGAGATTCCAATATTCCATCCGAGGTGTCTTATGACTATGTTTTCAGATTCACTGTCAATTAATTTTCCAAACCCATCGTATATTTCTATTTCAAGAAGATGTTTACCACTTTTTATTTCCCATGCTTCCATGCTTAGATTATGTGTTGTTGAGTTTCCAATTTGTACTCCAGAAAGACTATCTATTAATTCCCCATTTATTCTAAGAATTATATTCCACCTTACTTCCTCAGAATTTGCAGATAATTGGCAACTTGCAACATTCTTAGATTCACTATTGATTCCAGATTCAAGTTCACTTAATGTTGATGATTCAAAATCACAAATTGCAACTAGGTTTGTTTTTTCAAACATTATTGTTTTGTATTTCAGCTCATCTATGCAGTTTTCTAAATTAGTAGTTTTACAATATTGATATTCTACAATTCCTGTATTTGTTAATTCAATTATTGAATGCTCATTATTCATATCTCCAAGAATTTTTATTTCTACAGCATCATTTTCATATCCAGTAAATACGGGACTTACTCCCCATGAGATGTCCAAGCCACAACAAAAAGTTTTGACATTTAAACTAATATTTTCTGTAGAGCCCGAAGAATCGGTAATTTTAATGATTTGAGAAAAATTATTTTGATCCCAATTTTCAGAAGGAATAATTGAAATTGGTAAACCCATTGTTGAACCAGAGGGTATGTAAAAATAATCAGGGGATATTTTCTCCCACCCATCTGGAAGTTCTAATTCTAATGTAATTTTATTAAGAGAGTTACCCGAATTTTTAATCCATGCCATGGGGTATCCACCTGCACTACTAATAATCCAATTATCTTCAAAACCAATTTCTAAAGAATATGTGCTTGCAACTCTAAGTGGGATGCCAATTTCACTTCTCCCTTCAAGGGTATCTCCATCTTTGACAATAAGTGTCATGATGCCAATTTCTCCCGCAATTGAATTTGATGGAGGAGTGACTTCTAAATCTACAGAAATAGATTCTCCAGGTTTAACCTTTGTCATAGCAGGAATTTCACTCATATTCCATCCACTGGGCAATACAGGGAGTAATATTGGCTGTACTATTGAATTACCTTTATTTTCTATTTCAATAGATATTACTGATCCTGAGGCATTAACATCTAAATTTGAATCATCTAATTTTAAAGACCAACCACTATTTCTTGTAGTCGTCACTTTAATACTAAATTCACCAAAAACACTGGAGTCAGAGATTAAACTTAGATTGTGATAGAAAATACTACCTTCCCAAGAAGTATTTGGTATAGTGATATTAATTGAAAATGTACTTGTTTCATTAACATTTAAAATTCTTTCTGATTCAATTTCACTATACCATGTCGAAGTATCATTTTGATTTTTAACGGTGCTGGTTGATAAACTCCATTCCATAATGTCTTCTAGGTTTCCTGTATTCGTCACATTGAATTTAACATTAATAATTTCATTTTGAGCACCAAATATGTCTAAATTAGATATATTAGAAATAGACCAATTGTGGTGTTGTTTTGCCGTAATTAGTATGTCTGTAAATTCATAGAGGTTATTGTCTATTTCAGACATTATTGAAACTCTAATCATTACTGTTTCACCAGCAGGGGTATTTTCAGATATGCTGTAATCAATAGTAGGGAATACACTTGTATCTACTCCCAATGTAAATGTTGACTGGGGAATATTAAACATAATTCCAGGATTGTTTTTAACGTCTCCCGTATCTATAAATTCAGCATTTAATTTAAAAATGTCTTCAGCATTTCCTTTATTTGTTAATTTAACAATTAGTGAATTAACCGAATTTACATCAATGATGATGGGGCTTGTAGATGGTTCAACAATTTCAACTTCTGCTCTGTTGACCTGCAAAAGATTCACACTAAAATTGATACTTACATCGGTTTCTATATTGTAATTGATTACATGAAGTAATGGTGGTGATTGTTCAGCTATTGAAACATTTAGCCATGTATGTCCAACATCTTCTTTTTGTGAAATATTCAGAATATTTCCATTAAGTGTCCCGTGTCCTTCAGCAGACCAGATCCATCCATTTTGCATCATTCCTGCTGCTGCAAGATCTATTGCAATATCTCCTTGACTTGAATTGCTTTCTAATTCCCAAGATAAATCAACACCAGGGATGCTTTTTACATGAGGAGGGTTCATTGAAATTAAATTTGAAATAAATGTAAAATCAATAGATTTGCATAAATTATCGTCATCAGTTCCAATACATGCTGTAAATGTGTTTTCAGCAATGGATCCTAGCCCCCATTCTGATGATTCAGGGACAGCCACTACTGCTAAAAACTCCCTTTTTTCACCAGGTGCTAAAGTAATAGAATAATATGGTCCTCCATTTTTATCAAAGATTAATGGATCTGATTGCCAATTATTAGAACTCCATGATTGGCTAGTTAACCTTTCTTCAGCATTACCTAAATTTTCCATTTGAAACCATGCAGTAGCATTAGCTCCATTTAGACCATGGCCAGTAGATATTGGATTTCCGTTGGGTCCTGTAATTGATAAGCCTCTTGTTCTGTTAACTTCTATGGGTATTAGAAATTCCTTACTAATTTCTGGGTTTGAATCTAATGTCATAGTTAGTAAAAAAGAACCATATTCGGAACCTTCTGCATTAGGTGGAATAGAAACCAAAAGGCTTGGGTTCCATGCTTCTCCATTAGGGTCGATAGTTACAGATTGACTTGAATTAGGGTTTTGATCTGATATGGTCCAATTTTCTGGCATATTTGAATTATTTATTGTCATACTCCATTCAGATGAGCGCCTACCTATTGCGAGAATACTTATGTCTAATGTTTCTGATTCACCAGGATTAATTCTAGTAGTTTCTGGAGGTAGTGAAATCGCTAAGTCGTATGGTTCTACAACAATAAATTCTACAGTATAAACATCATTATCTGTTCTTGATTGAGTAAGATTTTCATTTGGATCCAACTCTAATCTGATTTCATGAGTTCCAATTGTTGCTGTCCATTCAATAGTAAATGATGAATCAATCGCATTACCGCTAGGGGTAGATGGTTCCATGTCCAGAATTCTATGTGTCGTATGTAATTCATCATTGATATATACCCAAGCATCTACAGGTTCATCAGAAGAAACAGTGCCATGATTAGCATATTGTAATGTGATTTCTACCATGTCGCCAGGGTCTGCAGCAGAGGGGGAGAAAAATATCCCCCTATTGTCTAATATGGGGGCAATGTCAATATTTGCTTGAGATACTAATACATCTCCTATAAGTATGTCAAGTAATCCATCTCCATCTAAATCTGCTACAGATGGAGAAGCCCAACTTCTTTTGCCAAGATCGACATCATCATCCCATATGTCTGAATTTCCATCATCACCATCATATGCACGCAAAGTTTGCCCATATGCAATAATTATCTCTGGTGCTCCAATTCCATTAATGTCCATTGCTATTGGTTGGCTTATTGCAATACCGTCATTTGAATTTCCATCATATGGCTCCATGTCTTCCCACCATCCAGATGAATTTCCCGTAATGTCTTCGCACCCAACTCTTCCGTATCTCTCAGAATTTAGAACTCCTGTTTCAAACCAAGTAGTCCAGCAAACAAATTCATCAATTCCATCATTATCAATGTCAACAGGTAGTGGTGGTGCCTCAGCATATCCATTTGGTGCCGAAAATGACCATATTTCACTTCCGTCAGTTAATTCCCATGCATGGAAACTAGCACCATCTACAGGTGAGTTATCATCCCAATCACCAGGTGCAGTGAAAATTACTTCTGGCACTGCATCATCATCTAATTGTGCTACAACAGGCCCAGGTAATCTAATATGGGGTACTCCACTATCAGCTTCAGAAATTAATGATCTTGCATTCCAATCAAGTGAACCTGTTTCCGAATTAATTCTCCATGCCCACATATTTCCATCATCAGAATCTATCGTAGTGACTAATATTGCAGAGTTATCTTCATCAATTTGAGCCCATGTAGGATCCGAAGGATGTGTGCCATAATCTAATTCTATTTGCCATAATGGCTGATTTGGTGCTGAATTGGAAAGGGGGAATGCAATTATTGTTGGTCTATCCGAGACGCTATCTACTGCAGATATGATTAGTTCAGGATCTCCATCAAGTTGTAAATCTGCAATTAGTGCTTGTGTTGATGCAAGATGCCCAGCATTAAATGAATCTGCAGCAATTCCGATATTTAAATCAGGTTCCGTATGAGTCCATAATAACTCGTTAGAATGTTGATCTGCATTCCATGTGCCTGCCTCTGAGCAAGAAAGTTGAGGGGACCATACATCAATTGTAAGTCCTGACGAGGTATCATATGCTAGAATGATTTCAAAAATTCCATCACCATTTACATCAACAATTGCTGGAGTAGATTTAACGTCAGAAGTTTCACCTAAATCGACTCTCCATGCCTCACGATTTAATCCACCTTCTACTATGACAAGCCAATCATTACCCGAACCAGAATTACGCTCAATTGTAAAAACCGCAAATAAATTCCCTAAACCGCATCTTTCTTCAGATGAGGGGTATGTGGAAATCTGGCCAGAAAAATCACCTATTGCAGTACCTAAACTTTGAACCCCATATGTGTCATCTGCTGAAGATTTCCAATTAATTGCAGGTTCGGAAATAATCCCTAGTGATGATAAACCAAATCCGCCATTCATTGAATGTGCAGAAATAGTCGAATTCCGTGTAGGATTATGGCCATATTGGGACCATGGCTGTTCTGAACCAGTCCAAACGTCAGTATTTTTCGCAAAAGATTCTTGTTGATTTTTATCAATTGGAGTTAATGCTAATGGCACCCATGATTGAAGCAGAATTATAGTGATTGAAACCAAGACAAATATGTAACTTGCACGGGCTCTAGTCATTACGCTCACATTGGAGTCATTGAGCGATTACTAAAAGATTAAGGTTTTAATTGCAAGAAACAATCTGAATGAGAGGAGAGATTGAAATTCCGAAATGATTTGAAATGCTTATATGGAGGTCTTAGGTCGGAAGTTTACTTCGACCTCTCTCTCTTGAGGCTACCAGTGACGGACAGAGTGGGATGATTCCCGCTTTGTCGACTGTAATTGAGGGTGGGAAGTAGGTGAAATGCCATGTACATGCAAGCAACTATGGAAGATACGCTACGTATTCCTGCAGAGTTTATCCGTAAAGGACAATCTCTTAACCAGAGAATAGATGAATTAGCATCAGAAGCATTTGAAGGTAAATATGATTCTGAAAATAGATTTGTTCTGGTCACATATGATCATGAACCGATTGGCAGGGGTAGAATTATCCACGGCGATGGTGCTATTTATCAAAAAGTTAAATTTAAAGCAATATTATTTGTGATGTTAGAAAATGAAGTTATTGAAGGTGCTATTTCCGAAGTACACGACTTTGGATGTTTTATTAGAATAGGTCCTGTAGAGGCATTATTGCATAAATCACAAATCATGGATGACCATGTAGACGTTAGAGATGGGCAAGATAGAAAAATAGTTGGACGTACAACAGGGAAGGAATTAGGAATTGGAGACCCTGTAAGAAGTAGAATAGTATCATTATCATTTAATCCCGCAGATCCAAAGAATTCGAAAATTGGATTGACATGTAAACAACCTGGTTTAGGTGGATTAGAATGGTTAAAGGAAGAAAGGTAAGAGGTGATTAAAAATGGTACAAAATAAGAGATTTGCTTGCGGGGAATGTCATCTAGTTTTACCAGAATCAACAGATCAATGCGTACATTGTCCAAGTTCCCCAGTTACTTTAGATTGGAGTGGTTATGTATTAATTTTAGATTATAATCGTTCTGAGGTTGCTCAAAGACTTAAAATCGAAAGAAATGGTGAGTATGCACTAAAAGTATCAGTAAGGTGAAATCATAATGGAAGTAATTAATAGAAAAGAAAATAATTTACTCAATAGAGTGGAAATTGAATTTAGTATAAAACATTCACAAAAGGCAACACCTAGTCGAAAAGAGATGATAAACATGGTTCTAAAAACAGAGCCAGGGTCAAAAATGGATTTAATAATTTTAAAGAGAGTTAATACGAGGTTTGGCCAAGCATTAACAACAGGATTTGCCCATGTATATGCAGATACCGATTCATTGAAAAATACTGAAATGGAATATATGATCAATAGACACGTTATTGAAGATGAGCCAGCAACAGAAGAAATGCCTGCAAAGGATGATGTTTCTGGAGGTGAAGAATAGTGGCAGAAGGTAAAAACGTATCAAAAAAATGGGAAAAATATGATACGTCAGGAGATAAATTAGTTCGTAAGAATGCTTTCTGCCCCGAGGAAGGATGTGGACCAGGTGTATTTTTAGCTATACATAAAGACAGAGTTACTTGTGGTAAATGTGGATATCGCCAAGACGAAGAAACAAATGAAGAAGAGTGAATCATTTGTAATGGTTTGTAAAAAAACCAGCATTATCTAATACCATCCAATTAGAATTGTTTTTGAATACAGACTTTCCAATTTCTTTTCGGATTTCCTTTTGTGTAGATTCTTTAGCCCATAACACATCTTTTCTCCAAATACATATTCTCCAGCAATCTTTTTCAGAATCCCATTTTGCATCTTGTACGGGTCCTAATTCTTTCATTTCGAAAACCTCGTTAGAATTTAAATCCTCAATCCATAATAAATTACCTTCAGGACAGCAAAGTAGGATTTTATTTTCAAAATTAAATGTTTTTTCTAATATGTGGGGGAAAGAAACACTTCCTTGCTCAATTATTTTCCCATTTTCTTCATCCATTAATGCCCATTCAGCACCTTTAGACCAAATCAGTAAACCTTCTGGAATAATTGACATAGATACAACCACATTTGCATTTTCCAAATTATTTTCCCATTTTATTTCGGGAGATCTCCATAATTCATTTGATTCGTGGTCTATGCAATATACTCCTCTTTTCCATGTCGAAAATGCCACATAAGTAGTACTGGAAACAATAGCTAATGGTTCTGAATCTAAAGTATGAGACCATTTAGATCCTGAAACTGGAGCAACCTCATTTTGGTTTAATTTAATTCGTAAATCTGATTTAGATAACCCCTCTTGCAATTCCGAATTTAAATCAATAGCAGCCATTCTAGCAATCATTAATTCTAAATCCACCCAAAACCCGAATAAAATATTGTTTGAAACAGATGACTTTGTAATTGAAGTTGGAAATGGAATTTTATGGTGTGATTCTGGTTCAAGTGAATCATTAATTATTTGTAATTCTCCATCCATGCCAATAATAAGCATTCTATTATTCCCTAAATTAATTATCTTTTGTGGCGGGAAAATGAGAGTGCTGTCCATACCCCTCCTAAGGAATATAATAGATAATCATTGAAGACGATATGCTATCATAGTAAGTTGCTTGGGAGACATATGGCCGAGCAAGTTATACTGATTATAATTAGTGGGGGAGATATTGCTTCAACTAATCAGGCTGAGTCATTATTGGAGAAATGTCAATGGGAGGAAGCCCCCCTTGTAGAAGGTTTCAAAACATGGAATTGTAATTCGATAAGGTTGTGGTGGAGAGATGGTGGAGTTTTATTCGAAGATAATTTAGACATTAGGTGGGAGAAAGTTACAGGTGAAAAAGTAACTGAGGTTATATTCCCAAGCAGGCATGTAGCTGCATCAGGTCTTCCATGTTTAACAATTCATCCAATAGGTACTCCTCAATATGAGGTTGGTGAAAACCCACCTTTTGGAGGTAAATCTGCAGATGCTCCACCACCTTCTCCAAGGATGTCTTCTTGGATGAATGAATTAAAAAAACAAGCAAAAATCCATGAATTGTTAGATGAATTTACAGTAAGCTTTGAAACAACACATCATGGTCCTTGGATTAGTGTACCTTCATTATTTATTGAAATAGGTTCCACCGAGGATAAGTGGGGTAATAAAAAAGCCGCATCAGCTCTTGCCGATGTAATTATTTCGGGATTGAATTTAAAATCAAGTGCAATGGTGCCTGAAATTAATTCTGAAAAAGTAGTTTTTTGTTTAGGTGGTGGACACTATGCACCACAGCCAATGAGACTTTCTGATAAGGGTGTAGTTATTGGCCATATGCTTGCAAATTATGCATTAACAATGGAAAAAAATGAGGGCGAGATCACCTCAGATAATTTGCCTAATGGGCCATGGAAGCAAGCAATAATGGCTGCATATAATTCTACAAAAGTAGCAAACCCTAATTCCGAAATTTGGGCTTATATTGATAGAAAATCATTCAAAGGTTGGCAAAGAAATGCAATTATTCATTTTTTAAATTTACAAAATATCCCTTATGGAAGGACAGCAGATTTCATATGAATAGAATCATAACCATCAAAGTTCTATTTCTGTTCACCTATTCATGGCAGGTGGTTTTTTTGGGCGCTCATTAGTTTCTGTTTTGCCATGGATGCCTAAATTTGTAGTTGGATGGGTCGCAAGAAGATATGTTGCAGGAAAAGACATAAATTCCGCTATTAAAATAATGAAAAATCTAGAAAAACAATCAGCATGTACAACTGTAGACGTACTTGGAGAAGAAATAAAAACGCTTGAAGAAGCTGATTTTTTTGTAGAGGAATATAAAGAGGTAATTAAGGCAATTAATAATGAGAATTTAAATGCAAATATTTCAATAAAGCCAACCGCCTTTGGTTTACTTTTAGATCGAGAGAAAGGGCTTGAAAATATTAGTGAAGTATGCGAGTTAGCCTCAAAAACAGGGATTTTTGTAAGATTGGATATGGAAGATCATAGAGTCACACAAGATACAATTGATGTTGTGTTAGATATGCACTCACGTAATATTAAGAACGTAGGTTGTGTATTACAATCTAGATTGTTTAGGACAAAAGAAGATATCAAAGTTTTATGTGAAAAATTAAACGGGTTTGCAGATTTTAGATTATGTAAAGGAATTTATTTAGAACCATCTGAGATTTCAAATACAAGTTATCAATCTATTGTGGATTCTTTTTGCACTGATATAGATTTAGCACTGGATTTAGGCGCTTATGTTGGTATTGCAACACATGACACACAAGTACTTAATTATGCAAATAATGCACTTGAGAAAAGGAATTTAGGGCCTGATAAAACTGACGAAAGGAAAAATTCACCCAAAGAAAGGAAGGGTAAAGGACCAGGATATGAGTATCAGTTTCTTTTAGGAGTTAGGGGAAACATTCGGAGAAAATTAGCAAAAGAGGGTCATATGACAAGAGTATATGTTCCTTATGGGAGCCAATGGTATGAATATTCAATGAGAAGATTAAGGGAAAACCCAGACATTGCATGGCATGTTTTCAAAGCAATGATTTTTCCTTGGAGCAATAGGAGATAAGTAATTTTAGTTCCATTTATCTTTTTCAGGATTTGGATTGTGGCCTAACCTTCCTTCCTTCCATGCTTGTCTACGTTCTCTAGATGTTGTTGGTTGTTTTCTTGGTGGCGGTGGTGGTTGCAAGTAAAGCCTTTTAATTTGGAAAGCCTCATATTTTCCACGTAAAGTAGATCCATTTGAGGTATTAATAGATCTTATTCTCCATTTGTATCCTTCGTGTTCAATAATTGAACCTGTGGAAAATATTCTTTCAGGTTCACAAATAATTAATCCAGGAGTAGATACATCTCCATCTGTCATTGTTACTTTAACTCTTACTTCATCATATCTAATTGCTGTAATTCTTCCTATTCTTTCAGGTAATGATTTCCGCATAAACTTTTTTTGTGTTGATTCTAGGGTATTTATCCTCCAAAGTTTATCTTTGTGTTCAAATATATCTCCCACTCGGAAAACTTCATCATCGTCAACTTCGATAGTTTCATTCATACTTGTTGGTCCATCACTAAGTAAGAATGGAAGTTTAACTAATTTATTTGGTCTAATATGCACTTTATGTACAAGCGAACATTTTTTACATTTTACTTTAACATCAAGTCCAGAACCAACTTCTCTTTTGTGAACTATTTCATGCTCTTGCTCATTACTACATGAAGGGCATGTTGCTACACAACTACTTTCAGAACTATCCATTGGTTGTAACCCGCAAGTAACGTGTATTTCAAAACATTGTAATGCGGAATATTGAATATCTATACGCTTTCGAGTTAAATGTGGAAACACTTCCTACGGAGAAGGAGGCTTTTGCCTGGTTGCTTAGTGAGAATCTAGAATTAGGTGTGGAAGAGCCTAAAATAGCTGCCGCCATTAGTGAGCAATTGAATCATATGGAACTAAAATCATTGGATATTGATGCAATAAGGCGTATTCGAGATGTCGCAATTAGACATAACCCAAAAAAAATAATTGAAGTTGGTGGAGGAATTGGTCATCTTTCTGCTTGGTTATTGGATGCATTTTCATCAAGGCAAAGTTTTCCAGAGTATACTATTGTGGAAGCAGGTAATAAATTTGCGGCAATTCTTCTTAGGTTAACTCAAAGATTTGAGGCAAGTGATTGGACTCATATTTCTGGAATGAGATTCCAAGAATTAGCAGGAGAGTGTAATGCTTGGTTAATTTCTAATAAGGCATTGCTTAACAGTTCCTCATTAGAGGCAACAAATGCACCTGCTGCGATTCCTGCCGATTTGATAATTATTGATGTTGGTGAAGAAGAACAGGTAGAATGCATTAATGATGCATTACCTTTGTTGACTTCAAATGGTTTGTTATTGACAATAGAGCCTAATGTTCCATTCGAGGGTGCTTCAAATGAAGAAGCAAATTTATTCCAATTATGGATGGATTTGATTAGAGATATTCAAGAAAAATATCGTATCGGTTTCGTCCCTCTTAAAATATCTACATTAGTTGCTTTTATGCCTAAATAGATTTGTTGACAAGTAAATTTACTTGAAGCAGCCCATATCCGTAATATTCGTCATGATCTTCAGAATTATTTTTTGGTAAACAACTTTCTTTAATCCATTGTTTGACTTGTTCAATATTATCTAGACTACCTCCTTGGTTACCATTTCTAGAAATAGATGGATTTGCTTCAAGCATTAATGCAATTGCCGATGAAACATAGACAGTTGCAGCAGAGGTGCCACTTGCAGTGCCATAAGTTGATTCAGTAGGCTCATTTGAGCCACTATTTGTTGAAACTAATACAGGAATACTATCTGCTGGTGCAACTAATTCAGGTTTTTTATCAGGATCTTGCCGAGATAATTTGGGAGGAAATAATTGAAAATTATTTGACCCTTTACTACTCCCACTCCAAATTGTACCGTCTATCCCAACACCTCCGACACAAATTACATTTTCTACACTACAAGGACTGTCGACATCATCATCAGTATCTTCTTCACCGTCATTTCCAGCTGCAGCAACAACATATATTCCCTCATCCATGGCATTATTGACAGCTTCTTCAACTAAATCTCCTCCAAGGAATGATGGCATGATTCCTGGTGCACCCCCTAATGATAATGAAATAACTTCAGCATTATTTTCTCTACACCAATCTATTGCTTCTGAAACGACTTCATCACTTCCAGTGCCATCCTTTGAGAGTGCTTTTGCGACTAATAAATTAACCTCATTAGCGAGTCCTTTTAACCCTCCTTTGGCAGACATAATGCCTGCCATCATTGTACCATGTCCATGGTCATCATAGGTATATGTTTTAGAATTGATAAAATCTTTCCATCCGTTTAAATTAAGGTGTCTAAGATCTGGGTGTGTCAAATCAATTCCAGAATCAACTATGCATACGACAACACCTTTTCCAGTTAATTCTACACCAGAGAATCCAACTAAATTTTCATAATTTTGTTGCCTACTTGTTAGGAATGAACCAGGTCCAATTAAATCCTCGTTCCACCAATTATTCCATGCAATAAATATGAGTCCAGAACTTAATATTAATACTAAAACAGTACAAATTGCAATTATTGATTTTATTGCATTATCATCAAATTCATCCCATGATTCTTCATCCATTTCAAGAATAGTTTTTTCAGATTGAGAAAACTTTTCTTTAACATCATTTCCATCTAATTTTTTATTATTCAATAAATCACCATGCTTCTTGATCGCTTAGATGTTTTAGTGCAGGTGCGCTAACTCCACATTTTTCACATTTAATTCTAGATGGGATCTTTTCTTCGCAAAGAGGACATTTGGAATTTATTGGCCCTCTTCCATTACAATTTTCTACTTTACAGTTCAAATTTGGCAAACCATCTCGGCCCCTAGTGACGGGAGATGGTGCATCACAATCGGGGCATTTTCCTTGTTCTTCTTTCCATGCCTCGTCACCTAATAGCATATCATCTACTTCTCTAGCTCTTTTTGATTTGATAACAATTTTACCAGTTCCGAGCATTAATTGAGGATACCATAGCAATACACAAATTCCGAAAATTGAAAAAGTACCAAACAGAATGTAAAGAACTTGCCAAAACCAACTTCCATGAGGTCTTATCGATACATAATGAGCACCAGCCCATGAACTTATGAAGGATACAATAGACCAAATAATGAGTATTGAAACCCAGCCAAATAGGCTATGGTTGTAAATGGACTCACCCATAATTCTAGGATCTTCATTTTGAAAATTTTCTTCGACATGAATGTCTCTGGTTTCAATAACAGCTCTCGAAAATATAAACCCTAAAAATACTGCAACAACCAATCCTCCAATTGCTGTAGTTATACCTTCAGAACTAATTTCAAGTGGGAATGAAGGAGCTCCTTGATGAAGGCTTAGTGCCATAATTGTTATGCTAAACCACATTATGAACAGACTTATTGATTGCCCTCTCATTAGAGGATAATGATCCCATAAACGATATAGGAAATATATCCAACAAATCATACTAAGTATTAATTGGAAAAAACTAGCAGGAGATATTGCACTTAAACCATCACCTAGTGGAGCAATTCCTACTTTCAAATAATCTCCACCTTGTTGTAATTCACCATCAAATGTAATTGCCCCGAGTAATACTGCTAGTGACCCAATTCCAATAGTAATGTATTCTGAATTTGACCAAGATTTTCTTAGTGAAATCATCATAAAATATATTTGTTTTCTTACTTCATCAATACTTGAAAAAATAGGATGGATGTTGGCTAATTTATTATTTAATTCAATGTCTTTTAATTCTTGAAAATTCACGGCATTTGTATTATTATTCTCCGCATCATCTGGAGCCGCCATATTACCTCTCCCGCATCATCTCCATAAGATAACTTGCTTTTTTTAAATACCTATTAGTGGAATTATTTGATTTAAATTAAAGAGCCACTGGCGAGAATTGAACTCGCGACCTACGCCTTACCAAGGCGTCGCTCTACCCCTGAGCCACAGTGGCGACAACTAGGGCAAAACAAGACTTTTTTTAATCGCTACTACGAAATCACCATAGTTACATTTTTTCAACTAATGTGTGCACGAGGTATTACTGCGGTGGTCGCATAGCCTGGTATTGCGCGTGACTGGAAATCACGTGTCCCTTGGACTCGGGAGTTCAAATCTCTCCCATCGCGTTTTAATTTTCAAGTATTTTTGATAAAATATTCTACGAACTCTTGAGCGTGTGTTTCAAATGCCTAGTACGCACCCCTACGGGGTGCAGGGTGTACCAATGTCGTCAGTCTTTAGAAAAAATAAACAATCAAACAAGAAAACAATTTGTCTTTTTTTAGCATTAATTATGTGCTTACCCACCGCAAATGCGGCATTTACAGAGTGGTCTGGGCCTTCATCAATTAGTTCTTCAGGCACTCCTACTGTTACTAATGGATTTGTAGTTCCTGGAAACGCAACAGTTCTAGATGGGTGGGTTAATGTTGGCGTTGATGGTATGATTGATGCAGATTATGGAATATATCTGAATTCATTTGGTACAGATTTTACAAATGGCACACTTGAAGGCACTACCTTAGAGCATTATGGTGATTTACTTTCTTTGGCCCCTGATCCTTTTGTAAATCAGAAATCTGATTTCGAATCTGGATTAGAATACGCCTTCCCTGGAACAATACAACAATATGGTTCTACAGATGATTTATGGTCAGTTTCTGATTTATTAATCCCTGGAGTGGCTCCTTCAAATGGAGCATATAATATGCCATTTGGAGATATCCCTGCATCACCCACAAATGGGAATTTTGTATTGGGAACTAATCCAGCAACCTCAGTCTCAGGAGATATATACCAATCATTGGAATTACCAACTATCTTGACTCCACATCCATCAAATGATTTAATCTTGACTTTTGATCATTGGTATCATGTAGATACGTCAGCAGATGTAACAGGCGATGGAGATGGTGTTTGGTTAGAGTACAGAGTTAATGTTGGTGAATGGACATACCTTGCACCAGAAGGAGGTTATCCTAATACTCTAGATACTAATTTAACATCACTTAATTTCACACTTGATGGGGATTATGATGGAGAGAATAGTACACTCTATGTCCATGAATCTTTACCTGCAAACCTTCCATATGCGGGAACTATAATTACTGAAGATGGCTCTATTGCAAATTATACTGGTTTTGTTGGAAATAAATTCAATAACATCGACCAAGGTAATGAAACACCTTTTAATGATAGTGCATTAAATAATTCTGGTGTTACTGTTGAAATTTCACCTGTGAATGCACCATCTGGGGGACAGCATGGTTTCCCTGTATGGGCAGGAACCAATGCATCAGGTTGGGTAACTTCTGAATTTAATTTGTCAAATGTACCAGACATTAGCAATTCCAATTCATTACAATTTAGATGGAATTATCGTTCCTCTGCTAATTCTGATGCAAGGCCCGGATGGTATATTGACAATATTGCAATATCTAATCCTGGTATTTTAGCGTATGATGCATGGTTGTATGGTTGTTCTCCTGCTGATGGGTGTACAAATGCTAATGGCAATTATGCAAACCTTGGAGGAGGTTCTTTGGTATTCCCTATTGATTTAAGTTCTGCAACAGTAGATCCAACAATTAACTTAGATGCACATTGGGCTTTAGAAGGAGGTACGGCGCCTTATGGAGATAACATGTTCATTGAAGTTAGTAAGGACAATACTACATGGGAAGATGTTATTGTATCTGGATCCTCTCCTGCAAATCCAATTCCTGGTGATTCTTCAAGTGGTACTGTTGGCGATTCACAAGGATTTGAAGCACTTGAATATACATATCCTGCAGGTTATGTGGGAGACTCAACAACTTGGTTTAGAGTAAGAGTATCAACTGATTCATCACTTGGATGTGCATATCCACATTATTCTGATCATTGCGGTGTTTTCATAGATAACCTTGAGATTACAGACTCTAATACGGCTAGTGTGTTATATTCTGATGATTTTCAAGTAAATGCAAATGGTTGGCATGAACAAGCACCTTATGGAGGTTTTAATCCCTCAAATAGTCCAGGTATTGATGATTGGAATTATGTAGTAAATAACCAAGGTGCATATTCTATGTATGAAAGTTTTGAAAATCCTGATGCCATTGGAGCTATCGGCTTTGTTGCAGAGAATCTTTATGCAGCATCTGAATGGCAATTTGGTGAAATCCCAACACCTTATCCTGGATATGGTCCAACAAATTTTGCATCTGGTGATTATGGATTTGGAGTTGATTTAGCAGGGCCTTATACATGGGCAGCTCCACAATTACATACTCGATTAACTACTCCTACATACTCATTATTGGATAATGCAACTAGTTACTTGTCTTTTAATCATTGGATTTGTGCGGAACCAGGTTATGATGGAGGGGTAGTTTTCATTTCAGTTGATGGAGGTAATTTCACTCATTTCCAACCCCCAGTATTAGGAGGATACAACAATTCTTGGTATGATGGCACCATCAATTCTGGACAGTCTTCTCAAAATATGCTTTGGGGATATGATGCATTTGTTGGGAATGGATATGGGCAACCTCAAAATGGAGGTACTTGTACTGGGACTTCTGGTGGTGCTTTCCATCCTGGATGGGAAAAAATGAGAGGTACCTTAGAAGCATATAATGGGTCCACTGTCCAATTTAGATTTGAATTTGCATCTGATCGGTATTGGAATTATGATGGTTGGTATGTTGATGATTTAGGAATCGAAGTTGATTATTTCCAAATGGATGGTAAATGGCAAAGTGAGTTACTTTCAATGGATGAATTAGGCGCAGGTTTCGTTGATGCATCTATGAAAGTTCCAAATGGAACATGGATTACAGGGTCAATATTAAATGCAGGAGGTCAAGTAGTTCCTGGTTTTGAAAATTTATCAATTCCTTTTTCACTTGCAGGTCTTGATTTAGATATGTATCCTAATGTTAGATTGCAGTTAAATTTTGGAACTGATGATCCTCATTTTACACCTACATTAACAGAATTATTCTTTGGAGGTATTAGGTCTTTTGAATCACTTACAGGAGAAAACAATGGTTGGCATATTCCTGAGGATGGTTTAGCAGTAACTGATTTAGGTAATATGACTGTAGAAGATGGCCAATCTCATATAATATCTAGTGAATTTATGTATTCCTCGAGACCAATGAAGACATTTGAATTGATTGGTAGTGCTAATGTAACTGTATTTTTGAAAGATATTTCTGGAAATGTATTTGCTAATATCACACCAGGTAATCAGATTGTATTTGATACACCACAGCCTGGATTTGCAGTAGATGTAGTGTTAGATCCTGGAGGCTATCTTAACTGGTTCTATCTTGTAGGTACACATACTGATCCTGCTTTTAATCCACAAATAGATATCTTGAGGGATGGTGTGATTGATTGGGAATTCCCTGCAGATCCATTTTATGGTCACTTTGGTTGGCAAAATAGATATTATGGAGTTACAGAAGATGGCTCCTTTACTCCATCAAGCGGAGAAGATCGAGGTTTACAACTAGAATTTTCACAAAATGAAGTCATAACGATCCATACTTTAATCCCTGAAAATGCAAGTGTTGAATCTGCAATACTTCCAATCATAGTTACTTCTAATGATGTGTCAAGTGCGAATTTATCTGCAAGTTATATG
>CATFLP010000081.1 GCA_949514915.1 Methanobacteriota archaeon | reverse complement strand
ATCTAAATTTAAGTTTGAAATTTGTTGAATTATTTCATCACATTCCAGGACCTCAATATTATCAAGCATAATTGTTAATGGTTTGTTTTTATCAATAGAATTCCATGTTTTTGCAGCAATTATTGCTTCATCTTTACTTCTTACTTCTAAAATAATGAATGCTCCAGAATTTTTAAAATCAATATTTCCTAATGCAAATTTAATTCTATCATTTACATTTAATTGAGGATATTGTGCCGCTAAATCATTTTCTTTTAACATTAAAGCATCATTTCGATCTAATCTATGAGTTAATGCACCCCCAATGTGAACTGCCCATTTGTCAAGTAAACCCCATGTTGTTTTTCTTGTTGATGCTATTGGTATGTTAATTTTGTTTGACCACTTATGTGTTGTTGTCGCAATTCCTGATAGTCTTCCCAATATGTTTAGAAGTGGCCTCTCTATTTTCAACAATTGGGTTTTATCCCCCATTATTTCGACTAATACGTCTCCATTTGAAACTGGTGAGCCATCAGTAAAATTCCATTTTAATTGTAATTCTGGAGTCCAATGATTGCAAATTCTATTAATTAATACTCTACCTGCAAATATACCTTTTTGCTTTGCAATAATTTTCGAATTAACAGGATTGGATTCCCCTTTTATCGGGTGAATAATACCATCATCATTCAGCAATGCTGTTGACCATAAGTCTATACTTTCCTTAAATCGTTCAGAAAATCCCTCTTTTCCGTCAAAAAATGCTGAACTACGATTATGTGGAAGGTCAAGTGTGGTCGGTTTCACAAGTCCTGTACGGGTTAAGCCATTTCATTCCTTCTCTTTTAGAAAGATTTGACAATACAGAGTCATTCGCTTCAATAAATGAAAATACTATTTCTGGTTCTGTTTTAGAATACTCCCTTAACACCCAACCAATTGCTTTTTGAATGAAAAATTCTTTTTCATGAGCGCGTCGAAGACAATAATTAAACAATTTATCTTGATCCATATTTTCTTTGTGTTTTAGATGAGCAAGTATTGCAGTTCTCCTTATCCATAGATTTTTATCATCAATCCATTTATCTAAAATAAGGTTCATCTCACTTCTACTATTCATTAATAAAATTCCAATTAATCCTTGAGAAATCGGATCAATAAAATCCCACCATTCGCCTTCTCTTATCATTTTTTCATATACCTTAAGAGCATCTAATGTAATGTATTTTTTCCATTTTCTGGCAAGTTTGATTGAAATATATTTTTCTTCACGATGTGGCATTTCCCAAATCTGTGTTATTATTGCATTATATTCTTCCTGATTAGAAATTGTAAATTTACTTTTTATTTCTGAAACTATTTCGTTCTGAATTGGAGACTTTACCCCGTAAAATGGCATTGATGTTTTCAAATATTTCTGCATTTGAACTGCGTCTACTTTGTTTGCGTTTTCTTTTAATTTGTCAACAATAATTTTTGTGATTTTATTTTTCATTTATTCTCACTTACTCATTCTCATTAAATTTAATAGAAGTCAGTGTTGAATTGGCAGCCATCAAACAAGTTAAAATATCGTCTACTGTAGAACGTAAACTACTTGGTGATTTCGAAATTACTGTGACTTTTAATTCTGAATTATTATCATCTAAAGTTATACTTTCAAGAATAAATGACTCAGGATCATCTACTTTAAGAGTATTAGCTAATATCTCTACTTCTTTTGAATCCCCAGTCCAAGAGAGTATTGCTTTAAAATCATCAGACATAAATAGAGAGGAAAGAAAACATAACTTGAGTGTTGCGTATAAAATTAAAGATTTAGTGCAATTAGTTGTTAATACTTTCACAACCAAATTATTAGGGAGTTTCCCTTGAGTAAAAATAGGAGAGAGTCGTATATCGAACATTGATGTTTTCTTGCCAGGTTCTGGTGGTTCCAAAGTTAATACTCTTCAAACAGAAAATAATGGTAGAAAATGCATATTATTACATAAAAATAAAAACATTGAAGAAACTATACAATTAGCAAAAGCAATTGGATTAGAAATTGTTGAATGCATTTATCAATCAGGGAAAGAAAACCCTCGTTCATTTTTTGGAAGTGGTAAACTAAATGTAATTGCTGCAGAATTAGATGCTAGAAATTCTGCGCATCCATGGCATAATGTGGATTTGATATTAGTTCACACAAATACAAATTCAACTCAAATTGTTGAGCTTGGTAGAGTTCTAGGATTAGAATGCTGGGATAGAGTTAGATTACTTCTAAATATCTTCACAAATCAAGCAAATAGTGTAGAAGCAAAATTACAGGTAAGATTAGCAATGTTACAAGCCGATCGCTCAATCATGAGAGAATTATCTAATCTTCAAAATAAAGGTGAAAGACTCGGATGGGGTGCAGGAGGTAGACATGCTTTAGAAAATAATATGAAAATTCTTGACCGTGAAATTTCTACATTATTACGTAAAAAAAGACGGCGAGAAGTCTCCGAAAAAGAACGCCGAAAAAGAAGAGAAAAAGGACGAGTGAAATCAATTGGATTAATCGGATACACAAATGCAGGAAAATCTAGTTTATTCCAAGCGATGGCAGGAAAACCAGTGTTAATTGAAGATCAATTATTTTCTACATTAGAAACAACGATTGGGAGAATGCAAAAAAGCCCTAGAATTCTTATGGTTGATACAATTGGTTTCGTAGATAATTTGCCTACTGTACTACTTGATGCATTTAATTCAACAATTAAAGAAAGTACAATGTGTAATTTAATACTCTTAATCATAGATTCAAATGATAATAAAAATGAATTTAGAAGAAAATTAGAGACCACATTAAGAGAATTGGAAGCACAAAAGGAACATTTTGATTTCAAACAATTACAAACTGTACTTACAAAAACTGATTTGGTTACTAATGAAAAATTAAATCAGTTATCTGAAATTATTACAGATTATGATTTGGAAGCCCCAATATGTACTTCAAGTCATAATAAAAGTGGATTAATAAAATTAAGACAAATCATTTTATCAAAATTATATGGTGTACCAAGGATAATTGATATTTTACCTCCAACTGAAAATTATCATCTTCCTAAATCTGCAATTATTGCTCACATGTATGAATTAGGCCACATCATCAATGAGACAAAAATTGAAGCATCGGACGTAATACGAATAACACTATGGGTAGATGATGCCGTACTGAATCGTTATCTTTCAAAATCTAATAATCAAATAATAATTAAAAAACAAACAAAGGAAGTGGCCGTGTGACTAATGATACTAATTTGGAAGAACAATATGTTAAACAAATTGTATCAATGGGCTATACTGAAGAAAATGCAAAAGATTACATTAAAGCACAAAAAGACACTGACGGAACTGAAATTGATCCAAATCTTGGATTAGAAAATAAAGACGAAGTAGAAATCAAATTACCAGAAATTAATGAGTCGGTATTTGCAAGTAGTACATCAAAAATATTACTTCCGTCAGAAAGAGAAGTCAATCCATATGCTAGAGGTTTGGCAGTTTTATTGTTGATTGGTTGCCTTGCAGGATTCTTGAATGGTATTGATTACTTATCTCCTACTTCTGGAATTGTTAGACCTCATGAATTAATTTATGCACAATCTACTGGGGCTCCTGAAAAATCAAGTATTTTTCTTGGTTCTGTTATCCTAGAAGATGGGAGTCCTGCCGAGAATTACACAATAAATATCAGATCAGAAAGAGGAGGTAACCATTTTTCAACCACTGATTCTGAAGGAAAATTTAGAATGGAAAATTTAACCCCTGGCCTTTCTGTTTTAGACATTGCAATTGTTGAAGAAGACAATACTTACGGGATCTCTCACAGAATATTACTAAATCCACCAGCAGGATTTGAACCATTCGGATTTACACAAATCAATTTAGACTTCCCAAAGAAAAATGAATTTGGAACTGATAATGGCACTGGGGTCTTTTGGATAGATTATACTCCTGAACAACAGAAGTTTCCCTTAATCGATCCATCGGCCGCTACATATTATTCAATAGTGGGTTACGGGTTTGTTGGAATTGCATTACTAGGTTCATTACTCTCAATTCTTGCAATAAATACAGGCAACATGGGATTAATTAGAAGTGCCTCAGCTCTAGTTTTCTTCTCTATGGGTCCACTTTATTCTTCTTGCTGTATCGGATTAATTGTATTTTTACTCAGTTTTATGATACCAAACAATGAAGGCTTTTGAGGTATGATGTTATCCTCTAAATGATTCGGATGACAAAAATTGATTTTGAAGTGTTGTCCGAATGGGCTTGGGCGATTCGAGATTTACCTTCTAGTGTTGAAGGGCTTTTTATCGATAAAGACAAAATCATTGCAGGAGATAAAGATGGTACGATTGTATGTTGGAATCATGAGGGAGGAGTCTTATGGGAGCAAAATGTGGGAAATCGTGTGGAAAACTTTGTAATTACAGATAAAAATAAATCTGCAAATCTATTTTTAGTAGCCGGTTTGGAAGTTGTTGGCTTAAATTCTGAATCTGGAGAAATTATTTGGAGATATGAATTAGAAGGAATTAGTGATTGGGTGGTAGTTGATGAAAATAACAAACAAATTGTTGCCACAAGTTCTGTTTTTGATCTTGAATATTATGATTTTATTGAAGGTTCTTGTTGGAGATTTACATATGATGGTGAATTATTAGATTCGCATAAAATGGATGAAAAAGCGTGGCATCTTTTTTCAAATAATGATGAGGTGCTTCTTGGATTAGGTAGACCAAGAAAAGGTATTTTAGCTCTTAATAATGATGATTTTCAGCATCACCAAATTGTAGAAAGTCCTATTTGTTGTGGTTTCGAAAATATCTTTGGTCATGCAGATGGAACTATTTCTACTTTCAATGAAGGAAGGGAAGTTAATCAAAAAATATGTGATTCGGCTATAAGTTCTATTTTTATTCAAAATGATAAAACACTAATTTCTAACGTTGAAGGAACACTATTTTGTAATGTAAAAAATAAAACAAAATGGGAGTATTCTACAGATGATGAGCTTTCTTTGGTATGTGGCATTAAATCTGATGAGATTGATTTAGTATTTACTAGTACAAGAACTGATGAAGGATCTAAATTATTTTTATTAGATTCAAATAATGGCTCTGAAGTTCTTACTTCAGAAACAAAAATATCTATTAGAACTTCAATGGGATATGAAAATATGCTCTTATTAGGTATGAATAATGGGGAAATCATTATTTTAGAAATA
Source organism: Methanobacteriota archaeon (assembly GCA_949514915.1). GTDB lineage: Archaea > Thermoplasmatota > Poseidoniia > Poseidoniales > Poseidoniaceae > MGIIa-I. Next base: position 9,551 of record CATFLP010000081.1, on the reverse strand, counting down.
GATTTACTACTTAGAAGACTAAAGCAAAAAGAAGAATCTGGTGAAGTTGATAATGAACGTAAAAAAATGCTTGAAAAATTAAGACGTTTACGTAAATAATCATCTTGACGGTCCAATCATTTTCTCAGGTTTAATCCACTTATCATATTGAATATTTGTTAAATATCCTAATTGAATACCCGATTCTCTTAATGTCAAACCTTTTTCATGTGCATTCTTTGCAATTTTTGCGGCCTTATCATATCCAATGTGATTATTTAGTGCAGTTACCAACATTAATGAATTTTCTAAATGGTCTTGAATTACTTTCTTATTTGCTTTTAATCCTTCAACACATTTTTCTCTAAAGGATCTACAAGAGTCTGTTAGTAATCTTATAGAATGTAGTAGATTATGAATCATCATTGGTTTGAATACATTTAATTCAAAATTTCCTTGAGTTCCTCCTATAGTAATTGCAGTATGATTGCCAATTACCTGACAACATACCATTGTCATAGCCTCTGATTGTGTTGGGTTTACTTTTCCAGGCATAATAGATGACCCTGGTTCATTTGCTGGTAAAGATAACTCTCCTAAACCACATCTAGGTCCCGAGCCAAGCCAGCGTAAATCATTTGCAATTTTCATTAAACTTGCAGCTAATGTATTCAATGCACCTGACGCAGAAACTACAGCATCATGTGCTGCCAATTGAGCAAATTTGTTTTTTGCAGAAATAAATGGCAAACCTGTTTTTTGTGCTATTATACTTGCAACCATATCTGCAAAATGTGGGTGTGTATTAAGTCCAGTTCCTACAGCAGTTCCTCCCAATGCTAATTCGTATAAATCTTTCAAAACAAATTCTATTCTTCTTATGTCTGCATCTAACATTGAAACATATCCACTAAATTCTTGGCCTAAAGTAAGTGGTACTGCATCCATTAAATGTGTTCTACCAATTTTAACAATTTGATTGAATTCTGCACTTTTTTTGTGTAATTGCTCTCTTAATTCATTTAATTGTGGTAATAATTTATGTTTAATTTGTTCTGTTGCAGCAATATGCATTGCAGTAGGAAAAGTGTCATTTGATGATTGCCCACGATTCACATGATCATTTGGATGTACTGGAGTTTTGCTACCCAATACTCCTCCTGAAATTTCTATAGCCCTATTTGCAATTACTTCATTTGTATTCATATTACTTTGTGTTCCACTACCTGTTTGCCATACTCTCAATGGGAAATGTTCATCTAAATCTCCATCAATGACTTCTTCAGCCGCTTCAACAATTAATTTTGCAACATTGGAATCTAGTTGATTTAATTCCATATTTACTTTGGCTGCACTTTGTTTTAAAATTCCAAAAGCACGTATCATAGCTCTTGGCATTTTATCATCACCAATATCAAAATTAACTAAAGATCTTGCTGTTTGTGCACCATAATATCTATCTGAAGGTACCTTTACTTCGCCCATTGTATCTTTTTCAATTCTTACATTCGAGTTGGATTTTATTTTTTTAGAGGGTTTGGGTTTTATTAAACTTGGTGCTTGGCTATCAGCATCAATACCTAATGTTAGTAAACGTGTAATTGTAGCTGAACGACCTTGTTCTCTACCTTTACCTGTATGTCCATCTAATTTTATTGCTAAATCTTCAGGAATGCTGATGCTCAAAATCCTGCGATCGCCTGCTCTATGTTGCGCCATGTATGGCCGTGGAGTTTTTAATTAATAAATACTCTTTTTTTAAAAAATAGGCTGTTTTTTGCTTAATAATTTATTTATTCTTACCTTTGAGAGGCCTTAAATAATTAATCTAATCTACTTACAGAGATTATTTGTTGTGGTTCTGAAGGTCTATCTCTGCCATCAGTTCTACATGTTTCGATTGCTTTGACTACAGACATTCCTGCAACTACTTTACCAAAAACTGGATGTTGAGAACTTGTTTGTCTGTCCCACCAATCTAAGAATGAGTTGTTGTTTGTGTTAATGAAAAATTGTGAACCCCCGCTATTAGGTCCAGAATTTGCCATACTAAGTGTGCCAACTTCATTTGAGAATCTTGCATTATCTAGATGTTCATCTTTAATACTGTAGCCTGGTCCTCCAGTTCCTTGTCTTGGGTTGTTTGGATCACTACTATGTGGGCATCCACCTTGAAGCATAAATCCTTGAATTACACGATGGAAATGTAATCCGTCATAATAGCCCTTATCTGCCAACTCAAGAAAATTGCCAGCAGTTATTGGCATAGTGTCTGTAAATAATTCAATTGTTATGTCGCCCGCAGACGTCTTCATCAATACATTTGTTCCTACCATAATTCACTCCAATACTAGGAGGTTTTTGAGATTGACCATTTAATTCCATCAAACATATAGGCGATTTAGAGTTAATTCAAATTGTAACCATTGATTGTTTGCTTCTGGCCTATCGTCCCTATTTTTGTAAGCTAAATCGGGAGGAAGAAGTACAGTATGTGTAGTTCCTCCACTAATTCTGCATGAAAGAATATCATTACAATCTAATCCAACCTGTCCCCATCCAAATCCTTTGATATAATTGTCATCTTCTCCAGCCCTAACTGGTAAATCTCCTTCGTCTAATAATTCTCCAGTATCATAAATGAATACTCTATAGTGAACATCTAAATTTTGTCCTTCTTCAATATGAACTCCGCTTTGAGAATCAGACACTATTGCAATTTTCAAAATGATTGATGCATTGGGATCTATTGAAGATTCTATTTTTGCATAAACATGCTCTTCTTGTGGTTCTGCATTCAATACAAGTGAAATTAATCCTGACTCATTAGCTTCTATTGTTAATGAATTACCCGTTGAGCCAAAACCTATCTCTTCTATAGCATTTCCATCATTATTAGTAGATAAATTAACTATAAAATCTTGATTTGAAGTGGCTGCATTTCTTATTGCAATTACTGCCCTATCTCCTACCCCTTGATGTGGCCAAATACATTCTAATTCACCAGGATACCAAAAAATATCATCTTGATCTGCTAAAGTTTCTGGCATATCCCACGTCCCATTTAATGGGGTGCATGTATCAAGCAATAATTTCGCCTCCCAAGGCCAACGTCCATCTATCATATTTGGAACTGATGCTGGCATTTCTTCACTAGCTTCGTCCATTTTTTCTAATGAATCTAAAAAATCTAAAGTTCCTTGATACACCCAAATTCCTGAGAGGATTAGAAGAACTGCAGCACTAATGGAAATAGTATCTAAAATTCTCATCATTCCTGGCGTTTGGAAGGCTGTTAAATCAATCCAACCTCCTTCTTCATCGCCTCGATTGCGACTAAGCCAAATCCTCTTCACAAGAGTGGGTAAGAGAAGCCTCTCTTAAACCACTTTCTCTAAAGGAATTTATGTATCCTAAATAATTCAATGATATTGAAATTGCAATTATTTAGATATATTATCTAAAAACTCATATCAAATATGTTCTTGGAACGTATTATGAAATCAAGAGTCGTTACAATTTTTTTAGTAATTGTAATGCTTATTTCCATGCCTTCTATTAATGCTAAAGATGATGGGATTTCAAACAAATCAATAGATGGTTGTTCTTGCCATAATGGGGGTGAAGATAGTGCAGAAGTAACTATTGATTTGCCTTCAGATTATAATTCTGGGCAAACTTATTCTCTGGAAATTACGGTTGGAACCGATTTAAATGGAAAGGGAGGGTTTAATCTTGCAGCATCTAGTGGAACATTATCAACTTCAGATCCAAATACAAAAATTGTAGGTGGGGAGGCGGTTCATTCTAATTCCAATAGTAGAACTTGGATTGTAGATTGGATGGCTCCTCCACAAGGTACTGGTACTGTATCATTTACACTTGCAGCTTTAGTTGCCGATGGGAATGGACAAAAAACAAATGACGGTTGGGATACTCTTTCAATAGATGTTCCTGAAGCAAACTTGCCTCCTGTTATTTCCAACGTTCAGATTACACCAGCAAATCCAACATCTTCTGATTCTTTACAATTAAGTTATGATTATGAGGATGATAAAAATGAAGTAGATTCAAGTTCAATATCTTGGTTCAAAAATGGCGTGTTAGATTCTCAAGGAATTATCACAAACAGTGCCGATATCCTTTTTATCGATTATTCTAAAACGGAAAGGGGAGATGTATGGAGTGTGCAAATAATACCCAATGATGGTGAAAATATTGGAGCTGTTTTAAATGCAGAAGTAGTTATCTTAAATTCTAAACCTATAGCATCTAATCTTTCAATTATACCATCTGGGCCTTCTCAAAATGATGATTTAACTGCTAGTTGGGATGAGTTTGATGAAGATGGAGATGTATTGACGAGTGCAATAAAATGGTACAACAACGGCACGCATCAAACAGAACTTGATGGGGTTACAACTGTAAGTAATTCATTTACAAAGGAAAATGAAGAATGGTTCTTTAGCATTATCTTGAATGATTCTTTTGAAGAAAATACTCAAAATTCTACTAAAGTAACACTAAATTTGATTAATGATATTCCTACTTTAGAAAATTTACAAATTGAAAATGTCAACCCGACTACTGATTTGAATCTGTCTGCAACATGGGATTTTTTAGATGGGGATGGAGATGAACAAATTAATTTTGAAATAAAATGGTATCTCAATGATGCCCATCAATCAGGATTAGATGATTTATTGGTAATTGATTACCAATATACCTCTAAAGGTGATTTGTGGTTTTTCCAAGTCAGAGCCAGTGATGGGATAGAATTCTCAGAATGGTATCAATCGGTTAATATTGAAATAAATAATTCTATACCAGAAGTTGTTGCCAATATATATCCAAATAACCCCAGCAATAATACAGATTTACAATTAAATATCTCTACAATAGATCTTGATGAGGATGTATTAACTATCGAAATTGAATGGGTGAAAAATAATTCAATAATTACTACTAATTATTCAGATATTACACCAAACAAAATAATATCTAATGATACTGAAGTTGGAGAAATATGGTATGCTAATATTACAGTAGGAGATGGTGAAAGTTATGTAAGTTTTACAACCAATTCCGTAACTATTTTCCCAGACCCTATTCTCGAAGTTAATGAAGAAATTGAAGATTTCACAACAGTTGCATATGTTCAAAGTATTACATATGGAGTCTTGACAATGGTAACATTCATGCTTCTGCAATTTTTATTATCAGTTAAGGCAACGAGGGGGAAGGAATAATGGCATCTGTTTCAGCGGGAACTTTTCATGTTGTTCATACAGAATTAGTGGTAGGGATTTTATCATTAGCGGCTATGTCTCTAGTTTTACTCTGTGTCATTCGTTTATCTCCAAAGGTTCCGTTTCTTAATACAGAACAAAAGGAGAAGTTGGCAAAAGCATTTGATAATACTCAAATGGTTTCTGCTGTATTTGGTTTAGTGTTTATTCCGATTGCAATGGTTAGTGGAATACTTGCATCCGACGGTGAAGCAACTAAAGATCCCATCCTTTTGAATAAAATTATTCTTTCCTCGATTAGTATTGGAGCTTGGCTTGCTTTTGTAATTGCTAGATTTAGGCATGGTAGTAAAGTGTGGGAAACAAAAGGTATGGCTATTGCGCATACTGCAAATGGGCTGTTTGCTTATTTCATTACAACACTTGTTGCTACTCTTGGGGGGAAATATTCTAGGGGGGAATCATTGTATGATTTGCTTCCTTTTTCAATGGGGATTGATGATGCAATTATTGCTCCAAGTTGGTTAAATATTGTATTAATTTTTATTGGCATCATTTCAATTACAATGCTATTTCTTCTTCCAAGATTGCTTGAAGTTGATGAAATAATTATTTCAGAAGGAGGGGATTTTCCTCCTTCAAATCTTATTGCTCAACAGATTTCTGATGGCTTTGAATGGTTAACTTGGCCTGAGGGGAGTTCTGATTATTATTATCGTGCAGAAGGCACTGATAATCCTTGGATTAAACGTTAAATTTATATTTTAAAATTATAATTATACTTACTCACTATTTAGTTATAGAAAGTTCATAATCTGTCGACAAAGAGGGGGTAACATGTCGACTAAGGGAACTTTCAAAGATAATAAAAATGTTCCAATCCATGGATGGTATCCCTATGTTGAAGGATTTGCTCGAAATTTTATTCTTGAGATCATTGAAGAATTTACTAAAAAGGGAGAAAACATACACGACCCTTTTGCTGGAACTGGAACCACAGTGTTAACTGCAAATGAATTAGAAAGGAATGTTACCTATTCAGAAATTAACCCCTTTATGCGTCAAGTGATTAGAGCAAAATCCATTGCACCATCATTAAATTCCAATATTGAAGAATTATCGCAATATATTGAAGACGTTTTAGAAGAAGCAAAAAAAACGCCTAATCTTGAAGAAGCAAGAACAATTGAAAGTAAGGCATTTAGAGGGACAGAATATTATCAAGATGAGGCATTAAAGGAGATTCTTGGCCTAAAAAATGCTATTCATAAGATTTCTACGCGGGAGGAATTTAAAGATATTGCTGCATGTGCTCTTGGTTCTATCGCTGTCCAATCTTCAACATGGGTGCGTGCTAGTGATCTTCGCAAAAGAGTCCCTCAGAAATACAACCCAGAGAACTTCTCTCCATATGATGAATTTGAAATGAAAATTAATCAGTTTCTAAAAGATATTCAAGAATCTAAAGAACAAAAAGTGAAAGTGAATTTACTATCCGATTCTGCATTTGATAAAACTGAAAAGCGTGATATTGATTTGGTTCTAACTTCCCCTCCTTATGTAAATGGTACAAATTATTTTAGAAACACAAAGCTTGAATTGTGGCTTACTGGAGCGATTAATTCTTCAAACGACCTTTCTGACCTAAGAACATCTGCTATGACTGCGGGAATTAACACTGTTTCAAGTAGAGATCGTGAAATCAATAATTTCTCTTTTGTAAATAATTATGCTAAAAAAATTGAAAATGCTGGTATGTCTAGAGAAAACTATGATAAGAGAATTCCTAAACTTGTTCGCGGATATTTTACAGATAGTAAAATATGGTTGGAAAATATGTATAATATGTTGAAATCTGGAGGACATGCTGTAATTGATATTGGAGACAGTAAATTTTATGGCATACATATCCCAGTTGATGAATTATTAATTGATATTGGAATTTCGGTTGGTTTTAAATTAATTGAGTCTCGATTTGTAAGGAAGAGAAATAGCAATGACGGGAGTCCATTGAAACAGGTTTTACTAATTTTTAAAAAAATATGAAATGAGGGGAGGGATATGGAAAATTCTTTTAAAAAATTAGCAATTGATTTTGGTAAATCCCTTCCGCATAAAGATTTACCATATTCAAAGCGAAATTGGGGGCATGGTATGCATTCACTTTGCTCCTATCAAGGCAAACTTAAACCTGCAATCGCTCATCATTTAGTCGCACGATTTACTGAACCAGGATGGAAAGTATTTGATCCTCTTTCTGGATCAGGGACAATACCTTTGGAAGCATCCTTACAAGGTAGAGTCCCTATTGCAAATGATTTAAATCAACTAGCATATATTCTTTCATTAGCAAAAACTGGAGAATTTACTTGGGATGAAGTAAATAATGAAAGAAATATTATTAAAAATATAATCGAAAATAATTCTAAATCAATGGATGTAACTCAATATTCGGATTGGGGATATAATGGGCCTGTGCCAACATATTTTCATCCTGAAACATATAAACAAATTCTTGCGGTTCGACAACATATGAAAGATAATATTCCTCACAATGGTGCTTCTGCGCTTATTCAAGCATGTATTCTACATATGCTCCATGGCAATAGGCCCTATGCTTTATCTCGAAATTCTCACCCAATTACCCCTTTTGCTCCAAAGGGTGATTTTGAATTTAAAGAAATAATTCCAAGATTAGATGAAAAGCTTGAGCGCGTACGTAAATCTTTATTAGAAACAAAAAAAACCAATGGAGATTCATACTTAAATGATTTCAATAAACTTACAATTAATCCGGTAGATGCTGTAATCACATCTCCTCCATTTACAAATTCTACTCGTTTCTATATTACTAATTGGATGAGGAATTGGATGTGTGGATGGGAGCCTGAAGAATTCAAAACAAAAGAGAAAGAATTTATGGAGTATCGCCAAAAAAAGTCTATGGATATCTATAGTGACTTTTTTAAAAAATGTGCACAATGGTTGAAACCTAAAGGTAGGCTAATAATGCACACTGGGAATACTAAAAAAATGAATATGGCCACAGAAATTATTGCTAGAGCCCCTTCTGAATTTAAATTGATTCATAATTTTGATGAATCTGTAGCTGGGCGGGAAAAATTTGGAATAAAAGATCAAGGAGCTACGACTGATCACCAATACCTTTTTTTTGAGAGGATGTAATTAGAAAACCAATGGCAACATTATGGATTCTGGTTCTTTTGCTTTTCATATTCTTCAAGTATGTCAAACGGAGTGGCACTTTTAGAAATTGCTTTATTTACTGAATTTAAAATTGAATTACTTGCTATTTTCCCATCCCTTTCTTTTGTGTATTCAGAGCGTTGTAAAAATGTTTCAATAAACCAAATAATGTTTTTTCTTAATAAATTAATAACCCTTTGATTTGGTTTCCTTGAACTTATTACTTTGAAAGGTAAACCTGTTAATTTTGATAATTTTTTAAGATCTTTAGAACTATAAAAATCAACGGGGAATGTATCACTTTTGGCATTATTACAATTTCCACATAAACAAGTTGCTGTTTCATCTAAAGGATATAATTGAGCAAGTGGCATTGTATGATCTAAGTGCATTTCTTTTGTTGAAAGGATTTCAATTTTACAATGAAAGCATCTTTTATTAAACTTTAACCATATCTCTTTATCAAACTCTTTGTTTGTTTGGGTTCTAAACTTTTGATAAATTAACTCGATTTCAAGTAAGTGCCTCGTCAACATTTCGACCGCCCTTCTTCTTAAACCATCTTCTCTATGTTGACTTGGTGTTCTTTTTGAATTTAAAGCGGCATTTACAAAGAATTTTTTACAAGCCTTACATTCTAATTGATGCCCAAAGTAAGATTTTAATTTCCCATTCTCATCAAGATTATAATTTTTTTCAAAATCATTGTAAACTAAAGTTTTAATTTCATCAAGTGGAATTACTGAGTTGGTTATTTTATAACTTGAAAAAAGTGAATGTTTACAAGGTGCTTTGCTTGTACAATGATTAGCATATGCTAATTGTACTCTTTGATTATGATGATTTATTGGCAAATACCTCTGACATCTATTGCACGATTTTACCAAAATAGGTTTTCCAAGACTACTACCTTCTATTTTTTGGGCTTTTTCAAAGTAAAATTGTTCGGGAAAACATATTTGTTTTTTTGAATTGGAATAGTGTGAATATAGTTCTTCAGATTCTTGAAATTCTTTTTTTTCTATAAATCCAAAAGAAAAGTGTGAATATTGAATATTTACAATATCAGAAATTTGAAATGTTATTTCTACAGTTATGTTATTAAATTCATTTTCT
>CATFLP010000080.1 GCA_949514915.1 Methanobacteriota archaeon | reverse complement strand
TTGTTGGGGTGTGCATTATGCGTGTAATCATAGGAGGCGCAGGAGAAGTAGGCAGAGGCCTTGCTGAAGTACTTCTGAAGGAAGGCAAAGTAGTAGTTTTGATTGATAAAGACCCTATCATTGTTAGGGAGGCTCAGTCAATAAATGCGTTAGTTATTCAGGGAGATATAAAGCATAGGAAAACATTAGAAGAGGCGGGGATATCAGATGCAAATCTATTCATTGCTGTAACTGATTCTGATGAGCAGAATTTAATTTCCTGTGCATTATCTCGGCATTGTGTTGAAAAACATAGAGGAGAAAATTCCGAATTTATGGCAATAGCCCGTGTAAATGATCCTGAGATGTTATTAGAAGCATCAGAAGGTAATTTGATAGAATGGGCGGGGATTAAACATGTTGTAAGTACTATTGATAATTCAATTAAAAGATTACAAACAGGATTGCAGTGTACAGCATTTGAAGATGTATTTGAACTTGGTAATGACGCTTATATCGTTGAATTGAAATTAACTAAAAACTCTGAAAAATTAGCATATTCAACACTTAGAGAGGCGGGTAAAAATATTTCAGGTTTACCAACAGTTGTTGGTTTAATGAAGGCAGACAAAACATCATTAATACCAGATCCAGATACTAATTTAGTTCCTGGAGATAAATTGGCATTTGCTACAATAGGGACAGGATCATTTCCGAGAATTGTTCGATTAACAGGTAATGAAGAAGAAGAGTTCCCAAGTAATCCAAGAGTTCTGATATTTGGTGCAAATTTACTTGGTACAAGATTAGCATCTACCTATTTAGAGAGCGGTTGTAGAGTTACTGTAATAGAAGAAGATTTAGAATTAGCTAATAAGTTAGCAGGAAGTGAAATCGGTAATAACAGATTATTGGACATCATTAATGGCGAGCACAGAGATCTTGATTTGCTTAAAGACATAGATGTAGAAAGCCATAATATCGCCTTAGCAGCTTCAGATGATGACCACGCTGGAATCGCATCAGTTTTATTGGCTCAAGATATGGGTGTTGAACGTACTGGTTTAATTTTGAATGATAGAAAATTGGTACAAGTAGTACATAGAATGGGAATTACTTTTGCAGTCGCTAGAAGGAAAGTGGCAATAGATGCAATATTAACTAAAATTCACAGTTATTTACCAGGTTCATACAACATGCTTGAAAGTGTACCTGATGTTGTTGGAATGAGCGTTCCTATTACAGAAGGGCATAAATTTCTAGGTAAGACATTAAAGGAATGTAAAATACCAAAAGGTTGCAAAGTAGTATTCATTCAAAGAACAGTTAATAATAAGAAAACCATGACCTTGTCTGCTGAATCAAACAAACAATTACTGGCGAATGATAAATTAATTGTGTTCATGCCGTCAGAAAAAGTATCTTCCTTTGAAAAAATAATGGGGGTTTAATTTGCGTAAAGACGTAATCGGCCTAATTATTGGAATTACTTTAATTGCAATATCTGTGCCGATGTTTATTGCATTTATTCTGGGATTAATATTAGACAACGATTTTGAAAATTCAATAAGATCATTTGCAATTCCTTTGACACTTTCATTAATATGTGGATTATTCTTGTTTACTAGGACAAAAAACCAAGTAAATAGCCGCCATGTTAGAGATAGAGAGGCATTTGTTGCTGTAGCTTTAGCATGGCCAGCAGTAGTTCTAATTGGTGCTTTACCGTATTGGTTAGGCGGTATGTTCTGGGGGCCATTTAATGATGCACCTGGGATTTTAGAATTAATTAGAGGTTTTGTTAATTCATGGTTTGAATCAATGTCTGGTTTTACTACTACTGGAGCAACTGTAATTTCAGATAGATCAAGTCCAATATGTATGAATGAGATAGTTGCTTTTGATTGTATAAACTCACAATCTAAAGGGCTATTACTTTGGAGAAGTTTAACTCAATGGCTTGGAGGAATGGGTATAATTATGCTTGGCATGCTTATCCTTTCAAGGTTATTGGGTGGGGGTATGAATATTGCAAGGGCTGAATTAACAGGGCCAACATATTCAAGAATAAGACCTAGAATACAAGAAACTGCATTAGTCCTTTGGGGGATTTATATCACCTTTACAGTTTTAGAAGCAATAATTTTGTTTGGACTAGGTTTCCATCCAGACATTGACATGAGTTTATTTGATGCAGTAAATCATGCATTAACTACAATGCCTAGTGGAGGTTTTAGCACACATGATGCCAGTATTGGTTATTATGATAGTGTACTTGTTGAGGGTGTGATTACATTTTTTATGTTTCTTACGGGTGTAAATTTTACTTTGATTTATTTTGCTATGGCTAGAGATTGGGAAAAATTGTGGAATGATGAAGAGCTTAAATTATATGCATTCGTAATGTTTATTGCAGCATCAATTATGGCATTAAATTTAATATTCTCTTCAGATACAGGTGTTGGAGATGCCATTAGAAACGGAATTTTCCAAGCAGTTTCCATTGGTACTTCTACAGGATATTCTAGTGCTAACTTTGCTGCTTGGCCCGCATTTTCTACGTTGATTTTACTATTCCTCATGGTTGTCGGTGCAAGTGCAGGATCAACATCAGGTGGTTTGAAAATGCTTAGATTAAATTTGGCAATTAAGGCTGGAATGAGGGAACTTTCGAGGATATTTAATCCCCACCAAATTAAGAAAATAAGGCATAATGGAGAAACAATTTCCGATGAAAGACTTTGGAATATTTTCGGTGTTCTAATTCTTTGGGTTCTTCTTTTTATGGGTAGTTGTCTTATTGTTGCTTTGTTGGAAAGGGGAGATAATTTTGATATGGAAACCATAATTTCGGTAGTTGCAGCTTCATTAGGAAATACTGGCCCTGCATTAGGTAATTTCGGACCTACAAATACGTGGGCTGAAATGCATTTTGGAACATTAATTATGACCTCTATTTTAATGTGGATGGGTCGTTTAGAGTTATTGACCGTACTAATCTTGATTCATCCTCGAACTTGGTCAGATGATAAAACAGGAGAGTTTGCTTTATTTAAAAATATTAGAAACAAAATTAGAGATTTATTGGATAAATTTAGGCGTTAAAATAAGGTTGATTGACCATCGGGAATATCATTTAAAACCTCATTCTCATCTTCAATAATATGTTCAATCTTCTTTTCGATTTCAACTACTCTTTTTAAGAAATTTTCTCCTAATTTCTTTGTTATTTTATGAGATGCAACTAGATTTGAAATCAAGGCGTGCTCACTAAATTCAAGACCGTGTCTGTAACTAATATTAAAGTTAGAAATCCAATCTTCATTAATTTCTTTATTATGGAAAGCAAGCAATAAGGGATAAAATTCTATTTTTGCTGAAGATTTGTTTACTCCCAATCCTTTAGATATTTTATTTACAAGTTCACTCTTTTTCCAACTTTCATTATTTTTTCTAAGGAAGTCAGGATATTGTAAAAATATTTTTGTTCTTTGGTTAATTTCACCGATTATTCCCGAACTAAGTGCAGAAATATTAGAGCCCCAATACCAACTTTTATACGCGTTATTTTCATACATGATTGGTAATATTGAATCTGCAAATGCTAAATAATTCGCGCCATTTGAAATCACCTCTGTGGAATTATGAATTCTTGCATTGTTCCAAGAAATCCATGCAATTAATTCATCAGGAGTTTTGTCTAAATTAAGCATTATTGATTGTGATTTTTTTGCTGATTTAGATTTATATAAAGTTTCTAAACCAGGAAAAAGATCAATACTTTGATCTCTCCCTCCAATCGATATTTGCTTGTCAATATCTGATAGGCTAATATTGCCATTAGATTCTAATGCTAGTGATTGAAGATCTTTTATCAATGCCCTTATGTCTCCTACATTTATTGAAACTAATCTTTCTAATGCAGCACCATCTATAGAATATCCTTCAGTCTTCAAAACTTTATTTGCAATAATTCTTAATTCTGAATTATTCACTCTATTGAAATTAACAAGATCTATTTTTTTTAAAAAACGATCCTTTCTTTCTCTCCATCCAGAACCAAGGCCCCAAAATCTCATCACGTCATTACATGCAAGAATTATCGGCTCTCTTGAGTTTGAAATTAGATTTAATAATTCTGCTTTCCCTCCAGTATCTCCCGAAAGAATTTCACTTGGTGCTGTATCATTTGAAATATTATTTTTTATTTTATTTTCACTTACTTTCCTTAATCTTCCTGACATATGATCTACTTCGTCAAGTAATATTATACTTCTTTTAACCTCGCCCTCGTAACTAAATAATGATTTATTGACTGCACCTGAAGTTGCTGCTTTTCTAATTGCTGCAGCATTCCTTTCTTCACTTGCATTCAATTCAATAATATTCCAATTATTTTCTAAAGCAATTGCTCTTGCAATAGATGTTTTGCCTACACCAGGTGGACCTACAAGCAATAGTGATCGTTTTTTTGGAGTTCCATTTCCCCATTCAGAAATCCATTTTTTAATTTTCTCTCTCGCTTCTTTATTGCCCACTAATTCTTCTTCAATATTTGGCCTATATTTCTCAGTCCAATCAGGATGTTCGTTTTTTGAACTGGCCATAATTACATCCTACACTTGGTACTCTTTGAACATACTGAGGAATTATTTGTATTCAGATACAAATTTCAATAAATCCTCGATAGACATTCTTTTTTGATTTTGAGAATCTCTCTCTCTTAGAGTGATTGTATTATCTTCTAATGATTGGTGGTCAACTGTTATTGCAAAAGGCACACCTACTTCATCACCTCTAGCATATCTTCTACCTATTGATTTGGAACCATCGTAATTAGCATTAATGCCCTTTATACTCCTTATATTTTCAACTATTTTTTTAGAAGCTAATCCCATTCCATCCTTTTCAAAAAGAGGATATACAGAAAAATCGATAGGAACTACATCACTATTCAAACTTAATACTGTATAGTTTTCATCATCTTTCTTTGATATTTCCTTGTGTGAATGCTCTAATATATGCCAAATAATTCTATCAATACCGAAAGCAGGCTCAATTACATGAGGAATAAACCATTCACCTCTTTGGATAATTTTTGTATTTTTGATTTCAACCATATCACTTTCAATAATATGTTCTTCACCCTGATTTGCAATTACTATTGGGAACTTTTGAGGGATTTCTTCTAATGATTCTAAATAATCTGTAATAAATTTACTTTTATCTTTGAAAACAGGCCCTATTTTTGATTGTATAGGGGAACAAACTCTTTTTTCTACAGTAATATGTTCTTCAAAATCTCTCCATGCCCGCAACTCATTTGATTTAGAAGATTTCTGATGGGCCTCTAAATCATAACATCCTCTATATGCGATTCCCACGCACTCTATCCAACCATAACCTCCAAAGATCTCCAAATCCCAACAATCGGTGGCATAATGTGCCATTTCATCACCTTCATGTTGTCTAAAACGCATTAATTCACTATTAATCCCTAACTCCGACATTAATTCATATGTTTTTATCATAAACCAACCAACTGTTTGATGTCTTATTATACCCTTCTTTACAGCATCAGAAACAGAGAGTAGTATTTCCTCAGGATCATTTCCAACAGGATCGGGTATGAGTTTTAATTTAATAGAATCCCATTCATTCAATTTATGTTCTATTTTCATTAATGGATCAATAAAATATTCAAGTTCAGCCATGTTGAACTCTCTAAGTCTTATCATGCCTTGTCTTGGACTGATTTCATTTCTATATCCCTTGCCCATTTGTACAGCTCCAAAAGGCAATTTACTTCGGAAATGACGATAAATTGAAGGAAATTGTAGAAACATTCCTTGTGCTGTTTCTGGACGCATGTATGCTTTTCTACCAATTTTACTTGAACCAATCGTAGTTGAAAACATTAGATTTAATGGTTTAGCAGGAAGCCAATCCACTTTGCTACAAGAGGGGCATGGTATTTTATGCAACTCTATCTCACTGTCTAAAGAAGAACCATCTAATGAATCAGGATTAGTATGAAAACCCTCTAATAAATGGTCAGACCTGAAAATTGAGTTGCATGAATTACATTCTGAGGCATAATCATTGAATGCGCCAATATGTCCACTTGCCTTCAAAACTTCTTCTGGTGTAATCGTTGGAGAATCAATTTCAACAATATTTCCGAGAGAGATCCAGTGGTTAAGCCATTTCTGCATTACTTTCCTTCTTAAACGACCTCCTAATGGCCCATAATCGTATAATCCAGCAACACCTCCATATATTTCAAAAGCGGGTTGAAGAAACCCTCTTTTTTTTAGTAAAGACATCAATCGACGGCTTTTTGCCTCATCTCCAATCATTTGTTTCAGCATGTCCAATAGTTTAGAGGTTATCAATAAACCCATTTGGAATGCAAATAGGATACCAATTCGTTAGTGAATTCTATTATTCAACCCGTTGGTTTTATAACTACACATCATGGCTGGCTACGCATCGGTATTGGTGAAAAAATGGCAAAGATAATCTACTTAGATGAATTCATAGATTCTGAAGAGATTAATCTAAAATTATGTGAACCAGTTAAGGAATGGTTCCATTGGAAATTTCCAGATTTTACACTACCTCAAAAAATGGCCATACCTGCAATAATGGATGGTGAACATTTACTTTTATGCAGCCCCACAGGCAGTGGAAAAACAATGACTGCTTTTCTAACCGTGATTGATAAGTTAGTTAGAGCATCCATGCAAAATAAATTAGAAAAAAGAATCTATTGTATCTATATTTCTCCAATTAAGGCATTAGCAAATGACATACAAAAAAATTTGATACAACCATTACATGAAATTAGGACAAAATTCATGAAAGGAAAAAAGTCAGAAATAAAGGTCGGTTTAAGAACAGGAGATACGCCACAATCAGAGAGGCAAAAGATGCTAAAAAATCCCCCTCATATTTTGATTACAACGCCAGAAAGTATGGCTATTGCAATCAGTTCAAAAAAATTCCAGCCGATAGTGGAAGATGTTGAATATATTATTCTAGATGAACTCCATAGTTTAGTGCCTACGAAAAGAGGCACTCACTTAGCATTAACAATTTCAATGTTGGATACGTTATTAAAAAGGCCTGTGCAAAGAATAGGAGTTAGCGCTACAATGGAGCCACTTGAAAATGTTGCACAATATTTAGTAGCATCAGACGATAGAGAGACTAGAGGAAAATCATTAAACGTGTGCATTGCTAAAATTTCTGGTTCAAGAGAATTAGATTTGGATATTGTAATACCTTCAGAAAGAGACATGGATGGTCATGTGAAATTAGATGCTGAAGGAAAACCAATACCAACCAAATTTTTTAAATTATCTGATAAGGAAATTTTTGAGCACGAAGTACTTGAGATTTTAGATCTTATTTTAGCCCACAACACTACTATTGTTTTTGCAAACACTCGTAAAATGACTGAATTGGTAGTAAATAAATTACAAAAAGAATTGAAAAGACTTGATACTAATAAAAAGGGCTTTGCCAATTTAGTCGCAGGCCATCACGGTTCAATGGATAAAAAAATAAGGTTTGAAGTAGAATCTAAATTAAAAGAGGGGAAATTAAGGGCTGTTGTTTCATCATCTTCACTTGAAATGGGAATTGACATAGGAAGCGTTGATTTGGTAGTTCAAATAGGCTCCCCTGGAAGTATTGCAACAGCATTACAACGCATTGGTAGAGCAGGGCATCATGTAGGCGGGGTGCCAAGAGCAAGATTTATGCCCTTAAACATGGACGATCTTGTAGAATTAGCAGCATTGCAAGCATCAATACAATGTGGAGACATGGATAGATTAACATTTCCGCAAAATTGCTTAGATGTGATGGCACAATTTATGATTGGATTGTGTATTAATGAGAATATAGACATAGATGAGGCATATGAGATAATTAAATCAACATGGTCTTATAGAAATTTGGAATATGATGATTTTATTGATACTTTAGATTTGTTAGAGGATGAGAAAAGAGTCTGGATTGATTATGAAGAAAATATTTATGGAAGGTTAGGATATTCTCGTATGATTTATTATACTAATGTTGGGACAATAGCTCCTGATAATAGTTACTTAGTTTTCAATATGGATGGTAGTATTTTAGGTAATTTATCAGCATCGTTTGTAGCTAAGTTAAGGAATGGAGACATAATCTTGCTGGGAGGCCAAACCTATAGAATAAATTCTATAGATGGAACTAGAGTAAATGTAAGCCAAGTTACTGGGCACAGACCAAATGTGCCCTCATGGAGTGGTGAAGCAAAATCAAGAGCTAGGGAATTATCTGCACAATTAACTAAATTACAAGATGCTTGCTTATCTGTAATTAGAAATGGGTTTAATGCTAGAAAGATGTTGAGAGATGTATACGGCCTTTCAAATCCTGTAGCAATATCAATAGCAACCCACATGGAGCAACATGCATATGATTGCCTAGAAGCACCCAATAATGATACAATCTTGGTGGAAAAAGTGGAAGCCCCGTTCCCCACCTATGTAATTACAACATGCAGGGGGAGAAGTTTCAATGTAGCTTTTGGTTATTATTTAGCAGGATTAGCTGAAGAAGAAGAAAATCATGTTCATGAATTATCATTTGATGAAAATTGTTTATTGATTAAATTAACAAATGAAATAGATTTTGGAGGGCTTCATGAATATCCTGCAGACAACTTCCAGAATGTCTTAGAAAAATATGTATTGAATACTGAATTATTTTCAAAGAGGTTTAGGGAAGTTTCTGGGAGATCAATGATAATACCTAGAAGAATCGGCTCCGAAGAAGTAACTCCACAACAATTCCAGCAAAAAGCAGATGCATTGTTAGCAAAACATAGAGGTGAAACTTCTAGTTTATTGATGAAAGAAGCTATGAATGAAATATTTGAACAAGATATAGATACCTGGGCACTTAGTGGTTTTTTAGCTCGTTTAGAAGCAGGTTCAATGAATATTTCAATGGTGAGGACAAAATTACCTTCTCAATTAGGGATGGGATTGTATAAGTCTGCATTTGAGGATTTATTATCCATGGGTACTCGAGCATACTTAATCAAAGATATAGATCCAGAAGTGTTAAGACGCCTATTAGGAAGAAGAGCACTAGCAACTGAATTGGATATTGAGCAAATTAAGAAATTTTATGAGCAAAAAGTACCAATTCCAAAAAATGCGGATGATTTATTATTACTAATGGAAATGGGTGGAGGATTAGACAGTGATCTTAAAAATCCATTATATGACACTAAATTAAAAGAAATTGGTGAGGAAAAAGTTTCAGAATGGGTATTAGAATTAGTAGAAAATAATAAAATCACCAAAATCAAAAATACTGGTAGTAATTTATTAGACAATAAATGGTTTGGAACTTGGATGGCAGAAGTTCATGGGACTTTAGGGAAAATCATGATACAATCGAATGAAATAGAAAATATAAGAGATGTCACCGTCCAGGGGCTATCTTATGAATGGGCTTTGGAATTTGATGGTTTTAATGTTAAAAAGTGGGGTAAAAAGTCAATCACAGACCCACATGAAGCTATGAGGTTTAAAATCTGCGAATTACTAGGCAGTGAAGGGCCAAAAACACTTGAAGAATTAACAGAAAGATTGCCTTTTCCCGAAAGTCAAATCGAATCTATATTGCACGAATTAGAAGTAAGGAATATAATTTCTGTTGGTTTTTATTTACAAACAGACGATGCCGAATTTATTCTTCGTGTTGATGAACATAAGATTACAGGAGGAGATGGAGATATAGTATCTTATAGGGCCCTTCAAAATTTAATTCTTGACAAGTCTTTCAAAATATACAAGGATCCTTATAAAGCATTTTCCTCACATATTATGTTTCAAAAACCACAAGAAATGCTTGAAAGAGTTTCAGATTTTAGATTTGCAGATTGGAAGGATTTGCAAATAGATTCTGATGTAATTAGAGGTAGATTATTACACAACAGAGTAGGATTCACTACATTGGAGAATTTACCAATGTTGCTTGGTTTAAGGCCTGAACCATTTATGAATGAACTAGAACAAGAATTATTTGATAAATTTGAAAGTGATGAATTACTTACTCGTATTGAATTATTTGAAGGGTATCCTAAACAAAATGAAGATAAGGCGTTTCACAGACAATTAAGAAATGCCCTTCATAATCTAGAACGTAATTTAATACTCGTAAATCAATTTGAAGAAGTGCCAGGTAGGAAAAGAAGAGTGACATTATACAGGACAACTAAAAATATCAAACCCTTCAAATTTAAAGACTCATTATTAGAATTGATAAGGAGGATTGGCCCTATTAAACCAAACACTCTAAGATTATACACTACGAGAAGTGTTGATGAATTAGTAGATACTTTAAGAGAGTTAGAAAGAAGTGGCCAAATAACTAAAGTAATTGCATTACAGCCAGAACCCACAGAGTTTTATTGTATTCCTGCGGATAATAAATTACTAAATGCACACAAGAGAGAAGATAGGAAGATTAGAGTTTTAACACAATCAGACCCATTTTGTTCTAGATTTATTTGGGAAATTAGAAATATTTTAAAATCGGGATGGTATTTACCAGTTTTCAAAGGCACCGATGCTATTGGAAAAATATTAATGTTCAAAATAAACGACTATCTAGAAATTAAAGATATGCAAATTCCTTATTCTTATTTAGAAGATTTCGTAGATTCATTTGAAATCTATCTTGATAATTATAGGGATCAATTAGTAGACATCGCTCTTTTATCTAATTTTAATGGAGAGCCGATAATTGATGCAGATGAACTCGTTAGGGAGCAATTCGAAAGAATCGGATTCAAAATATCTGGAAATAGGATGATTAGAGGAGGAGTAATTTCTCCTATGTCCAGAGAGAAGGCTGAGCGAGTATTATTCCATAAGCACAAATTACACCAAGATTCAAGGATGCCTAATGAAACATCTGCCCTAGGTTCAATTTTAGAAATTAGAGATGATTTCGCATTAAGAGGGAGGTGTGAAATGTATAGAGTAGACTTGAAATCAATGGCTGCTTCAGAAAGATTACACACAGGAATTAATTTGAGAAACCATAATACTTATGCTCCATTAAATTATTTTCAAAAATTACTCACAATGCGCGGATTATCAGTTGAGGAATTGCCTGGAGTTAACGATGAAAATATAGATTATTTATATGAAGCAATAGACTTCTTCGATGAGAATTCTGATCCTAAATTATTTATGGATCGTAACGACATGAAGCGTGCTGAATTTAGAAAGGTAATAAGGCCACTAATTAGGAATGGATATATAATTCAAGATTTTAGAGAGGGCTTTAAAACTGTAAATATGCTTAAAGATATCGAAAATTGGGAACTTAAGAAGAAATTCCTCACAGAAATGTTGGAACAATTTCCTGCGATTACATTAAAACAATTTTCCAAATTAGCAGGACCTAGCTTTAAGCCAGAAGAACTGAAAAGTGTCTTATTTGATTTGGAAAACGAAAATAAATTAATTAAAGGGTTTTTAATTGACGATTTAAATGAAGTTTGTTGGGGTAGAAAAGAAGACTTAGAAAGTAGTAATGATATCGCGCCTATGCGTGATTTTGTTCTCCCTCCTTCTGATCCATTAAATCCTTATTTTTCAGATATTTGTAGGCAACTTTTTGGATTTGGTACAGCATATTTAGTATTTCATAATGGTGAGCCCATAGCCGCATTTAAAGCAAATACTAGAAATGCGATAATCGATGTAACTGATTGGGAAGCAGGTAAAGAAGAAAATATCGCATGGAGGATTGTAAAAGAATTTGCATGGGAGCATCAAATGCCTTTGACAAGTCAGGTAAGAATTGCAGGAAGAATTATTAAAAGTTAGTTAAGAATTCTTTTTTGGTGTTATGATTTTTAAAATCGGATTTATAACTCCTAAAACATTAGAATGTAATTTTGGTAGAATTTCAAAAATAACTAAGGCCATTAAAAACATGGCAAAAAGAGATAAGACTTTTGAAGCATATGAATGGCCAAAGTCAAAAATACTAATGCCAAACCATTCCCAATTAGGATAATTTGAATGCATCCAAATCAAACCAGCATTCCTAAATAAATTCAATACATGAATTAGAGGCACAACTATGATTAATGCTCTAATTTTAGATTTAAAATTTGTATTGACTGCTAAAACCGCACCAACAAAAATGATTATTGATTGTAGGGCTGTGCATGCCAAGACGAAATTAATACCGATAAATCCCCCATCAGAATTTATTAATTCTACGAACATGCCATTTTCTGGCAATTGTTCAAATAACCACCATTTGTTACCATTCCAAGACTCCCACAGCACTTCGTTTCCTGGCTGCTCACTTGTTTTTACAATAAAATCTCCAAGTTGCACATCACCAGAACCTGTCCATTTCATGAACAAGACAACCTGCCAAGCAACAAAAATAATTGCAATTCTATTTAGGTGCGGGATTTGAGCCACAAGTAAATAAGGTGTGCCTGCAAAGAAAATCATTCCTCTTAACCATTTCATGTGTTCAGGAACAGTTCCTTTTTTTTGATTATTATTCACTTTTAATTCGTATGAGGCTAAGTATATTCCAAGGAAGGGGGCTGCCCCAGTCATTAATATTAGAGTGGGATCCATTATTTTGATGTAATATGTGCAAGATAATCCAAAATATATGCCTACCAAAACCCATCCAAATGCTGCAGAATATTTTGAAAATTTACTTTTTGAGGCGAATGCCAATCCTAATGAAACCATGCCTAATAATCCAATAATTGGACGGATTGCCGCTTCATCAAATGCCATTTCTGGAATCCATATGGTGGTAATATGTAAATATACTACCACCACAGCGACAACTAAGGGGATAAATTTGGATTTTGAATTAGATGGATTCATGAGAGATTACGTAACTGATTTAAAATTCGCGTTAAACGAACTAGATGAAAAAGTAATTGGGGCCATAATAGAAGAAGTTGAAAATGCGATGGATTGCGGCAATACAATACATTTCATAGGAAATGGTGGTTCTGCAGGAACTCCAAGCCATAGTGCTGGAGATTGGTCAAAAGAATTGAGTGTAGCCACTATATGCCATACAGATAATGCCTCTGGAATGACCGCTTGGGCTAATGATACATCATATGAGGATATTTTTGCAAATCAGTTAAATGTATATCTTAAACCAGGTGATTTAGTTTTAGCATATAGTGGTTCTGGGAATTCAGAAAATGTACTCCGAGGGATAAATATGGCAAAAAGCAAATCTTGCAAAACCATTGGATTTACAGGCAATTACAAAGGAGGTAAAGGAGGTAAATTAGCTAAGATTGTAGATTGTGCATTAATATTTGATACGGAGTCGATGGAAAGAATTGAGGATTTACAATTGATTGTCAATCATATAGTCAAAGAATCTATTAAATCTAAAAGGAATATTATTTCTAACTGTTGAGTTGTGAACGATGAAAAATTTATTGCCCTTTAGACATAAATCCGATTTAAGTGAAAAATTAAACTTAATCCCATTTCCAAATAATATTGCTTGGAATGGATCTATAATTTATCTTGACAGAGACGGCGTTCTAAATATTGGAAGTGAGAATTATATTAACTCTCCAGAGGAATTACAATTGTTACCTAATGTAGGGGATTGTTTGGTAAGGTTAAGGAATGAGGGATATAGAATATGTTTAGTTACTAACCAATCTCCAATAAATAGGGGTTTGTGGGGTCATGAGATGCTGGAGAAAATCCATGATAAATTAATTCTTGATTTAAAGAAGCAAAATCAAGAGGCTTATCTAGATTTAATTTTATATTCTCCCTATACTCCTTATGAAGATTCAATTTCAAGGAAACCTTACCCTGGAATGCTTTGGGCAGGAAATGTAATAATAAATGCCTCAGAATTAGGATTGTCGCCTTATATCCCTCCAAATATGGTAAATAATCTCGCATCCATACTATATTCTGAAGGAGTAAATAGTGCGATGGTAGGAGATAGAATTGTTGATTATAAAGCAGGAATAGCTTATGGAATCAGATCTTTTTTAGTTGATGCAGATATTGGCTTATCACATGTAATTGATAGAATTTTAGATAAGAACGATAAAGGGGACGTTCTGCACTAACTATGGCTTGGATAGGGTTAGATGATACTGACACTCTTTCTAGCGGTTGCACAACTCATGAATTTCATACACTTATTAGTGAATTAAGAAGGTTAAGTAATGAGGGAGCTCCATGGGAAGTTCCAACAGATTCTAGATTAGTCAGGTTATGGCC
>CATFLP010000079.1 GCA_949514915.1 Methanobacteriota archaeon | reverse complement strand
TACGCTATTCCCCATAACTTCATTGAAAACGACTCACCCCATAATTAAATCGCATCAATAAAAAAACAATAGTGTAATTTGAGACACTATATTATTTAAATGCCTCTTTGATTTGGACCAGTACTGTGTTGGATACTTTAGTGCCCACAAGAGAGGATATTGCCTATGCATTAACTCTCGATGGATTCATTGGATTTCTTACAATTGTAGTTGTTGTATTATGGATCTATATGCCTGGTTATTTAGCAAATACATTTGCTATGATATGGGGCAGAGTACCTCCAAAGTATGGATATGGACCTTGGCCAATAGATTTTGGAAAAAGTGCATGGGATGGGAAAAGAATTCTTGGAGATGGTAAAACATGGAATGGGTTGATTGGAGGTTCATTATCAAGTGGATTACTAGCTGTTTTCATGCATGCAATATCTAGAGGAAATACTCAGAATATACCATTCATAGATATTATTGCAGGTGTAAGTGAAGACGCTTGGTTCTGGATTGGAAATGAGTGGTTTACCTCATTTTTTGTTGGTTTTTTACTAGGGGTAATTTGCCTCATAGGTGATGCAACTGGTTCATTTTTCAAAAGAAGAAAAGGGCTGATAAGAGAAGGTAAGGAAACTAGTAGAGCACCATTATTAGATACTTTACCCTTTGCAATCGCGTTATTTGTATTTGGAGGCTTGTTTATGGGTGATTCAATAATCAAATGGGAAAATATTGACACGGTATATTCTCCACACGGCGTTCCAAGAGTAATATTAGCAGGATTTTTATTATTGCTTTCAACACCATTCTTACATAGAGCATTCAATATGTTCGGATATAGAATGGGCTGGAAAGATGTAGATTATTGATTAAATCATGAGTGTTATTGAAAACGTTGATTTGTGTCGGCGGAAACATGGCAACCAAATTTAGAACAATGGCGATATCAATTTTAACTATATTTATTCTTTTTATACCAATGGTTACAAATGCAGAAAATTCAGAAAGCATCTATATTGATGGGGGAAATATTGACTCTGACTTTACAGTTTCCAATGGACAAACGGTATTTATTTCAAATTCAGTTACAATTGCAGATGAAGTATCAATACATATTGAAAATGGAGGAACATTGAATCTTTCTGGGACGATTAAAGGTACATCTCTAGGCTCAACAATATTACCATACGGGATTAATGCAAGTATCATGATCCCAAATGTAGTCGATTCTGGTACAAAAGTAGTTAAAATCACAATTAATCTAGAATCAGAAGAAGAATATGGCCCAGGATTATTTTGGGAAGATAATTGGGAAAATATAACAAATGAAAGTAGCCATACAATTTTAACTTCTTTTTCTGAAGGAGATTCATCATTAGAAATTAAAATGTTAGGGAACAATATCTATGGAACAAAAATTACAAGTATTTCATTGATGATTGATAACTCAGAAATTCTTTCTCAATCTCCATGGTATTATATCCAAGAGGGTTTAAAACCATATAATTCCAGAAATTGGAATTTGATTAATGATGGAATATTAAACCTATTAGATTCTGAAATTATTGGTGCTAATATATCGGGAGGAGGGACATTTAATGCAATTAATAGCCATTATAATTTAAGTTCACCAATCTTACTTACATCTGAATCTATTTTCAATATAGAGGGAGGTGGTATGGATGGAAGTGAAACTGACGAATATATCGAAGGTCCTTGGGGTGTAGAAATCATATGGAATAATGCCATTAATACAGGAGATGGAGACAGGTGGATAAAAACATTAGATTGTCAAAAAATAATTTTACCAACTCCAGAATCATTTGTCATTGTTAAAAACATTCAGTACATGAATGGAGGCGTTTTTGTCGACAGGCAAGGATTTGCTAATGAGAATTCTGAATTTGAATTTGCAGGAATGTGTGGTACAGGATGGAGAATGGTTGAAATTGTTGATTCAGAAGGAGATTCTTGGATAGAAGATGCCTATATTGAATCTGCTTGGTGGAATTCACCATGGGGTAATTTTAGTGCATCAAATATACCATTAGGGTTTGAACCTATTGTTGAAATTGAATTCAATATTCCAAATGTAAATGTAAATTCAATAATATTAAATAAAAATGAAGCAGTAGTAGACGAACCTATTGAAGTAACAATTACTTTAGAAAATTCTGGGAATGCATCTGCAATGGTGCCTATTGAATGTACATTATCAGATGGAAGTGATGCTGATGTATCTCCTTTTGGACAAACAGTAATTATTGCAGCGGGTCAAACTGGAGAGGTACTAATTGATTGGAGGCATAATTCAGAGGGTAATGAATCATTAACATGTCAACCATTGAAGCCATCTGGTTTTGAAAATTCAGAAATATTAGGTGGAGGAGCAGTAACAAGTGAAATAGTTAATTGGAATGCATTAATGCAATCTTCAGACTCAACAGCAAGTTCAATGATCGTATTGGTATTTTTGTTTGCAGGAATAGCTGCATTGGTTATTTATCTCAAAAAAACAAATATAGAATCAGAATATTCTAAAGAAGAAAAGAGTGACCCTGTTAAAAAATGATTTTATTCAATATCGTACATATACACATTTTGTTCATCATCCCAAGGTTTTTCTCCAATTAACCATCCACTGGCAGTAGCCTCTGCTATAAAATACTGTAAATTTGATTTTTCTCCTTCGGTCCAAGAATAAGATTCTCCCGAATGATTTGGAATATAAATTGCTGGAACTGCATGACCAATCCAGTCATTATCTTCACCATTCGAAGATTTAATATCCACTAGAACAAGTGTTGCATCGTATCCTAATGATTCCATAAGAGAAATATATAATGCTGCTGCATCTTCACAGTCACCACTATTTTCCCAAAGCATTTCTATTGGATATTTTGGATATTCAGTATGTTCTGAATTGGCATTTAAATCATATTGGT
This sequence comes from Methanobacteriota archaeon, assembly GCA_949514915.1. Taxonomy (GTDB): domain Archaea; phylum Thermoplasmatota; class Poseidoniia; order Poseidoniales; family Poseidoniaceae; genus MGIIa-I. Next base: position 3,142 of record CATFLP010000079.1, on the reverse strand, counting down.
ATGGTATGCTTTGTACAAAGGACAAAATAAATTGTGCTCTCTCTAAATCAGAATCATATCCTGCATCATAAGCCATATCATTCAATTTACTTGAAAGGTTCTCAACATAAGATTCATGAGGAGTTGAAAAACGTGCGTAATCACTATTTGAACTCACAGAATGATCTAATTGTTTAAATTGAGTATAAATTGAATAATCAAGATTCCAATTAAAATTATATAACTCTTGATTAAAATTCCACTCAAACGTTTTTTTACCAAAATCAATCAAGTCAATTGAAGTTATTGAAAAAACCAAGGCTCCATCCCAACCATTTCCATCTCCTTCTCCAGAAGTTGAAATCTGTAATGTATTGAAACTTAAATCACTACTGTCATAGGTATATATGTATGAATCTAATTCTGCATTAGGGTTTATATCCATCAAATCATCACTTGAAAAATCTTGATCCCACATAGATATTGAAATTTCGTGTATACTAATGTCATCAGATAAATCAATTAATATCTCATGATCAAATGAGTATTCATCACCCGTTGAAATAGACCAAGGATCTCCTACACAACCATAACTTATTTGATTTATATCCATACAAAAATAAAGTTCTGTATAATCATCAAAATAGTCCATCTGCTCTATTGGCCTCACAGAACTAAATTGAAATAGTAAGCTAGTATCTTCAAAGTCATTAACATCAATTGTATCTTCAAAACCATCATTATCATCATCTAAGTCAGCATTATTGCCAATACCATCCTCATCATTATCTTCTGATTCTGTGGAATCAAATGGAAAATAATCCTCTATATCATTGACACCATCATTATCATCATCTGTATCTAAAAAGTCACATTCAAAATCTTCATCATAATCTAAAGGAATACTATTAAGATCCAAAGGATTTGATAAAGAATCTTGGCAATTATATGTTTCATCTTCATCACTATAACCATCATTATCATCATCAGAATCAATGTGATTTGGAATACCATCATTATCACTATCTAATTCGAGATTCTCATCATCATTCTTTGAAACGAAATCTATAACATTCTCTCCTGAATCAACATTTGAATATGCTACAAAGTAAGCAATAATAGCACCAACTACAAGAAGGGCCATTACACGCTTTACATCACTTACAGAGTTCTCAGAATTAGTATTCGATGAACCAAGACGATCATATGAGGATTTAGTTATACTTTTTTGAGTATTAATCATTGTATTCGATGCTGAACCTTGCATTGAGATTCTTTTAGAATTTGAATTTAAAGAACTACCACAGAACGGACAATTATTCCAATCTTCTTGTACTTCCTTTCTGCAATCCCCACATATGGACATAGATGACGCATACATAATTTGGATATAGAATTATGTTTTCGAAAAATAAAACACAATAGCGTTATCAGCGACCCATTGGATCATTCATCCCCAAATTAACCAGATAGATACTCCGATTCCAATCAAAGTTGGTACTACCGCAGCAAAAATAAAAATCTTGGCAGCCTTTTTGTTAATGGGGACTAGTTCTTCTTCAGTTAGCTCGTAAAATTCAGTGAATCCACATTTGTTACAGGTAATGATGTTCAAATCTGCATATGCTGTCGATGTAACTCCTCGTGTTCTAATATGTCTGGGTGATTTCCAATCTGAACTCCCGCACTTGGGGCAGTTACCTGTACTTCGAGGCATGTAAATGCTACAATAATCCACTCAATAAATACATGGGTACGTATGGGTTGTATGATAACTCAATCCTTCGACTTCATGTAGAATAGACCAGCGATAACGAGCACGCAGGGTAGATTTACTGTGACCATGTTCATACCTGGATCGATGACGCCTGTTGCAAGGGTGTAGATGTTGACTATGATTAATGGAAGCCAGATGTAGAATTGCATCATTCCAAATGGCTTCAGGTTCTCACCAGTGAATGATGCAGCGGTCCAATTCAGCATTGCAATACCAAACACCGCAGCACCTGCCCACATACCTACGTTGATCATCCCCTCTGATGTGGTCGAGTGCCCAATCAGTTCAAGGAATGTCTTACCGGCAAATATCAGCCCAATAGCGAAAATCATGAGATAGGCAGCGTTTATTTTCAGCAGTAATTTTAATGTCAAACCTTTATTTTCTGTTTCCATATGGAATCCATAGGGCGGCTAGTACTTAGTGTTGTTAGCGCAACTTAATTTCAAAGTACGAATTTTTCCTGAAAACGGTACTTTCGGAAGTGTAGTGTCAGCATTCTCCTGTTGGCTTATATGGTTGAGCATCATTACCATCAGTATCTCTATTCTCATTATATTCCCAGAAATAATCATATCCAACAGATTCAAACGTTAGTGTTCCTACATTATTCACGTCATAAGTAGAATCCATATCTAAAGTAAATCTTAACATATAACATCCGTCATCTTGATAAAAATCATCTCTTGCAATATATTCTATTCCAAAATTACCTGAATCTGAACCACTTAATTGTAACCAACTATCCTCTACAGAACCTGCTCCTGATAATAAATTCTGACCTGAGGTAGACCATTGTGCTAAAAAGCCATTTACTGTGATTTGCGGATAGGAATATACTACTTGAGAATCTTCATAAATTATATCTGCATTTATAGTATAATCTGAATCAATATGAGAGATAAGATCACTATTTACTGCGTCTTGTACTCCCATAGAAACCCTCATTGAAACGCCCTCATGACAAACACCATTACATTCTGTATTGCTATTAGTACTCATTACAATTAATTCTCCATCTCCATTTGTAATTGTTCTATCCATGATACTAGCAGGTTCAATCTTATATTCGGTTGCTTTTAAATCCCCTTGATTAGCATTAATTGCATACAATGTATCTGCGCCAGAAGAACCAGTAGCTCTAGAATTTCCTTGATAAAAACCAGAAAATGGAATTTCAACATTTAATAGATTACTCGAGGGTGTTGCAGTTGTAGTATAAACTTCATCTCCTCCATAGCTAACACTAATTTGTACAGCATCTTTAGAAGCGCTTGAAAACATAGGGTTACCAAATCTTATTTGTATTTTTAAAGCATCATTATCTTCTTCAATTGAGTGGTCAGTAATGGTCATGGATCCTGTTCCAAAACTGAAGCCCATTGC
>CATFLP010000078.1 GCA_949514915.1 Methanobacteriota archaeon | reverse complement strand
TAATGAACCTGCGGTTGTGTCAGTAATTAGGATTACTTCGTAAGTGGAACCTCCACCTTCGACATGAATCCATAATGTTAATTCGCCATTAATGCCAACATCTGAAAATTGGCAATCTTGACCTGCACCGCCACCACCAGTTACATCTATGTCAATAACATAAGCAGAACCTGGGTTGATATTATCTTGAGCATTATCTGATTCTGGCGTAGTTGCTTGAGGATTGCTCATCAAGAATGTATCTCCTGATTGTCCATTAGCAACACCATTGTCAAATGCTGCAGCAGTGAACTGATAACCATCATTCCCATGATCGTCATCAACGCCATTACCATCAGTATCAGAGTTAGTACATGCAACCTGCCATGTGATTTTACTTGTACTTAAGATTCCACTACCTGGAGCAGATTCAAAATATAATCTCATGTGGCTAGCATCCTCTACATATGCACTATTAATTGTGATTTTACCTCCGATTTCTCTTTGTGTATCGTCTCCAGTTTGTTGTGCATTTTGTTGTAATTTTTCACCAGTTTGAATAATAACTGCTGAAGCTACTGCTGCTACTAGTATAAGTGCAATAAATACAATCATTGCTCCAATACCAATTGCTGCTAAATTATCTTCTTCTAAATTTGTTTTTGTTGATTTCATAAATATCATCTCCTTAAACAATTGTATCTCCTTCAGTTATACTGTTGTAAGACATTGTTTCATAAGTTGTTCCTCCGCCTTCAACAGAAATAATTAATGTGTGTTCTTCACCAATTTCTGGTGCACATTCTGACTCAGAAGGTGTGTCAGTATCGTCTGTTTCAACCTTTAAATCAATCATGTAAACTTCACCAGGTGATAATGTTGTATCTCCCTTTGCTGAATTATCTACATTCACAGTATCTGTGCCGACTGAATCTGTTCCTGGAGTATCACCAACAAAGTCTCCCCAAATAGACACCATATTACCTGCGCCATCATTACAAATTATTGTCCATATGACGTTTGTTTCATCTACTGGTTCACTTCCTGCTGCTAATTCAAACACTAATGTGACGCATTTGTCATCATCAGGAGCACCACCAGCACCACCATCAGCATCACAGTCAGATTGATCTGCAACCCATACAGTGATAATGGTGACTTTTCCACCAATTTCTTCTCTAGTATCATCGCCAGTTTGTTGTGCATTTTGTTGTAATTTTTCACCTGTTTGAATAATTACAGCTGATGCAACAGCAGCAACTAAAATTAATGCAATAAATACAATCATTGCACCAATTCCAATTGAAGCGGATACTTCTTCTTCATTCGTTCTTATATTTTCTCTCCTCATAGTATTCCCCCTATTGTTTTCTCCTTTTTTTATCTAGTATATCATGTTACTTGCATTTTTAATTCAATTTGCATAGCAACATATTCAAATTGGATAATTTATCACACCATCATACTTCTCCCTTGACCAAAGTCAATCGCTATTGGCATACGTATATGTGCCGTTCCTCCCGAAGGTAAATGTCTAATTTTTGGCACGGATGCCGCAATAAATGATGGAGGTAACCAGGGTGAAATCAAAACATTGTGTAAATCCTCCATACCTTTGTTTTCAACCCTTAATGATACATTGACTGTTCCTTGTCTAACTCTATATCCTGTTGCGATACTAAGCTTATTATCTAAAATTTCGGTATCTCCAGTTGGCATTACATTAGGCCTAACTGCAAATTTCAAAAACAAGTAACCATTTGGAGGTAATCTTGGAATATCTATCCATTGAGGATCTACACTCCAGCCATCTGGAACTGGAGGGGATAATCTCAT
>CATFLP010000077.1 GCA_949514915.1 Methanobacteriota archaeon | reverse complement strand
GTACATCGGGGACTCGTTGTTTAATTACCATGTTTCAAGCTATGAGAAGAGTACAAGCTAAGAATGGAATAGTAAGTCTTTGTTTAGGCGGAGGAAATGCTGTTGCAATGTTAGTTGAACTATAGTTACTCTTCTTCCAAAATAGAGATAAAATCATTTGAATTTTTATTTATTAGATTTTTTTCGTAATCTAGTGATATTTTTTCCATAACTATTCCTCCCATAAATGAGATTACAATAGGAACACCAATTAGCAATGTCAAAGGCTCTATGAATATCATAAACATTATTGTCAAAAAACCAACAGGAACAATATATGCTGGAATATTAACTTCTGAGTCTTGGAATTTAATATTCAACATCAATTTATTTTTTATTTTTTCTTTTTCTGATTGAATTAAATCATCAGATTTAACATCTAGTGGAGCAACAATTTGTCCATTATTACCCACTCCCTGGGTATCTTGCTATTCTTTAGAGAGTTCTTCAGATAATTTCTTTTTCTCTAATTCTATTTTCTCTTTTTCTAATTCAATAATATTGTCTCTTAATTCCTTAAAATTTTTCATGTGATATTCAAAATCTTCATTTTCTCTATCTATTGCGTTTTTATCAAATAAATATAGAGAAATACTACATAGAACCCAAAAAGTTGCTAAAAAGTAGGTAACTTCCTCAAATTTATCCCAAGTAAATACGTATTCTCCGAATGGAGACATTTCCCCCTTGGCAAAAATAAGCATTAATGTTGTTGACAAAAGGGATGTAATCCATAATGTTAAGGCAATAAATTCGTATAAGTCGCGACTTCCTCTTCTTTTTCTTTTTGGCTCTGGGGGTAAATCTTTGATTTTGCTCTTTGGCATGAATTAGCCTTCTTTATGACATTTAATAAATGATTTGATAATCAAAAATGCAATACACTTTGCCTTTTTGTATTGCAATTATGAGCCTAAATGAATTGATGAATGAAATTTCAAATTTTGTATCAGAACGTGATTGGGAACAATTTCATACACCTAAAAACATAGCAATGTCAGTTGCAATTGAAGCAGGAGAATTGTTAGAATGCTTACAATGGGATTCGCCAACAACATCAGAAATCATGTCAGATAAAAAGAAATTAACAGATATTGCTGATGAAATTGCGGATGTGCAAATTTATTTGCTTAGGATGTGCTCTTTATTCGATATAGATCCCATTGAGAATTCTAGACGTAAATTAGAATTGAATAAAAAAAAGTATCCAGCAGAAGAATTTAGTGGCTCTAGTAGAAAGTATGACTCATAAGAAATAAACCATTAGTTAATTATACACAATATGTTCTGGACTAATCTATGATTACGAATAAAAGAACAACATTTTACATTTCATTATTACTATTCTCTTTCATAATTTTATTCGCAGGATCTGCGGTAGAAGCTAATTCTGGAGGTAAATACAATAGTTCCAATAGTTGCTCTTGTCATGGAGGTAGTTCTAGTTCAATTACTCCAACTCATTCAGGATTCCCAACAGATTATACACCTGGACAAAATTATTTAGTTACAATTGGAATGGCACAATCAGCATCAAATGCAGGCTTTTCTTTTACAGTTGATCTAGGAACACTATCAAATCCAGGACCTAATACAAAAGTTTCAGGATTAAGTGCAACACATACTAATGATGGTGGAACAAGTTGGAGTTTTGAATGGACAGCACCTGCTAGTGGAAGTGGTCAAGTTTCTTTGCAAATAGCTGTAAATAAAGTGAACAATAATGGCGCAACATCAGGAGATTCTTGGGCATCACTTAGTTGGACAATTGACGAAGACATACCTCCAGTTACAGATACAGATGGAGATGGTGTTGATGATGAAAATGACGCTTTTCCTGATGATCCAAATGAATGGGAAGATTCAGATGGGGATGGTGTAGGTGATAATTCGGATGTTTTCCCTAATGATGCTACTGAATGGGCAGATTCAGATGGGGATGGTGTTGGTGATAACTCAGATTGGGCGCCAAATGACTCAACTGAGTCAGCAGATTCTGATGGAGACGGTTTTGGCGATAATTCTGACGCATTCCCTAATGATGCTACTGAATGGGCAGATTGGGATGGAGATGGAATCGGAGATAATTCAGATGATTTCCCTGATGATCCGAATGAATGGGATGATACAGATGGAGATGGAATCGGAGATAATGCAGATCAAGATGATGATAATGACGGAATTACTGATGTAAATGACGCTTTTCCATATG
>CATFLP010000076.1 GCA_949514915.1 Methanobacteriota archaeon | reverse complement strand
GTGCCTGTTGTTTTTTGTAATTCATTCATTTTAGATACATACCCCTCTGGACCTTCTTCACCAACCTTTGCACTTTCGTCCCAAAGTTTACCTAAGGAAATTGCCCAATCTCCTCCTAGGTCTCTTGCTGAAGGATTGAATTTCCAATCTTTACCTGATTGCTTTTTATGAATTAATAACCAACTCCATGCAATAGCCTCTTCTTCTAAAGTACCTCGTATCTTTGTTGCATAAGAACACGAGACTCCGACACTTTCTGAACGAGCAAGCATAACCAAAGCATGGGCAACTCCACAGGGCCCTTTGAATTCTATATCTTGCCAAGGGAACTTAGAAAGTGTTTTTTGAATGCTATTTGTTTTGTTTAATTTGCGTAAAAAATTACCAAAGGCTTCTTTCTTTTTCAATTGTTTAGAATGTATCTCCAAAGCAGTATTTTCATCTAAATCAAATAAAGAATTTAATAATTCTAAACCATAATCTTCCCACATAGAAACTAATAACAAATGAATTGATTCGGATTCAAGCCAAATTGAGTTTGTTTCTTCTTTCCATACTATTTCTCCTTCTAAATTTACATAAAAGCCTTCTTTAGGGATTATTTCAAACAATTTTTGTACTGCTACTTTTTCTAAGTCATTACCTGATAATGAATCAATAAATTGCTTTTTATTCTCTAATGAATACCATTTTTCTTGTAAAATAAAACCATCATTAATTCCTTCTAAAATTGCTTTCCTACATAATGTTGCTAAGGATTTTTCAGGAATTACTAAATTAAGCCAACCTGTAAGAATATTTTCAACTGTTTCTAATGATTTTTCTGGTAAATCTCCCTCCCACCCATCAGGTGCCCAAATAAATTCAACATCTGTGAAATCAGAAAGTTTTGGAGGTAACACTCCAAGTGCAAAGTGCATTATAAGTGGTTCCTTTTGTTCATTTTTTAATGCATCTTCACTAAATACAAATGTTGTGCCATTTGAAAAATTCAATTTGAAATACCCTGTATCTACAAATTTATTTTCTTGTATTGCTTCTAAATCAAGATCGCTTGTACTTATTAATTCATCAGAAATAATTTCAAAATTTAATTTACAGCGTTCTAAAATTCCTAAAATCCAACTATTTTCTACTTCTGGTATTTTCCCTGGACAAACAAAATTGTTTACTGAACTGAAAAACCACCATCCTCGTTTTGCATGTTCTTCCCAAGGAAGTAATCTTAATCTGGGATTATGTTGATTTTGAACTCCTGCTAAAAATCCTGCTCTAGCGTCTCCTCTACGCATATAACTTGCAGAGCCATACAATGGATGTTGGAATACTGAAACTGTAGAATAATCCTCTTCCTGTGCTGCAAGCATTGCTCCTGCCCAAGCTTTAGCAAGAGGGTCTCCTCTTTTTGATACCATTCTTTTAGATAGCCATTTCCTATCGAATCTATTTTCAATAATTTTGTTTATTTCCTGAATTGTGGTAAATACTGGGCTCTTTCGGCCCCATTTTATTCTTATTGGCCCATTATAAATAGGCAATAATTCTTCTGGACTTTCAATTAAATTTGCTAAATTTTTCTTTAGTTTTTGCTTAATATCTTTGGAAGCTTGTTTTGTTCCTCGCATCCTCATTCTTTGCTTTTGACCAGGAAAATTAACTTTGGATGGTGCTGGCATATTAATCAATCTCCCATCTTTCTAATGCTAAAGATTCTAATTCATGGGGTGAATCTGGAACTATTAAACAATGCATTCCTTCTAATTCAATTTCTGATAATTGTGTTAATGTTGCGTATTTAATCTGTTGATTATTTGTTCCTAAATTTGAGCAAAGGACTGCTTTCCAACTACCAATATCTTCAATCATCGGCTCTCCTTCACTTTGTAACTTTTCACACATACTTTTCAATATATCGATGGCCACAAATGGGGACATAGGTTGGGGAATTTTTTCTCCCATGCCTGTTGGATCTAAATCCAATAATACTAATGTATGTAAATTGTTTTTCTTATTTTTTAATATTACTTCCAAGGGTGAAGTTGGTAAATAAGACTTGTAACTATATGGTATCGTTGTTTGTCTCCCAAAGCGATATGCTTGAAGCCCTACTTCTCCAATTAATGTTGTAATTGAAATCCCTGGGATGATATGTGTTGGTATCTCTAATTTTTGGCACCTTAAAATTAAATCAATATGCGTAGTTGCTTGTAACACATCTCCTATTATTACCAATCCCACTGACTCTTGACTTGCTAATTGTAATAATTCATCGGGCTTTTCTACCGCTCCTCTCATTAAAATATCCCATTTCCCAAATCTATCTTGAATATCTTTTAAATCATTTTTTTGCAAATGTGCCGTATATCCCTCAATGAAAACATACTTACAATTTTTAATTGCTTCAACGGCTCCCAAGGTTAGTAAATCAATATTGCCCGGGCCTAAGCCAATTAACCAAAGCCCTGAAGTTGAAAAATTCTTTTCCGTAGACATAAAACAAGAGGCACCTCTAGTCATGCCGAATCCGATGCGTTATTTGGTCGTTCCCAGCAAAGAGACTGAAAAATGGAGGGCTTTTTTAATTTCAAATGATTGGTTGGAACGTGGATACAATATTCAAAAAGAAAATAATGAAAGAGCTTTGCCCTTATCCGATTTCTTTCCTGAAATCATCCCTCCGCCTCTGTCTCAATTCAAAATTATTGAAAAAGTAGTTTCTGCACCCATCCCTTCAAATTATTTGGGATTTCTTGAACAAAAAATAAGCAAAAATATTCTAAATAAATACAACCAATATTGGCCTCAATCATTTGATCAAATTGGTGAAATCATAATTATTAAAATTGATGAAAATATTGAAAAATATGCTAATGAAATCGCTGAAGCATTACTTTTACAAAATAATAACTCCACAAGAGTCTTTCAAGATTTAGGAGTAAAGGGGGATTTCCGAATTCGTAAACTTAAGTTAATTGGGGGTTCAAAAGAATTGGGGGGTGAAACAAAGATTAAAGAAAATGGTATTGAGTTTATTGTAGATCCAACAAAAGGATATTATTCTCCAAGATTAGCTACTGAAAGATTAGAAACATTAGAATGTGCTAAAATTCTAAAAAATAAATTGGGGCGGGGATTAAATGTTTGTGATGCATATGCTGGATTTGGACCTGCTTTAATGCCACTTCTTAACGAAAAGGGCCTTGTAAACCTCATTCTCGCTAATGATTTAAACCCACAAGTCTCCCTTATTTTAGAAAAAAATCTGATTAAAAATAATAAAGAAAAATCTTCAATAAATCTGAAATGTGAAGATGCTCAAAAATTAATTTTAGATGTGCAAAATAGAGGTTTTTACGATTTATTATTGGTCAATATTCCCCATTCAACTCTTGATCATTTGCCTTTCTTAATTGAATTATTGAATCTAAAAACAACTGCTGTTTTGAGGGCATGGTGCATTATTGAATCTAAAAATATTGACAAAATAAAAAAACAAATTAAAAAATTATTTAATTCACTAAACTATTCTATTTCAAAAATTATTGTTGAACCTACAAGAACATATAGTCCAACACAAGTTTATACAAAAATAGAAATTTGGACAAATGATTCTTCTTAATTCAAAAAATACTATTTAGTATTTAAAGCGGCATTAATAAAATGTATTGGGAGAAATTGATTTGAGGAAATGGAGTTGGAAAAATGGGTAAAAAATTCAAAACAAAATGTAAGTATTGTCATGAAGATATCCTTATGGTACAAAATAATGAGAGGTGGAAACCATTGGACTTTCCTAATCATTCCATAAGGAGAGGTTGGGGTAATCATGAATGTTCCACAGAACCTAGGAGGAGGTACTAATGACATATTGCAGTGAGGCGGCTAGAAGGTTGTGGGAGAAGGCCTGTAATTTTCATAGGGGAAGAGACCCCACTCATGTATGTGGAAATCCTGCGGCATGTGAAAGGAGATTTCGGGAAGCGGACGCCGCAGAAAGAAGGTGGATTTCTTTTCAGAAAACATGGGAATAAATTACAAGGTTTTTATTAGAATACTATGTGGGTTGACTTAGGGGAGTTTATGGTAGCCAAAGCAAAATGTTCTG
>CATFLP010000075.1 GCA_949514915.1 Methanobacteriota archaeon | reverse complement strand
CTAGATGGTGATGGATACGGAGATAATCCAACAGGTCCATTTGCTGACGTATTCCCTGATGATGGGACTCAATGGACTGATTATGATGGTGATAACTGTGGTGATAATCAAGAAGGAAACAACCCAGACAGATTCCCTACAGATCCTACCCAATGTGAAGATACTGATGGTGATGGGTACGGAGATAATCCAAATGGAAGAGACCCCGATGCGTTTCCAAATGATTCAACTGAATGGCAAGATTCAGATGGTGATGGAATTGGTGACAACTCAGACATATGTTATGATAACGAAATCGATAATTTCAGACCATGTATTAACGACAGAGATAATGATGGCCATGATGATTTTGAAGATTTATTCCCAGATGAATATACTCAATGGAAAGATGATGATGAAGATGGTAAAGGAGATAATAGTTCAGGGTATAATGGAGACCCTTCAGAAGACGATAGGGATAATGATGGTTTGAAAGATATTTTTGCTGAAGAATATTCTTATGAAGATACTGAAACTCAAGAAATAAGAACATGCCTAAAAATTCCTGATGAAATACTATTCGGAGAAGAAGTAATGGCTGATGGAACTATTGTTATTAAACAAATATATGATGAATTCCCAGATAGCCCTTCAGAATGGTTAGACAGAGATAATGACTGTTTAGGAGATAACCTTGACCCAGATGATGATAATGATGGTTCAAGTGACATGGAAGAATTGGTTGCTGGAACAAGCCCATACAAATCTGGTGAAACTCCATGGGGTGGAGTTTGGATACCTGGAGCAAATGTTGAATTAGGCGCATGGGATCTTATTGGAGTATTCATTGGTGTTCCAAGTGTATTGTATCTAGGGTTTGCATTTGTCACAAGAGATCGACGTGCAATGAGGTATGAAGATGAATTATTAGATTGTGAAGATGTTGTTACTCTAGAGCAAATTAGTGAAGCATATGAAAGAGCTCTCATGATGAGATTATTAGGTCCACATCACGGACTAATGTTGGAACGTGTGCGATCTAGAATTGAAGTCCAAATTGAAACAAGAGGTGGAAGACCAAGACCTGCAGATATTGTTGCTGATGCTGTAGAAAAGAAATCTAAGAAGACTGCACCAGAAATAATTGAAGAAAACAATGATTCTGAAGATTAGATATCAAAAACAACATCACAATACCAACCTGGGCCCTCAAAAGAGGGCACTTCAGGCCACTTGCTAGGTAATAATGCACCTTCTGGAACAAATGCAAATGCTAGTTCATGAAGTGTTACTGCCTTGATCTCAATTTCTAATTCCAAGTTATCTGTATTCACCTTAGAATACTGTACATTTGCAATTATCTTTTGATTATCTGTTAATTCTGTAATCACTTGTAAATCACAAATCCATTCATCTTTAGCTTCTGCTCTGAATAATACTTCTTCAAGAAGTAATACTAGTATAGAGGTCCATTCATCTGTATCTGTAGTTAAAATGAACGAACCTGTATCTCTAGTTAATTTTTTTAATGATTCTATTCCTTTGGTGGATAATAATATTGATTGCATCCCTGCAACAGCTTCCTCTAATAATCTATTTTCAGAATTTGAATAACATCTCATCCCTACATCTGCTGTTGTTCCAAAAGCCCAACTACTCATTTGAGTCAACTCATCTTTGTGAAATTTGCATTTGCCAAGCAGTTTCATCAAGACGTGTTGCAAGTCCTTTTTTCGTCAAGACATAACCATCCATATCCTCACCTTGCAGCACACATTCACATGCTGCATTAACTAGAACTGCTCCATCATCAACATCTAATCCATGTGCTAATGAAACACATAATGCTGCTGCTGCTGCATCTAAAAGTCCTATTTGTTGAAGTGTTTGAGATAAATTACAAGGTATTGTTACGGAATCCATATCCAATCTATGCAATGTCACTCCATCTTTTCCTTTAATGACAAATAATCCACCCCACTTATGTTCTTCAAGTAAATGTTGAGCGGTTTCATCAGTAGTTTCATAATTTAAACGTCTACGCATTAACTCCATACCTCTTGACTGAAACAATACTGCATCTGAACCATTTGAATAAGGTAAACCAGTTAATTTTGGATCAAATATTACAGGTACATTTGCTGATTTTGCACATGAAATTATTTCTTTTGCCGCATTTGGATTAATAACTCCTTTTCCATAATCTGAGATTACTACAATATTACTATCTGGTATTGCTTTTAGAACAGCATCCAAAATCGGTTTTTGTAATTCTTCCTGTAAAGGTTCTGAATCTTCACTATCCCATCTTAGTAACATTTGCTTGTTATGAACTAAACTTTCACGACTACCAATCAATCTTGTTTTAACTGTAGTTTTTCTACCTTCGATCATAATTAAATTACTAGTGTCAATCCCAATATTTTCTAATGATTCTTCTAATTCTACTCCATTAGAATCATTTCCTATTGCTGAAAATAAAAGTGGTTTCAATCCTAAGTCATGCAAACTTCTGGCAACATGTGCAGCCGCACCTGCTCCAGATTGCCTTCCTGTTTCTTTTAAAACAGGAACTGGAGCGGTATGATTCAAATTATTTGCAAAGCCAAAGATGTATCTATCAAGCATTACATCACCAACTACAATCACAGATTTATTTGCTGAATTCTCAACACAATCTCTAAGTTTTTTGAAATTATCAATAACATCGTATTCTTCTGTATCTGTGATAAAAACCACCTCACTCCCAAGCTGACCAAGTGTCTCCTTCTTTTTCTCTCCACCACCAACGATCAGTATTCTCTGGGAATTCTAACCATTCGTAACCATCATCACCAACTTTACCTTTCATGTTGTTTGTAGGTGTATATCCTGAACCAACATTTGCACTTTCTCCAGAACCACCATAGTAAGAATCGTGTCTAGATTCTTCACCATAATATCCTGTATCTTGATATTGTCTTTGTTCTCCTGATTGCATAGATGGTCTTGCTCCTGGTCTTTGACCGAATCCAACTTGTGCTTTTTGGTCTCCATAACCATAATCATCTCTTTGTTTCTTACGAGTTTTCTTTCTGAACATTCCACCAACAACTTCCTCATCTGAAAGTAATTCTTCAGCATATTCGTCATAATCTTCATCGTCATCATCTCTGCCTCTCATCATCCAGATGACAAAAACAAGCAATAATAAGAAGGCAAGGATACCTGCACCAACATAATACATCGTCATATCAGAACTTGTATCTATGTTCAAATTATCACCCTCATTACCTGTACCGTTGCCAGTGTTATTTCCTTCACCCTCATCAGTGTTACCGTTCTCATCTTCGAGAATATGCTTATTTGGGTCATTTGGATAGGCATCAGCACCATCTGAAACTAACCATAAATCATCAGCATCTGACCATCCATCTCCATCTGAATCTTTACAACCTATTCTATCTGTAGGATTGCCTTGAGAATCATAACCTGAACCACCAGGCTCATTTGGACAATTGTCTTCAGTGTCAAATAATCCATCGCCATCTGTATCATCGGTAGGGTCTGCCCATTGACTTGAATCAAAAGGATACTTGTCACCTATGTCTGACCAACCATCGCCATCTTGATCTGAACAACCTTTTCTGTCAACTGTTGAGGTTCCTGCCCTTCCAGGGCAATCATCAGCAAGAGTAGCTGGTGGAGGATTATCAAAGAATCCATCGCCATCTGAATCTGTATCTTGTGTACCATCCCTAGGTAATGCATCAATTTCATCAAATACGCCATCATTATCTTTGTCACTTTCTCCAGGATGGCAACCTAATTCAGAACCTTCTTCTGCAGGTACTCCTTCAGAATCATACTCAACTCCCTCGGTATCAACTTCCCATATTCTATCCTGATCTGAATATCGGCATTCATCTAAGTCATCGAGAACTCCATCACCATCAGCATCATCATCTCGACCGTCTTCACATCCATCACCATCAAGATCATTTTCTGGAGTAGAGACAAACGAAGTTGTTCCGTAAATATCACCACTAGGGCAGTTGTCATCTTCATCTAGCACTCCATCGTCATCATCATCCAAGTCATCTAGCAAATCATGGCATCCATCGCCATCAAAGTCCACTAACGAATTTGTAAAATAATTCCTGTTAACAATACAACCATCAATATCATCCGACATTCCGTCATTGTCAGCATCATTAACAACACCTGATGCAGGATTTAGATATACAAGGCCACCAAGAGAATAATCTAAATCACCATCGCCGTCAATATCTGAAATCTTTGCTCTTGATGAATATGTATTTTGATATGACGTCCATTCTAGTGTTAAGTTATGCAATCCATTTGTCTGATTATTAAGATAAATCCTATCTGGTTGTTCATGCGTTGTAGCAACCAAAACATCTACATCTCCATCTGCATCTAAATCTCCAACATCAATTTCTTCTGCTGATGGAATTGGTAAAGATTGATAATTACCCATTGAATTTGGGTAAAATGGTTGAGCACTAGACATCCCTTCATTAAATATCACTTGTAAATATGATGATTTAATTAATCTAACAATATCTAACATTCCATCCTGATTGAAGTCAACAAGTTCTACGGCTGTTGTTGTGCCGATTTTATCCATACTCGTTGGTGCAATTTCACCTGGGGCTTCCTCTAAAGAGAATAATTCACTCATCGGATCTCCTAGAGAATACATATTGTTTGCATAATAAATACAATCAGCTTCTCCTTGAAATCCGATATACAAATCCGCCCTACCATTACCACTAAGATCTCCTAAAGCCACTTCTGAAACAATATAATTTTCTACTCCTGTACAGGTTTCTTCTGGCATCCAATCTACAGAACTAGTAAATCCATTACCATAATTCAAATGAACTCCATAAGAATCTACAATATCTAAACGCCCATCACCATTTATGTCTCCTACAGATAAAGGCCCATCGCAATCATTACCATCACAGTAACTCATCGAATTAGTGGATTCAAGTTCTCCATTTATTGTTCTGTATATTTTTCCTGATTGTAAAAAATCATAATCACCATCACCATCAACATCAAACCAGCTACTATCTAAATCTGTGCCAGTTCCATCATCATTTCCAAGCATCGGTAATTGAGGAACATCAACATAATCTGTACGATTAAAACTTGCATTTACGGGTAAATCCTCTATATTTGTTCCTTGTGTGGGTGAACTACGTATTACAGAATCTGTTGGATCGATATCAAGTTCATCAATAATTCCGTCTGAATCTAAATCATTTTCTAAAAATGGACCCTCTAAATCAATTTTACAACCATCTCCATCTGGATCATTAGAAATATCTGAAACCCAATTGATTTCTCCTCTGGGGCAGTTGTCCTCAAAGTCCGTAACCCCATCATTATCATCATCAGAATCTTCTCCTCCACTATTAATGGTATCTCCAGCATCCCTGCAACCATCAGAATCTCTATCTGTAGTAGGAGTTGATGTCCATCCTGTTTCTCCTCCTTCACAGTCATCATTCATGGAACCTATACCATCCATATCTGTATCTACAAGTAATTTCCAAACAAACATATGAGATTGTCTACTTGTAGGTTCAAGTGTTGTTCCAATAAGTTCCAACCCATCAGGAATTGCATTTTCTATTTCATTTTCATGAGAAATCGCAAAACTACCACCTATGATTAAAGATCCTTTAGAATCTTCAATCGCATTTACAGCAATATCATCTCTATCTGAAGTGCCTCTAATAGCCCAATTCCATCCAACATAAGGGTCTAAACTAGCTACAAATGCATCAATATAATCATTAGAATCGATACTAAGGCTTCCAAAAGTTAAACCAAAATCATCGAATAGTTTTCCCCAGGAACCACTCAAAAGAACATTTCCATCTGGAGTAAACTCCATTGAGTATAAATCTACAACATCACTACTAGATGCTTGATTAATATTTGAATAATTATCTGGGAACATATATTTGCTAACAAAAACATCCCTATAGCCTGCACTAGTGATTGATTCCCCACCGAAATCTTTTGCTCCTGAAAATGTTCCTGAAATGAAGATGTCTGAATTTACTGGATTCTTTTCAATATCGACTACTATGCCTGGAATTGGCACTAATGAATGAATATTTTCCATATTATCTAATTTTAGCATAAAGCCTGCTTTATTGGAACTTTTACCTTCTCCTCCTCCATCAATTTCTGCTTTATTATCAGAATCTCCTCCAACATATATACTTCCATCTGAGTTAACTAAAATTGCATTTACTGATTGGTCATTAATTCCATTTATGCGGTAACCCCAATTCATATCTCCCTGATTAGTAAACTTAGAAACAAAACCATCTTCTGCAGTTCCATCTGTACCTTCAGAACCAAAGTAAACAATGTCTTGAATTATTCCGCCTAGCAAAACAGTACCATCGTCATTGAGAATCAATTCATTTACCGCATCATTATCTTCTCCACCAACAGTATTCATCCAAACACAATCGAAATTACTATCAAGAACTGCAACAAAAATATCATTAGAACCTCCATCAGAATCAATATTTACATTTGTTAAATCATCACAACTAATACTCTCATCTGAAAAATGTCCTGCAACGGCAATATTTCCTGCAGAATTAACTGATACTTTTTCCAAAGATAAATCATAAGAACCCGAAAATTTCTTCACAAGTTCCCAAGTACCTTCTTCTGAAATTTTCGCCAAAAATCCATCATTATTACTTGAAGATTGAAGATTAGTACTTCCAAACGTTTCTGTATCAGTAAAACTACCAACTGCATAAATATCATCTTGAGAGTCAATATCGAAATCATTTAACAAATCACTTTGAAATGTCAAGGAACTACTTCCTGTAATTGCCCAGCCATGAACTAAACTGCCAGTTTCTCCATCTTGATCTGTAAAAATACTAAGGATTTTCCCTTCATTTAATGGTTGATTCAACCCTAGAGGCATCATAGAATATAGTGAAAAAATCATAATGAATACAACTAATATTGTTTTTATTACCTTAACGCGTACCACCAGCCCAAACCATTGCAAGAGAAGCAAGAATATAACTAAGGCGGAAAATTAACTAATTTGATTCAGATAAAAGTGAACGGATTGCTTCAATTATTTGTGAATTTAAATCTTCATCAATTCCTAAACTCAATCGAAGTGACCGAAGAATAGCATCCTCTTCTAAACTAATAGATTCATCAGACATTGCAATCCAAATCGCCTCAATATATGGTTGGTAAGACGGATCAAAAGTTTTCAAAAGAGAATGTTTTTTCCTTGTAACAACTTCTAACCTTTTCCTGTTCAATGGATTTAATCTCAATGATTCTGCTAATGCATCCAATAATGCTGTAGTACTTTCGCCAACTCCAATATCTGCCCATACTTTATCAAGCATCTCGACATATACCGATTCAGCACCTGAAGAAATCTTTTCCAACTCTAATCTTTCTTCCTCAATTATACCTTTTAAAGATTCATTACTCAAAGATAATTGTTCAACTAATTCATCAATTAATATCCTTTCATCATCACTAAGAACGCCGTCTCTCATTGCAGTTTTAATCAATTTTCTTAATAATTGCTCACCATCATCTTTAGCTCTATCTTCAATATTTTCTTCCCTTGTACCGTCTGTACGTATTTTTGATAACCATTCAACAAGTGATTCATTTTCATCAATACTTGAACCAATCGTTTTGTTTTCATAAAATGGACTAGGCCTATCCAATACATTTCTTCTTAATTTATTAGCAGCATTACGACCTTTTTTTGTCATTCTATAAATTAAAACTCTTTGCCTATAACCATCTGGTCTACCACTATCTTTCTCAATTAATCCATTCGATTCTAATTTTTCAAGTGGCCTGCTCACATGTTTTCTTGAAATGCCTGTTGCAAAACAAATTCCCTTTTGTGCAACCTTTCCACTTAAATCCCATATTTCATCTCCCATGTCATTTTCAAGTAAATGTAACAAGATCCTTTCTGTTTGCTCAAAGGTATCTAATAGAGAATTAACCATCTGACTCAAACACTCTGAGATGTTACTAGAATTTATCCTTATACCACGTAATCAAAAAGTGGAAACATTACCGCCGATACATGCGGCAGCAAAACGGAAGGGGGGCTGGAAGGCCTCGTGAGCGTGGAATTCGCAGCATAAATACAGAATTAATTGGAAGTTCTGAAGGTGATGGAAGACACAAACCACCAACTAAACATGAAGATAAATGGTTAGTCTCTGGAAGCATAGGAAGCAGACTATGGAACAAGTCTGCAATTGGAATTCAAATAAGCGAAGGCACACTATTAACTCCTGAAGAAGTTCTTTTTTGCCATTGGCACAGACATCTTCCATTACCTGATCATAATTGGCTTAATGAAATTCTTTTAGAAGACCCATACCTATTGCACCGAGCTGCTGTAATGAATACAATTCGAGAACCTGGAGATTTACTTATTCTTTCTGATGCTTCTGAATTAGAACTAAATACTGAATCATGGGGTTTGCGTTGGAAAAGAGGAGAACATCCCACTAGAGAGGTTCCTTCGGCAGAAATAAGGTGGGTAATGAATAGTTCTGAAATCAAATGGAATGAGTTATATGAATGGGCGAAATCTGTTCAAAAAAATAACCGAATGGCAGAAATTCTTGTAGTTGATGATGAATTTGACGTAACTGCATATAGATTAAAAATTACTAACCCAGAAGGAAATTTAAAAACTCCCTCTGATTTGAAAAAAACTGATTACGAAATTATTAATGAAGCATGGAAACAAAGAATCCCTTCAGGAGATGGTTTTTGGATTCCTCTCGACACAGACAAAATGCCACTACCTCAACTAGGTGTTCCACAAGCAAGTGGAGTATGGCTTGCTGAAATTGAGCAATTATGGCTAGAATCTGTATTCAATTCAAATAAACTAGATGAAATCAGTAAAATATATGCATACTTATTAGAAAAAGGATTATGGCCAAGACCTGGTTTCAAATATGGATGTAGATGGAGAGTCTATAGCGGGGAATTAACCACTCAACATGCACCATGGCTTATTGTCCCTAATTGTGAATCCCCTAAAAATTGGAATGAGGCTTGCTTAGCAGCAAGATTAGCTGCTGGTGTGAATAAATCTTGGTTATGTGCAATGGAAATTGACAATGAAATTTGTTTTATTGAATTATGCAGATGGTCTCCTGGAAAGGCTTAGATTATTGTTATCTGATGGTCTAGGTTTTCTATCAGAAACTGCTCGGAATACTAATGCAGACTAATTCTAGACGCTTAAGAGCGATTCTAGTATCCCTACTTTTTTTCTTAATGAGTTTAAATTTAGGTTCTGGTTTAGCAGAAATTGATGATTCGGAAGTAATTCCTCCAGATTTATATCTTTACAGCAAAGTTATTGGCGACACATGGGTTTTTGATACAGAATTAGACGTAGCATCCTTAATTGACCCAACAGATCCAAATTGGTATGGTACTGTAATAGGGCAGCCACTTAGTGGGCAAACTACAAGAACAGTTTTAGATATCAAAACCATAGAATATAAATCTCAAAATCATACAGTTTACGAAATTCAACAAGAAGGCTCATACATAGGAGTTGGTACATTCCCAGCACCAGTAATTGGACTAATTACAGGAACAATGTTAGTTGATTATGCTGCTACATTCTGGTATAGAGTTTCAGACCATGCAAAATTGCGTGAGGTGACAAATGTAAAAATCGATTTGGAACATTTAGCTGGAGTAGAACTATTATTAGATACTGAAATAACAAGAGAGTTTGATTCGGATGCTGAATATTTTGATTACCCTACATTATGGAATGAAACATGGACTCAAACATACATTCAAAATGAATCTTGGGACGGTGATGCAGGATATTTTTCACCTCCTTCAAATGAAAAATTGAAAGAAAGGGCATATAGTTACAATAATTACAGTGAACCTCCAATAGAATGGCCTGAATGTGAGCAAGCATCTTATGTTGAACAAACAAATAGTGAAGGGGAAGCCACAGAATACAAGTGGTTTTGTCCTTCCATTAGAGGTTCTGTCGTTGAATGGACAGAAGACATAATTTTAGGAGTTCCTGCTTACTCTGAATTAAACTCATTTACCCCTGGAGAAATACAAACTTCAGAAATAGAAATCGTTTTCGACAATTCATTTGACCCAAATAATGTAACACTAAATTCTATGATGTTGTTTAATATAACTATTAATTTAGAAAATGAAAGCTCACTTGAAAATGAAATAATAAGGATCAATTACTTAGGAGAATACACTAATTGGACATTGAATCAATCAAATTCTGTTTCTGTAAATCTTTCATCAAATATTTCCAAGGATTCTACAACTACTCTGTATGATTGGGCAAGTCATGGTATTGTAATTGAATTAGAATCTCATTTGATCTTCACAGCCTTTACAATTACATTGAACAGTAGTACAATTGCTGAAGGGATTGCACTTCGTTCAGAAAGTCTAGATTTGATGACTAACTGGGTAGATGGTAGTTTTAATTCAATAACAATTTTTGGAGAACAAACAAGGTGGTAAAATGAAGAAATATGCAATATTAATGGCAACTATTCTATTTCTACTAATCATCCCATCTAATGTATCAAGTGATGATGAATTTAATGTGACAAAAGCAGATTATCTTGTAGGAGATTATTTTGAATACTCAGGATATACAGATAAGATTGTTAATGACTTTAAAAATAATCTAAATAATGAAAATAATGATGCTGATGTTTCAATTGTTGAAAGTACCGAATTAAAAGTAGAAATTGCATCATTTGAAGAATGTGAATTGAAAGATTACTCAGGATTCTGCCAAAGAGGAAAAACAGCCCATTCAGTTAACATGAGCTTGAATTGGGAACACAATAGTACGAATTATCTAAATGACCAAATGTATGTATTAATTACTACAAATGAAGAAAGTCTTACCACTCAATCGGAAAGTCCTTGGTCATGGACAAAAAGATCAGTAGTAGTAACTTCGATATTTAGTACAAAAAACAATGATGAGCACAATGTGGAAAGAAGAACTACACATGAATTCACAACACATACTACTGGATTAACACCCGAAAGCATCACTGTAGGTGATTCATGGATTTCTGTGGAATCAAGAGAATTAATTACAGAATTTGCAGAAAGAGAAAATAATGGATTATGGGATAAAACAATCACAAATGAAAACATAACAAATACAAGAATATTCAAAGCAGAATCTTATGAATTATTAAACACTGAATTGGGAATCATCCCCTCTATTTTAGTCACTGAAGGAGATGTTAATTCAGGCAATTACTCAGTTGCATATTTAGACGAATTAGGTTTTGTTAGGAAAATAGAAAACTTTGCAAGTAACGAAAATATATTTTCGACTGAATTACAAGATTTTCGCTACTTAAGAACACCTGATCCCTCTGCAAAACAATCAATTCAAAGTGGTGCTATTTGTTTTGGCATTTTCTTAACATCTAGTATCATTTTTGTTTCTATTGTCTTTGCTAACGAATATAGGAAACAAAAAAATAACAAAATAGTATTTAGAGAATATGAACAATTAGAATCTAAATTAAATGATTTGAAAAATGAAAAGAAAGAGAAGTTAATTCCTGAAGAAAATGATCTTAAGAAAAAATTACGCGCTTTTTATCTTGAGCATAATCCCGCAAGATTAGAATTTTTAAATGAAATAATTACAAAAATGGAAGAAAAATCATTTGGAGATTCTGAAGAGCATATTAAATTACTTAACCAACAATTAATTTCAAGATATGGTGTTGATTTAGATGGGAATAAATTAGATGAAAGTAAAAAAGAAAATATTGAACTTCCTGAATCATCTAAAAGATTTAAGGAATTTATGGATAGCATACTTGATGATTAAAATCAATAATAGATTTGTTCTGTCACTTCTTCTGGTGTTTCTTCATCTTCATTCTTAGATTCGAATTTTTGATAAGAAGAAGGAATGCTCAATAAAAACCACACCCCACCTAATGCAAGTGAAATAGAAATCAATTGACTTGGACCACCAATAAACCTCAGAATAGAGGTGCTTCCTTCGATAAATTCGGATTGAAGTACTACTTCAATATCATGTTCGTAAAGTCCGTCATGTAGAATTACTTGCCCTCTTGCATACATTCCAGGTGTTAATAATCCCTGAGGATTAATATTTATGACTAAATCATCACCAGGAGCTAAAGTTACTTGGTTCGGGGATGTTACAATTCTCTCCAATGGACCTACATACTCTAGATGATATGTTCTAGTACCATTACCTTCAAACTCTAAAGGTATCACTACATCTCTAAGTTCTTCAAAATGAATTTTGCCTTCAAAATATGATGTTGCTATTCTATTTCCTATCAACTTCCATCCAAATTTTACATTTAGTTGAGGTATATCTCCACATTTTAAAATTCCAAAAAGTTGACCTTCTTCTGAATTTGGACTTTCATCCCATGTACCATAAACCAAATTTTCTTCGCCAATATTTAATTCCGATTCAAATCTTAAAATTCTACTATCATCTCCAAATAATTCAGCATTAAAATTACAATCATCAGTTGTAGAAACGTCCATAAAAAATTCTTCTCCTTCTAATAATTCTACAGGATTACTCTCATATTCTACCGAAATAATAGGTAATTGGTCCGTATTAAATGTAAATTCTAGTTTTTCATCAGTATTATTATCTATTTCAATTAACCATGGAACTAAAAAGCCAAATTTATCTCTTATTTGTATACCATCATTTCCAAATTTAGTTCCATTGGTGAATAAATCTGAACTATCGCCACTATCCCTACCACTAATTAAATCACCATTCCCATCAGCTTCAACAATGATTAGGTAAGGATTTTGAGAATCTCTATTAACATTATTTAAACTAATATTCCCAACAGAAATATCCTCAATACTTACTAATAATCCTGAACCTGGCAATTCCATATCGATCCCACTTTGGTGCCTAAATTCCAACCATAAGAACTCTGATTCACTTAATTTAATTCGATAAGCAATTCCAGAATCAGACATTGGATTTAATTCAAATTTTATTTCACCATTTGACCCAATATCTTCAAGATTAATTTCTTCAAATCTATCTAGCCCCATTACATTCATTGTAGCAGCCATTGGCAATACAGGTCGACTTTCACCCTGACTATTTTCTGCCCAATTTCCGCTAGCCATAATATCAAAATCACCAACACCTTTCCAATTATCCTTTGGTAAATCATCATGGACTGCATACAAATCTGCTGCCCCAAAAGAATGTAACATTTCATGAGCAATTGTACCCATATTACTTTTCAATCCAGCCATTGCATAAGTGATAATATTACTTCCATTGAAATTTAATTCCTCATCAAGATATCCAAAATGACTCCATAATTCATTAGAGTTACCACCATCTTCCTGAACTCCACCAGTATGTAAAATCAACAATCTATCCACAACACCATCTGAATTTAAATCATAATTATCCCAATCAACTCCTTGATTATCTGCTTGGGATAATGCTTCAGCAGCTAAACCACTTGCACCACCTGATGAACCAATTCCATAATCTCTAATTCCATTTGCATCATGGCCGTAATCTGCTTCATTGTAAATTCCATGTAATACAGTATCATGGAAATCAAAATTTATCACGCTTTTACCATCAAACATTTCAGTTAAGTAATTAGAAACTCCATTTTCTCCATTAATTAGTGATTTAGCAGTATCTACATTCCTAAATTGATTTACAGGCTTATCTTGAAAATCAACCAATAAAACTAACCATTTTTCTACGGGTTGAACATTAAGTGCTGCTATTTCATCATCATTTGAAACATCAGATGAATTTTCAATTACTGATTCTATTAACTCTGGATTTGTATAAGCATACCATGATGAAAAAAATAACATCATTGCAATCGGAACTGCTATCCAAATTCGCATTAATTGGGCTGAGCACGTAACTTGTCTTCAATAGTTAGGGCTAAATTCATCAATAACTTATGAATCTAGGCGATATATTTCATTAGCGGCTAGCGTTAATCCAAATACATTTTCATCTTTTGAATTTATAATTCTAAATTTATTTTTTTGTTCAGAAAAATTATTTAAAACTGAATTTTGACGTTCTTTTCTTTTTTCTGACTGCCAAGGATCACTAAGGGATGCAAGACTCATTTGTAATTGCATACCTTCGTTAAATGATTCTCCATCTCTTAATGTTTCAATATCCATTAAATCAAGTCCTCTTAACTTACAATCCAAGTATTCTAAATTATTCTTAAAGTTCTCTGGTAATGGATCTGAACTACATCCAGCAATAATCAGATCAGTCAATTTATTCACAAGTACTGTCTCAACAATCATATCCCTTTCTAAATTATTTAAGCACAATGCTTCTGATTTTAATCCTAATAAATATTTAGGCAATAAATCAACTCCCATTTTAGGACAAGCACCTGCACAGCTACAATCAACAATTCCTATTCTACGTAATTTTGCTTCCTCATCTAATATTCCCTTATTAGGGTCTAAAAATGGTAACGCATATTTACCACGATTAATCTTAGAAAATGATAGTTCTACAAAAATAAATTCTGCAAAAATCCCAAGTGTCAATAATGTATCTTGCTCCGAAGGTACAATCAACCACATTGAAAAAATAGCAATACCATGTAATCTTAATTGCCATGCTGCTTTATCATCCCCTTCCGCAATACCATACCTTCTCAACAAAATCGCTGTAATTATAGATAAAAATACTATAATCTCAATATAACAAATGACCAATGCTAATTCTAACATTGCAGCAGCACTATAACTTGGTATTATGCCTTCAATAAATCCTGCTTCTTCTGCTGCTAAAAACCATGCTGGTAAAGCAAGAAGTGAGGTCACCAATACTACCGAAGAAATTGATAAACTTCCAACAAATAATAATTTCTTAAACCATTTGCGCTCATGAGACATCATTCCTGGGCTAGAAAAAACAAAGACTTCCCTAAAGAAAAATGGCAGTGTTAAACAGATCCCAAATAATAAAATTGTTAACCAACGAAGTGATACCCATTCTGTAGGTGAATAGACTGCAATACAATCCGAACAGGGACTTAACAATGAAAGATAATTACTAAGTATTGTATCAATCCAATTCCAAGCAACAATCATCATCAAAACAAATATTGCTAACACTCTACCTAGTCTAATACTTAACTCATCTAAATGAGATTGAACTGGGGCTTCATTATCAGACGCTAAGTGTAAAGACATTCCAACAACCAAGGCTAACAAGAAGTCCTAAATGAGCATATCATAGCAAATCTGAAACTTTAGGTGGAGTTACTGCTTGTATCCATGTGCGATATAATCCATATCCTGCCCATGCTGCTAAACAACCAACTAAAATTCCTTCTACTTGTCCCCAATTTTCATATCCATACACACTAAAGTACAACAATACAAGGAATAAAGCTCCTCTTTTCATTGCTTGTGGAATTGCTAACTCTTTAGCTAAATGCGGAGGGCCTCCTCCAAATCTTCTCTCATAAAACTCTCTTTGAATCACTGCACCAAGTATCAAAATTCCTAATGTTGGCCAGTAGTATAAATTTCCATTTTCAAAATATTTATCTGCTAATTCTTTTTGATGTTCTCTTTCTATTTCTTCTGGATCTACTTCTTGAACAAATAATGTATCATAATGCCCAACACTCAATGTTCTTGTAGCCAATGCATCTTCTTCTTGAGATTCAACAGCACCAGGTGCAGAAATAGTGAATGAAAGAATATTCCATTTATCTCCTGGATCTGCTGCTTCACCATTTACAGCATTTACGATTAATGAAAAATGTACTGCACCAATATCTGTTTCAGGAGCCGTCCAATTAACTGTCCAAGATTTATCTGAACTAGGATTATCATGAGAAATCGTACCATTTACCTCAGGGACTACATGTATCTGGAAATCATCGGACCAAGTAAATTCCCCATCTGCGTAATCCGTTAGAATAAACCCTGCTGCTGAAGATCCTGCTGCATCACCACTAATTACAAACTCATATGATTCACTAGGAGTATATGATTCAGGAACTCCGCTAATTTGCACTAATACTTCTGTTGAAGGTAATCCGCCTCCATGACAACTACAACCTACTTCTGCAGTTAATTCACCATTTTGAGTACCAGGAGGTCCTCCTGGATTAGATAAAGATGGTGCAGCAAGTAAAATAAATACAAGTAACACTGAAAAAGCACGGAAATGCATCTTCGACATTGCTCTCACTGGACTTCCCACTAATGATACGCACTTGAACATTACCTCATCTATGCATGTATTTTATCCAGTCATAGTTCTTTGAAAGCAGAGTTAAGCTCTGCCATCATTTTCTTACCATCACCAAACAACATCATTGTTTTATCTTCATAAAATAAATCATTATCTACACCAGCATAACCAACAGACAAACTTCTCTTTATGATTACAACAACTCCTGCTTTGTCAGCATCAATAATTGGCATTCCACCCAATGGACCTTCTCCTGTTCTTGCTGCGGGGTTCACAGTATCATTTGCTCCAATAACTAATGCAACATCACATTCACCAAATTCAGAATTTATTTCATCCATTTCAATCAATTTTTCATAAGGTACGTTCGCCTCTGCAAGTAATACATTCATGTGTCCTGGCATCCTACCAGCTACAGGATGTATTGCATAACTTACATCTACGTCATTTTCTTCTAAAAGATCTGCAAATTCCTTAACTAAATGTTGTGATTGTGAAACAGCCATCCCATAACCTGGAACAATAATACATTTAGAAATTCCATCCAATACCATAGCAACTTCTTCTGGATCACTACCTACTTTTGTTCTTGTTAAACTCTCTTTAGTAGTTCCGCCAAATGCCTTGAATAACACATCAAATAATTCTCTATTCATTGCTTTACACATTATGAATGTAAGAATTAGACCTGCGGCTCCAACCATTGAACCTGCAATAATTAACACAGTATTTCCTACAACGAAACCTGTAAATGCTGCTGCAATACCAGATAATGAATTTAGAAGTGATACCACAACAGGCATATCCGCACCACCAATAGGTAAAACAAATAAAATTCCTAATACACAAGATAAGATTACAATTCCATAAATTAAATTTAAATTTCCAGGGTCATTTAAACTCATAATTATCATCACTAAACCAGCAACAAATAACCCTGCTTTAACATAATTTAGCCAACTAGGGCCCCACGTAGGAAATCTAATCCATTTTTTAGTAAATGGAATTGTAAAGCCACCCTTTAATTTAAACATTGCAATTAAGCTTCCAGTTAATGTCATCCAACCTACTAATGCAGAAGCACCAATAGCTAATACTGGAATTAAATGATAAACTTGATAAATTGGTTCTGCAATTACATAATTATCAGAGGTATACACTCTAATTCCTTCTGAAAGAGCAACTAATGCAGATGCTGCACCACCAAATCCATTGAATAATGCAACTAATTCAGGCATTCCAGTCATTTCAACTGTTGTCGCCATCCAATAACCTATAGCGCTTCCAATTCCTAATCCAAGTAAAATCCACATCCAACCTTCAATCCCTCCTTCTGAAAGTTGCATTTTTAAAACAGTAACTAATACTGCTACTAACATTCCAACTGCACCATACATGTTCCCTTTAGGTGCTGTTTTTGGAGAACTAAGCATCTTTATTCCAAAAATGAATAAAGTTGCAGATACAAGATAACCTAGATCAAGTAAAGATGAAACATTAACCATTATTTACCACCCCTTTTTTTCCCTCTAATCATTTGTAACATCTTATTAGTCACCATAAATCCACCTACAACATTAATTGTAGCAAGAATTATTGCTAAAAATGCCAAAATAGTTGCGGTATCACCTTCAACATAATTTGCTGCTAGCAATGCACCAACAATACTAATTCCTGAAATTGCATTTGCACCAGACATCAAAGGAGTATGTAATGTTGGAGGTACTTTGGAGATTAATTCGAAACCAAGAAATATTGCCAACGCAAAAACTGTCAATGATAGAATAAAACCTTCAAGTGTCATAAATATCTCAATTACTTCACTCATTCATCTTCTCCTCCATAAATTGTATTTTTTAGACGGGTATGATTTGGGTGTATTTTTCCATCTTTACCAATCAAGATTCCTCCAAAACCTGCACTAATTCCTCCTTCATCTCCTGTCAAAACTTGTTCATCTTCATTAATTACTAAATTACCATCATTTACAAGTACAGACACAAAATTTGTGACATTATTAGAATATAACATCGATGCAGTATTAGGTACTGTTCTACAAAGAATAGGCGTCCCAAAAAAAGTAACTCCATCCTTAACAACTGAACCATCCATACTCGCATGATTTGTATTTCCTCCTGTATCCATATTCATGTCAACAACAACAGAGCCTGACTTCATAATATTGTGAAGATTATTATTTCGATCTTTACTAAAAAATAATTTTGGTGCATCCCTACCAAAAATTCTAGCAGTAGTCACAAGTGCATCAGCCTCACTAAGTATCGATTCAACTGCTACATCAAAAGCTTCCATTAATTCTGGATCATCAAATAATGATGTAGCGTGTCCACTAGATGTTTCTGCATCTACCCAACCTGGTACATCAATAAATCTCCCTCCAAGACTTTCACAATCTGTTTTTGCGGCTAATCTTACATCAATAGCATATACAATTGCACCTAGTCTCTTTGCAGTTGCTATTGCTTGTAATCCTGCAACCGCGGCTCCTTGAATCACAAATTTTGCAGGTCTTATAGTACCCGCTGCTGTAGTCATCATTGGCATTAATTTAGGCAAATTAGATGCAGCCTGTAATGCAGCACAATATCCCGAAAGATTATCTTGAGATGAATTGACATCCATTGATTGTCCTTTTGATAATCTGCGAGGAATTACTTCTAAAGACAACAACGTAATACCTGATTCCACAATTTTTTTGGTTATCTCTGGAAATCTAAACGAATCTGCAACACATGCGAGCATAGAACCTGATTTCATTTGTTCAAAATTTGGAATTCCAATGCTTGTGACTACATCTGAATTCAGCACATCTTCAGCACTAACAATTAATCCACCTTTACTTTCATAATCTGAATTTGAATATCCTGATTTTAATCCTGCATTACTTTCAATAACAACTTCAAACCCCATCTTAACTAACTTTGGAATCGAATTTGGAACTACTGAAACCCTCGGTTCAGATTCCGCTTCTAAAACTACACCTAGTCTCATTGTCTCTCCGAGTTTAAGGGGGTTATTGAAACTAACTTGGTAACGAATTTATCCTTTTAACGGTCAACATTATTTCCCTTCACATTTTCGGAAGTTCGGTGGAACACATCATGAGTAGAGGAAGAAGAAAAATTGCAGTGATTGGAGCGGGTAATGTTGGAGCAACATGTGCCTTTGTTTTAGCACAAAAAAAATTAGGAGACATAGTATTACTAGACATTTACGAAGGCTTTGCAAAAGGTAAAGCATTGGACATGAGTCAAGACGGACAAGTTTTGAATTATGATGGAAATATCACTGGAACAGCAAATTATGAAGACATTGCTAATTCAGATGTTGTAGTAGTCACAAGTGGGTTTCCTAGACAACCTGGAATGAGTAGAGAAGATCTCATCGGTAAAAATGCAGAAATCGTAAAACAAGTAGGTGAAGGAATAAAAAAACATGCACCTGATTCTGTAATTATCATGGTAACAAATCCTCTTGATTTAATGACATACCACATGTGGAAAGTTACTGGTTTTCCTAAAGAAAGAATTATTGGTCAAGCGGGTGTTTTAGATAGTGCAAGAATGACTCATTTTGTTGCAAAAGAAGTAGGTTGTAACGAAGAAGATGTTTGCGCCATGGTATTAGGAGGCCATGGAGATACAATGGTACCATTACCAAGATACACTACATGTGGAGGAATTCCAATAACTCAACTTCTTGACAAAGAAAAAATTGATGCTATCAGTAAAAGAACTGCTGGGGGAGGCGGTGAAATCGTAAAATTACTAGAAAGAGGTTCTGCTTTTTATGCACCAGGATCGGCTGCTGCAATTATGGCAGAAGCCGTAATAAATGATAGAAAAAGACTTATTCCTGCTTCTGCACATCTAAATGGAGAATATGGACTTGAGGATATATTTATTGGAGTTCCAATCATACTAGGTGCTAATGGCGTTGAAAGGATTATTCAATTAGATTTAACCGATGAAGAATTATCTAGTCTTCAAGGGTCTGCCAATTTTTATCGTAGTCAATTAACTGATATTCTTGGATATTAGATGATGCGTTGCATTCATGACCTTGAACCGTTTCCAAGGAATTATGCCCCAAAACACATTCGTCCATCTTGAACATGATGGGAAATTACTTTTGGTGGATTCTGATGGAAATGGCCCACAAATTCCAATAAAAGGCCGTATAAATACAAAAGGTGAACTTGGATGGTTATTTAGATTCCCAACTATTTCTGAATTAGAGAAAATTGGCATTGAATGGACAAAGAAGGGAAAATATGTATTAGAAATTGGTGAATCCAGCATAATTGTAATTAAAGGGCATCCAGAAATAGCATGGCCTAAAAATTGGGCTTGGAAAGATGATGTTATTTCTGACTCTTGTATTCATCCTGCAGTAAGAGAATCTGTATATCGTTCAATACATAGACTTGTTTCAAAAGTTGTAATCCAAAATCAAGAAAAAAAAGTATTACTAGCGAAAGTGAAAAGAGGACATTTTACGGGATGCTGGACACTACCTGGTGGATATCTTGATCATGACGAATTGCCGCGTATTGGTGCTGCAAGAGAAACGATGGAAGAATTAGGCATTAAGGTTGAAATTACAAACGACAATACCTCTATCGTTTCTCAAAATATTTTTTCTGAAGAAGGAATTTCATTTGTTTCATTCACATATTTAGTTAACGTAAATTCAAATGATTTGAAATTCGATTTGAAATCTGATGAAATTGAAGAAATAATATGGCTTGAAAGAAATGAGGCTATTAAGGCAGCTAGTTCTTGGTTTGACATTCAAGCAATTCAAGAACTAACCAAGTAAATTTTGAAGAATAATTTCTTCTTCTTCATCTATATGACCATCACTTACTGCATCAAAAATTTTCTTAACTTGCTCAGGAGAAAAACCAGCTAATTCTGCGGCTTTCTTGATTAATGTAGCCTCTTTCTCATCTACATGTCCATCTGCAATTGCGTTTTGTATTGCTACCTTTGTGGCATATTGCCCTATTTCTGTTGATTCCAATCCTAATTCCATTGCAACTTTAATTAAATCTTCAATGTCTGAGGATGTTAATATATTTTCAGAACGTGCTTCTTCCCATTTCCCAAGTACTAATGTTTTGGCAGCTGAAAGTGCATTAGGTATTCCTTCTGAATTAGAACCTCCTCCTTGAGCAAATGTAGGCCTACCTCCGCCGCCACCATCAATATGTTTTGCAATTACTTTCAATATTTTAGATGCATCATATCTTTCTGATGCTAAACTATCTTCTGTAACTGCAACTAATAATTTTCCACCTTTATCTCTACTTCCAATTATCGCCAAAGTTGGTTTTTTAGGTTCAAGTGTTAACTCACCAACCATCTTTGTCATCTGTTTAATATCATTGTCTACTTCCATAATTACAATTCTAACTCCATCAATCTCACTCGAATCATCATTATTAGAACCACTAGTCCTTAGTCTAATTATTTCTGCTTCTAATTGTTCAATTTTCTTTCTTTGTAATTTCCATTCTTCAAAAAATCTGCTTGATGTTTTGGGTAAATCTTTCTCTGAAACTCCAAATGTTGCTGCAGAATTACGTATCAACTCGTCCTGTTCTCTACCATATCTTAAAGCCGCATTGCCTGCAACAATTTGTAATCTCTCAACGCCATCCTGCACTAATGTTGAACGTACAATTCGAATCTGCCCAATTTTTCCTGGAATGTCATGATGAGTTCCTCCACATGCTTGAATATCATGTGTTCCAATTTCTAAAATTCTTACATTTTTGGTCTTTGGTGCACCACCTTGATATAAATCAAAACCATATTTTTGATCTGCATCTTTTCTATCTAATTCTGATTTAATTGTACCATCTACTTCTTGCAATACCTGATTTGCTAATGTTTCAATCTTATCTAAATCCTCACGAGTTAATCTTTCATAGTGTGTAATATCCAATCTACCATTTTCTTCAGAAACATTAGATCCTGCTTGAAATACATGAGGGCCCAGAATCTTTCTAGCGGCACCACCAATGATGTGAACTCCAGTATGGTGATCCATCAATTGTTTTCTACGTTCATAATCAACAATACCATGAACAACTGAAGCTGTAGGAACTTCTGAATCCACAAAATGTATTACATAATTCCCTTGCTTTTGACAATCTAAAACTTTAGTTGTGCCATTAGGATGAATTATTTCACCGAAGTCTGCTTCTTGGCCACCACCTTCGGGGTAAAATGCTGTTTTATCCATAATTACCACATGAGATATAGATTCGTTTTCATGAGATATCTCTTGGCAAATCATTACTTTTGCATTAAATTCTAACCAAAAAGAATGTTGATAATATAGTAATTCTGTTTCTGGAATATTTCTATCTATTTCTAAAATCTTTTTATTCTTAATTCGTGATGCCACCTTTACAGAATCTGCATGTCTTTGTGCCATTTCTGCATTAAATCCCATTCTTAATTTTATATCTCCTCCAGAGATATTATTTGCAATTTGAACTGCCATTTCGGGAGGTATTCCTTGACTATCATTTAATTGAAAATAAAACTCATCTGGCAATTCTATGACATCTTTACTATGTTTTTTTAATTCATTGGTAACAATATTTTTCCCTCTTCTTAATGTTTCAATATATCTTTCTTCTTCAAGAGATAAAATTTCAAGAATTCCATTCTTTTTTTGCTTTGATTTATCCAAATTAAAATTAACATCAATATGGTGTTCTGCAAGTTCAGGAAGTGTCTTTTCAATACCTAATTCATCTCTCATCCTCATTACTCTTCTAGCCATCATCCTAGCAAGATATCCTTCTTTCGCATTAGATGGAACTAAACCATCGCCAAGCATATTACATAATGCATGAAGATGATCTGGAATTGCATAAATCTTAGATAATGGTTTCATTAAATCCATTATTTGTTCAGTATTAACATCTAATTTCCTCTCAGAAAGTCTATCAATTAATCTGGAATAAATTTCGTTTTCATCGGAACCAATTTCAATATTCATAATTCCAGAAAGTTTAGAAAGTTCTCCTAATAACTTATCTAAATCATCAACATTTAAGTTTGTAATTTTTTGGTCAAAATTACATAACTCTTTCAACCAAGATACTGATTCTGGATAAATAGCCTCATAGATTGTAGGAGTTCCTGCTGCCGCCCAACAAAATCGTTCTAAACCGTAACCAGTATCTACTATTTGTAAGTCCATTTCAGAATAATTCACACCCTTTATCTCGTATTCTCCATCTTCATCTTCTTCAAGATTCATAAATACAAGCGTTGCTAACTCTAATCCTCCAACAATAACTTCTACTGCAGGTCCAGCATTACCTCCTCCTGACCAAGGGTTCTCTACATATGTTATTTCCAAAGCATCTATTCCCAAATCCTCCGTAAATAATTCATGACATAATTCAACACAACGATTCATCCAATAATATTCAAGTCCCTCTTTTGGTTTATTAAAAACATGATGAGCCATCATTTCAAATGTAGTTAAATGTCGGCCTGAATGACCTACTGCATCTACATCTGTTAATCTAATACAAGGTTGTGATATCGTTAAAGGATTGGCAGGTGGATCCACTAAACCACTTGTAACGTGAGGTTGAAAATCTGCAATTGAAGCAATAGTAAGATGAATATCATCCCTCCATCTAGCTAATATTGGATAAGGTTCTATCTTAGAGTGGTCTCTTAATTGGAAAAAACGTAAAAAGCGTTCTCTCATTTCATCTTTTAATTCAGCACCGCGTGTACTAAATCCTGAAATTAATGGATTTTCAATAAATGTGTATTCATCTAAATGTGTATCTCCACAAGTAACTCTTTCAGGATCACAAGACCAATACCATAACGAAGTCTCTGTACATTTTCTTCTCTCATAGCCCTTTTCGATTAAATAGGGTATATCGATAGGGGGCAATGACATAAATTCACCTTAATTCTACTTCTCCCTATACTCAATTAAGACTACCGTATCGTCACCATCAGCAATACCGTCTCCATCTGCATCAACTGAACTAAATACATGTTTTTCATAATCTGTACTTATGACCCCATTAGTGCCATTGACATAATCTTCTTTTGTGGGAAATACTGTCATTACAATTTCATGATTCTCATCAGTAGAATAATCAAGTATCTGATTCTCATTAAATTCAGTTCCCCAAACAGTAAAGAAATCTTCAACTTTAATTTTTAATGGATTAGAGTTAGGGATTTCTATGTGTAACTTACCATCAGGGCTATGTGTATGTACTGGATACATGCATTCTTCAGTAACTCCTGTATTTTCGGGAATATTTACAACTTCACCATTTATTTTTATGTAAATCCAGGGGTGATAATGATTAATAGAATCAGAATGAGTAACACAAACATCTAGAATTTTTGGAGTTGTGTCTACTTCTGGACCATATATTCCATATCCTGCTACTGAAATTAATGCGACTCCTGAAAATATTAGAAGCCATTTCATCATCCCTCCGCCACCTGCTGCGGCAACATCTGCTCCTACCATATGAATGCCTGATTGTTAGTTACATTTAATATTCAGCGTCAAATAGCAAGCCACAAGACCTTTGAATAGGTTATGAGAGGGGAAAATATGGATGACTATTCATGGCAGGATTTCACAGAAAGAAAATCAGCCAGTGTAGTTAAAATGAAAAGGCATGGATTAATGCAAGGAGATGCTAATCTTGTTGCAGATGAAAACCATTGGAAAAAACAAAGTGACGATAGAGGCCCTGAACAATTAAGAAATTCTGCATGTTTACCTGGATTGGTAGGTGACGCATGGGCAATGGCAGATTGGCATTTTGGTTATGGATTCCCAATAGGAGGTGTAGCTGCAACAGATGTAGATAATGGAGGAGTCATTAGCCCTGGCGGTGTTGGATTCGATATTAATTGTGGAGTAAGGCTCTTAACTACAAATTTAACTTTGGAAGATGTACCAAATATAAAATCACTTGGAAGGAATTTAGCCAAACATATCCCTGCTGGAACTAGTGGAAAAGGGGGATTTGAAATTAATCCTTCAAAATTATCTAAATTAATTTCAGGAGGTGCGGAAGCAGCATATGAACTTGGTTGGGGAAATTCAGAAGATTTAGTTGCTATCGAAAGTAAAGGAATCTTGCCTGTAGAAGAGCCTAATCTTTCAGAAAGATCGATAGAAAGGGGTATTCGCCAATTAGGAACATTAGGTTCAGGAAATCATTTCCTTGAATTACAAACTGTAGATTCGATATTAGATAATAATACTGCTAAGGGATTTGGCCTATTATCTAATCAAATTGTAGCAATGATACATACTGGTTCAAGAGGACTAGGGCATCAAGTTTGTACAGACCACCTGAGAAAACTTGAATCAGGTTACAAAAAAGAAGGAAACAATTGGAGGCATAAAAAATGGGATATTTTGTTACCAGACAGACAATTAGCAGCCGCTCCTATTCATTCAAAAGAAGGTCAAGAATATATTCAAGCAATGCAGGCAGCAGGAAATTTTGCTTTTGCAAATCGTAGTGCATTAACTCAAAGGTTCAGAGATATCATTTACCACGAATTAGGTTCTGATGCAGAAGTTGAAGTATTATATGACGTTTCACACAATATTGCTAAATTTGAAAAACATGTAATCCATGGTAAAAGTTGTAATTGCTGTGTCCATAGAAAAGGAGCTACTAGAGCGCTTCCTGTAGGACATGCCGAATTAGATTCTCGATTCTCAGCATATGGGCAACCAGTATTAGTCCCAGGAGATATGGGTACTGCATCTTGGGTTTTAGCAGGTCCTAAGAAGAGCAATCAGGCATTTGATTCCTCTTGCCATGGTGCTGGCAGAGCACTTTCAAGATCTCAAGCAAGGAAAAAAATCGATTCCAAACAATTGTTAAATGAATTAAGTGAGAAAGGGATTCAAATTCATGCTAGAACAGAAAATGTTCTTTCAGAAGAAGCTCCTGATGCATATAAAGACGTAGATGAAATCATTAAAATGACTCATGAAGCAGGATTAGCAACTCCAGTTGCTAGATTAAAACCATGGATTGTAATTAAAGGATAATGGGAATAAAATAATGGTTTGAAAATCATATTATTTTTAAAAAAATATCCAAAATGTTCAAGAGCGTATTTTTGTAATCAGTTGTAACTTGAATAAAATTCAAGGGTGGGATGCACATGAAAAACAAAGATGAAAAGTCAGTAATGACTATGGCAAAAGTGAAAGAACTTGAAGATGAATTACAACAATTGAGAACATTGGTGAACACGTTATTAACCGTGATTACAGAAGAGGCGGACGGAGTCCACTCTGGTTCTGCACCAACTATTCCAGGTCAAGCAAAACGTGGATTCAGTATGTGATTTACTACTCGTAAAACTCATCTTTCATTTGTTGTACTGACCAACCTGCTTCCAGATATTGTAAAAGTACTTCTTCACCCCAAGAGGGGAATGCTTCCATTGCTTCTGCTAATGCAGGATGAGCAGATGTATCTACAGGTTCATCAGATTCCTGACGTCCATGACTTGTTGGAACTTCTGGAGCTTCTTTTTGAATTTCTTCTTCAGCAGCATCTAAATAATCCTCTTCATCTCTATTTCTCATGATTACAAAGACAATACTACCAATTACAGCAACAAGAATAAATCCACCAAGTCCAATCCAAATCAATAATGATCCTCCATCATCTCTTTCTCCAGATTCTACATTGATTGCAGCGCCTCCAGATCCTAGTACTGCTACCGCTTCTCCTTCTAAGCCATCAACAATTATCCTTAATTCTAATTTACCAGCAGAACCAATTTCATATACAAATGGATCTGGTTGGAATGATTGACCATCTGTTAGTGAAACCATACTTGATGAAACTGTAGTCCAATCACCAAAATCATTTTTTAATTGTAAGGATACATTTCCTTCTCCTGCTTTATTTCCAATATTCTTTGCTAAATAACTAATTGTAATTGTCTCTCCAACATAAGGATCCGTAGGTAAGACATTTACCTCAGAAATTTCTAACCTGAATGATTGAACATCAATTTCAACATATCTCTTATTAGCCTCAGTACCAGCACCAATTGGCAAATTACCTGCAAGATCTTGAGTAACCACCCAAACAACCATTCCATCACCAATACTCAACCGTACATTTGGAGACATGTCTATAGCTTCTTGATAAGTCCATGAAGTTGTACCTGGCCCTCCTCCAGACGTTTGTTGAATTAATGCACTATCTCTACTTCCTGGCAATTCAGGGCCTCCAAAACCATTAGTAAACGCCCAATGAAGTTCCACTGGGCCATCGGCAATTCCGCCATCATCATTTAGAATTACAGTAACCAAGACTGCAGATAATTCATCTGACTTTAATCCCTTGAATGTATTTGCTCCAAATGAAACTGTAGGAGCATCACTATCTACAATAATCATAGAATTAATATTTGTAACATCATATTCATCTCCAATTGGTATTCCAGATAAACTCATTTTCACAGGCAATCTAGGATCACTTAATGCCCTTGTAGGCAATTCCACAATAATTTCAAAAGTTCCTTCTTCTGCAAGTATTTCAGAATCTCCATGTACTTCTTCAGTACCATAATTCAAATCTAAATTAACAAGTAAATCATCTGGTATTGTTTCAATTGGTTCTTGAGCATTAGCAAACTTAACAACACCAGTCACTGAAACATCATCTCCTTCTGCAACATATAGCAGGCTGGAAGATCCTGCAGTACTCGGTGGCGATAAATCTGTCATATTTACTATTTCAATCATTAATTCATTATCCAAGCTCCACCTATTAGTTCCAATATTTGTCAAGACTAAATCATAAGTTCCTGGATTCGTAACTGGATCAGTATCTTCTAAAACAATGGAGGGTAAATTCCACCCTCCTTTTGCTGTTTCAGGGAAATCCCAATCTAGAGAGAAGTAGAAGTTCAAATTATACAATGATCCTTGGAAAGGTGTTACCTCAACACCATGAATCACAACATGGCTACCTTCAGGAGTAGAAAACTCTCCAGTCACAGGAGAATATGTCATCACACCAAGTGTTTCTTCAGTTTCGCCCATCAGATATACTGTAATGTAGTCAACAGTACCTATTCCATTTGGTTCATCTATTCGCATTGACATAGTATGGTTCTGTCCTACCATCAAATATTCATTTTCAGTGTCAATATATATGAAATCTTGAAGTATATCTGTTGGTTCATTGATAGCAGTATAAACTGTTGCATAATCATTATCATATCCAGGACTACCTCCATTATTCAACTGATTTCCTGCGAAATCAATACCTGTAAAGTAAATACTCACTCTATGATTCTCAGCATTTACCTCTAAATTTATTGGAAGGAAACTCACTGTTTCTTCTCCAGCAATTCCAGAATTAAATATCATCATAGTCATTGATGCATATTCTTGTGGATCAGGAATTCCGTTCTTTCCATTAACCAGTGGATCATATAAATCATGCAGATCTTCTATCCAATAGAACATTGTGACTTCCGAACCTAATGATTGATTATCTGCAATTGTAAACAGAAGTGAAATTTCTTTTGAAGGATCCCAAGTATATCCATCAGCATCAATATATTGCCCAGATGTGTATATCTGTAAACGCTCAGCTGTAGGTGCTTCATCATCAATTCTAAATTCAACAGTAGGTCTTTCTCTTGTTTCATCTAATCCTCCAACTGCACCATCACCTGGCCCTACTCTGTTGATTTGTGCAGACAATGGATAACGAATAATTGTACCAGCACCCTCATCACCCCTAACTGGAGTAGTAACAGTTCCTGACCATGCTCCTGATTCAAAGGAAGTCATGTTAATCAAAGTACCACTTAAATTAGCAACTACATTGAATGCATCAATTTCTGGCACTCTGTCCATTGCATCTTCAAATGTAACATTACCATATACTGTCAAAGTACTATTGTCGTCTACCCAAGAATCCTCATTAACTGGTCGACCAAATTGATCAAATATTTCAAAATCAGTCACAACAAGATCGTTTTCAACTGCACTATATCCTCCACCACCAGATGTTGCAGAATATGGAGATATACCATATCCTTCAGCATCCATAGCTAATGAGCTCCAAGTAATTGTATCTTCATCATCCCAATCCCATTGAACATTAAAGCCCCAATCAACAACCCAATGTCCATCTACAAGAACTGCTGATGATTCCGCAGGCACTAATGAAAGGAATTGAGAACCAAGTACCTGGTTAAATACAGGAGTTCCAGAAATATCTTCAACATTTACTTCAATGAATGCACCACTAGTTGCTGTAGCCCTTAAACGCACAGTATCTATCAGATTATTATCTTCTAAATGATAATGTGTTGTTGTCACTGTCTGAATAGTTCCATCGGGATAAAATGTTTCAGGAGGCGTAAATGGTTCATTTGTAATTAATAATTCATGATAAATAGAACCATCTAAAGATACACCACCTCTATCTGCCAAGAATGATAAATTATAGCGTACATTATTTGCTGTTCCATTTTCATTATTTGATTGATGATATGGTTCAAATATTGGCTCTAACCCTGAAATATTTTCTACTAAATCATATCCAATTGACATCGGACCTACACTTATAGAAACTGTTGGATCTGTATGCGTATACTCCAAACTTAAATCAATTGCAACATCCCAGAAAGTTCTCGTTCCATAACTGAAAGTTTCTTCTATTGTAGGGGATCCCATTAATTGGCCATTAATTGGTAAACCAAGTACTCCTTGTTCTCCATGTGAATTGTTAATTACAGAAATAGAATTTGTCTGGCCCATATAACTTGCAGATAAATTCGCACTTGTCACATCATTAGAAGTAACTATGATTGGAAGTATTGCAGATTCAACACTTGCATTTTCAGGAATTAAAGTATGAATCGTTATGACTTCATTTTGCGAAAATTCTAGTTGTAAACCTCGATCTTCTCCACTTGATGGAGTAAAGGAGCCGTCTTCTGTAACTCCATAATATCTATTTTGCCAACCAAAGTGACCATAAAATGGATCTGCAGGGAATTCCCAATCAATCACACCATCCCTCAAGATATCTATTTG
>CATFLP010000074.1 GCA_949514915.1 Methanobacteriota archaeon | reverse complement strand
TGCACCTCCAGCTCCACCAGGAATGGATATGCCTCCTGCTCCACCAATGGATGCACCTCCAGCTCCACCAGGAATGGATATGCCTCCTGCTCCACCAATGGATGCACCGCCTGCTCCGCCAAATATGGACTCATTATTAGGAGTCGGAACAGAAAATAAAGAAGATTCTCAAGAAATTGATGATACTGATTCATTATTAGCTTCAGCTGCTGATGATTTATTATTAGGAGTTCAAGAAGAAAATAAATCTAGTTCTGATTTACTAAATCAAGATACTCCATTATTAGTCCCATCTGGAACGGCAGATCATCAACCTGCATTTGCAATTGCAGGAGCTAAAATTAGAAGTGTTTCGGATGTTGACAAAGTAAAAGGAGATAAAATCCATGGCACCATCACAGAAACTGAAAAGTCTAAATTATCACACGACGGTTCAATAGTTGAACAAAATGTAAAAGGAAGTTTAGTGATAGAAAACCCAAGTTCAAAAAATAGACTATGGGATATTGACGTTATTTTAGATGGTCTAGAAAATATTTCATTAAATGAAAAAGCAATGGCAATAGCAGAATTAGATGCAGGTAAAAAACACAAGGTAGATTACACTTCAAGTGGGCCTAGGATGTTAATACTAAGAGAAAATATAGATACAAATCCAAGTAAACAACAAGACTCTACTTCATCTATAGTTTTGAATACTGCCTGTGATTCTACAATTGGTTTAGAAGTTGAAAATGTTTCAAATGTCACCCTTACGGATGTAGAAGTAACAAAACAAATACCAAAG
This sequence comes from Methanobacteriota archaeon, assembly GCA_949514915.1. Classification (GTDB taxonomy): domain Archaea; phylum Thermoplasmatota; class Poseidoniia; order Poseidoniales; family Poseidoniaceae; genus MGIIa-I. The sequence continues at coordinate 1,370 of CATFLP010000074.1, read as the reverse complement.
CAATTCACAATAAGTGATACTGAAAGTAACGATTACGAATTAAAAGGTAAAAAATTAACATGGAAAATTGGAGATTTAGGTGTTGGTGAAAAGAGAAATATTAACCTAAGTGTTTCTGTAGAAGTGGATAATAAAAAACCAATTAAATCTGGCAAAACACAAGCGAAATATAAAGCAAATTCATCACTTTCAGGAGTTGATTTTAACCAATTAGATGCATATTGTAGAGGATTTAGTTATATGTCTGTTAATGAAGATGAAAGGCCAGATAATTGGCAATGTCAAGCTGTATTCAAAAATAGATCTAGTTTTGCTGTTGATTTAGTAAAATTACAAGTACAAATGTCTGGTAATGATTCAATGCTTTTCGACGTAAAAGATGTACCTGAAGATGTGGAACCTGATGATCCATCAGGAAATGAAAAGTCAGAATGGAGGAGTGAATTTAAGGTTGTCGAAGGAACTGAAAGACCAGATTTTACTATCCAATTAGGATATACAGTAATTCCAAGATGCTCCAGAAGCACTAGTGGTACAATTGAATTAGAACAAATAGACTTAGAAGTATTAGATGCTGAAATGACAAAATCATACGATACTGAAGTATTAAGATCTTATAGACCTCAAACAGTTACTGCAACAATAACAATTAAAAATACAGGATCTGCTACAATAAACCTTCTAAGAATTGTTGATGATTTACCAGGATTATTCATGCCACCTGATGCGAGTTCAATCACCGTAGGTATGGAAGGAAAGGAAATTGCTAGTGAGCAAATAAGATCTGAATTTAGTAGTGGAATCACACATGAACAAACATACACAAGTCCTGACGGTCCAGGAAATACATTGAAAATGACAATTGGAGATAAGGGACCATTGGGTATGGCTGTTGGCGAAACTGTAACAATAAGTTATCCACTTAATGCACCTGACCCAAGTCCTGAAAACAAGCATGTTGAAGCACCTATAAATTGTGAGTTTATTTCTGAAAGATATGGCCCTAGTTGCATGGTTGGTATTGAAGAAATACCTGCAATAAAGGTTAGCCATAAAAGAAGAAAATTCACAGTAGGCAAAAGTCTAATTCCAACAGGAGGAAAAGGAAACTATGAAGTTCTTATTATCTTTGAGAACAATTCTGACTCTCCGTTAAAGAATGTAAGTTTACCTGATTTTGTCCCTAAAGGTTTCGAACTAAAAGGACATAATGTCAGTGGAGCAACAAAAGAAAATTCTGTGGAATTAGGTACAAATGAAACAGATGAAGGAATTAATCTTGAATGGAGTATACCAATAATAAATAGCGGACAGAAATTTGAGCTTTCTTATGAAATTAAAGGAGATGGAGATTTGAAAATTTCAGATCT
>CATFLP010000073.1 GCA_949514915.1 Methanobacteriota archaeon | reverse complement strand
GTAAACTCCTTACAGGGATTTCCGCCAGTACATTCAGTTCCTGTCAACCCCCATGATTCTATGTAGAATGTGGCACGTATTGTTTTATCGAGTTCTAAAATCATATCTTTGGCAAGTATCGGATCCATTCTAAAACTAATATCTATGCTAATTCTTCCATTAGATGCGGTCTTATAGCCATAGCCTTTCTGTGAACTTCCTTGTTCACTTTCGTTTCCATCAAAGAAGAAGTGCCCATGCCCTCTATCCATTGCTTCACTGCCAAAAAGCCAGTATGTGGTGTTATTTGCACTAGGTTGACGGTCATCATTTCCGCCTCCTTGCATCATACTGACATCGTCTACTATTGGTGTTCCTTGAACTGGTGTAATTAGCATTGCCACAAGGACAATTGCAACTAAAGATACGCCTCGCATGAATATACGTGGTTGGACATTAATATTGAGCATTACTGTTAATCGAATCGTTGAAAACCGATGTTTTGGCTATTTGGATTCTGTCGAGTAAGTTTTAGTGCCTCTCCTAATTTATCAGGTGGAAGTTGTGCTTTATTGATTGCATCACCACCTACTCCTGTAATAATTGCCATGACTTTTATTGTGTCTCCGAATGATGGATCTTGCCTTGCTCCCATGATTACATTAGCCTCTTCACTAACTTGAGAAGTCATCATTTCAACTACTTGATTTGCTGCTTCAAGTGTCATGTATGGACCTCCTGTTACATGAATTAATACTCCTGTGGCTTCTTTTGTATCAATGTCTAACAATGGATGATTCAATGCTTCGTATACTACCTCTTGAGGGCCTCTATCTGATTCTCCATAAAGCATCATAGTGACTCCACCATTAGATACAATAGATCTAACATCTGTGAAATCAAGATTAATTAAACTTGGAAGTGTGATTGTTTCTACAATTCCTTTTACAATTTCAGCAATTAGTTGATCAAGAATACTAAATGCTTCTTCTAAAGGCAAATTAGGACAGAAATGAAGTAAACGATTGTTGTCAAGAACAAGTACTGCATCTACAACTCTTCTTAGTGATTCTAATCCTTCTAATGCGCGTGACATTCTATGTCTTCTTTCAACATGGAATGGTGTTGTTACAATTGCAACTACTACTGCGCCAGATGCTTTTGCTTCTTCTGCAACTACAGGAGCTAATCCAGTTCCTGTACCTCCACCCATTCCTGCTGTGACAAATACTAAATCTGCTGTACCAACAATTCTCTTGATTACATCTCTACCTGCTTCTGCACAACGCCTTCCCATACTAGGATCTCCACCTGCACCAAGACCTCTAGTAATATGTCTACCAATCAAGAGTTTTTGCATGGCTCTTGTATTATCTAAATGTTGTTTGTCTGTATTTATTGCTACTGTAACTGCACCTTCTACACCAAGATGTGTAATTCGATTAAGTGTATTATTCCCACTTCCTCCACAACCCACTACTAGGATTCTTGGATTGGGTACACCAAAGCCTGCTAATTCATCATCCAAAAGGGCTGTTCCACCTTTTTGAGTCTCGACATCTTTTCTTAATTCATCAACTAAGTTGCTATATGCATGCCCCAATCCTGCGTTGGAGGCTCCGCTATCATCGTTAGTCATGGTCGAGTCCCACCCTCTGAGTAGTGCTTGGTTGTTTTATCCCTCTTAACCGTTGACCTTATTGAAAGTCTTGGAAAGCGATTTTAGGAGTAGTTTGACTTCACCGAAAATTCTCTACATGATGCTTAGATTTCAATGAGTATATGTATATCACACGAAATCGGTAAATAGCACATGAAGGTGCAATGTGAATACCTCGCTTAGCTCAGTTGGTAGAGCACCTGACTGTAGACGGAAAAATAGCCACGACTATCGGTAGTCATCAGGGGGTCCCCGGTTCAAGTCCGGGAGCGAGGACCAAAAACTAAGACAAATAGAATTATATCAAATGATGTTTTCACTTTAATTCATGCAAGAAAAGAAATACATCGAAGATGAAGATAAAGGAGTTAGTCCTGTAATTGCTACAATATTAATGGTGGCTATTACTGTGGTATTAGCAGGTGTTCTATACGTTTGGGCTAGTGAGTTAGCTGGTAATCAAACAGATTTTGGAACATTTAATTCATATGCTGTAGAAGATGCTCCTGGTTCTATTACAGGTGCAATAAGTGATCCTTTAGTTAGAATGAGTTTTGCATCTGGTGGAGATGATTTATCATGGTCATTTCTTGAAATAAAAATGATGAATGAAGAAAGAGTCATTCCTTGTAAAGTTGGAACTATGCCAGATTCACAAGTAGATGCTCCAGATCGGGATATTGAAGCGGATGTCACATTTACTGTAATTGATGATGGTTATGATTTTACAGCAGTTTCTCTTTCAGCGTCTTTTAATGGATTTAGTTCTGCTTCAATGACAAATGACGGGACAGGAACTTGGACTCTTACTGTTACTTTGGCACCTGGAGATTATTCTTGGTCTGCTGAAGGTGATGGTGAAGATTTAATTTCCCTAAGTGGTATGTCTGAAAACCCATCTGTTACTGTTTCTGATGAAGGTGTTGTTTCTGGAGAAAATAGCATTACTGTAACTGCACCTGAACCTGAACCAGAATGTGTTACAGGAGATCAATGTGCTAGTGGAGTATGTACTGAAAACACTTGTCAGGATGCGCCTGATGATGAAGATGAAAATAACCAAGTCATTTTTAGAGTTATAGATCAAGGAAATTCATTCACAGATATTCAAATTAAAGGTGAATTTAATGAATGGATTCAAGAACCTATGACTGCTGTTGGAAACGGCGTATGGGAATTTGTTTCAACAGATTTAACTGAAGGAACTTACGAATGGGGTGCTGTTGAGAATGATGGTAGTGATTATGGTATTTGGCTACCTGGATTAGCTAGTTTCTCAAGTAATCCTGTAATGACTGTAGATGCTGATGGAAACGGTTTGTCAACAGTTGATGTCCCAGTTAGTACAGGCACTCCAATTAGTTTCTTTGTAAACGATCCTTCTTCACAATATTTTGATATTGAAATAAAGGGTGATTTCTCAAATTGGGCATTATGGCAAATGTATGAAACTGAGCCTGGGGTTTGGGCTTATACACTCTCTCTTGATGATGGAACCTATGAATGGGGTGCTGTAGAAAATGATGGAAGTGAGTTTGGAGTATGGTTACCTACTCCTGCAGGATTTTCAAGTAACCCTACGATTACATTAAGTGCGGATAATAAACAAGGAGATCTTCTTCTTAATTTACCTGAAACTGTAGTATTTCCAATCACATTTACTGTTGTTGATGATGGAAACAATTACCAAGATATAGAAATAAAAGGTGAATTACCTCCAGATTATGATTGGAACCTTCGTAATATGAATTCTGATGGAAATACCTGGACTTATGTAATTTCATTACAACCAGGAACTTATGAATGGGGAGCAATTGAAAATGATGGTACTGAATGGGGTATCTGGCTACCTGGACTTGCAGGATTTTCATCAAACCCAACTGTAATTATTGGAAATGATGGGTCTGTATCTGGTGACGTTACATTTACTGTACCAGATCAAAATCCTAACGATAATTATTACACTATGAATGAAGGTGATTCTTCGGATTCAGAACCATTCCAATTTGTTGCAGATTGTGTAATTGTTGAAAGTGGTTCAGATAGTACTGCATGGGAAGCTAACGAAATTTTAACAATCTATGAAGGTGGAAATCAGATTTGTAGTAGTTGGAATGAATGTGAAGTTGAAATTAGTGTATATTACAGAGGTAAATTAATTGCTGGAGACAGTGGATTAAATCAATTATATTAATTTAAATTATGACCATTTATCATCGTCTTTAGAATCATTCTGAAGTACTCTGATAAATGTAATTATAACTAATAAAACTACTATTAACAACCCAATTTGAATATTTGTCGAAGTCATCAATGAAGATTTTTCTTCGTTAATTGGAGTCGTGTCATCATTATTTGTATCTTCTTGTTGGTCTTCTTGTACTCCTGCTTCAACTGTAAATTCTAATAAGCTAGAGTTGCTATTTCCTGAAGCATCTGCACTAATTACTTCTAAGTTCCAAACACCATCTGAAAGTGGCTCTGTAATGAACTCATGATTCTTTTTTGTTGCAAAATCGTATTGATAAATGAGTTGTTCATTCAAATAAATATTTTCAGTAGAACTTTCAGAAGTATACCATGAAATCCTAACTCTTCCATCTTCAAAAACTTCAACTGCAAGATTAAGTAAATCTGGAGGAGTTTCATCTACGATTGATGATGTGGTGAAATTAATTATATCAGATGTTAAAGATTCAATAATTACTTGACAGGAGTAACTAGTATTGAAAATTAAGCCATCTATAATTGTAGTATGGCTAAGTCCTGTGCCATTCCATATTTTTGTGATTATATTTGTATTATTATTCACTTCAATACATTCAATTATTCCAGAATCTTCCCTTGTTGTAGACCATTCAAATAATGCAGAATTAGACGTACTACTAACATGCTTAAATCCATAAATTTGTTGTGCTATTTCAGGCATTTCAAAACCAGTTAATTGTGCATATACTTGACCATTTACATCATATGAAGACAACATAGATTGTTGACCTTCACCATCTAGAATTATATCAATTATATTTGGATCATAATCGATTCCATCTTCTGGAGAAGGCTCTGCTCCTCCTCCAAGTGTCCATGTTGATGCTGTTGTATCTACATCACGCCATTTTCCAGTTCCAAAACCATCCTGACTACCTATTACGACAATATATCGATAATTAGGCACATCAGATCCAATTACATCTTTACTAATTGTAAATGTAATTGTTTTACTATTAACATCACCAAATACATCTATGCCCCTAGCTGAAGTACTACCGGTTTCTGCTTTTACTCCCATAACTGCACCTGGTTCTCCAGTTCCACTAATTGCAACTTCCCAAGCCCAATCTGGATGAATCTCTGCATTTGCCCCTGTGAGCATTTCTGTTTTCCCATATTCTGTTAATCCTTGATCAACATAAATTTGTACAATCTGGTGACTAAAACCATTACTTAATCCCCAAATATCAGTCATTTCTCCCATCTCAATAATGAATTGTGCATTCCATGCACTTTGACGGATTGTTACTTTGGTTGCATCCCATAATCCTCCACCATTAGGTGTTGCAAAATCACTTGCAAGTGGATATGTATAATCTCCATCTCCCGTTTCATCACCAACTGTATCATTTAATTCTAACAATGTGACCCATTCCTCTAAATCTGGTAAAACCAATTCTGATGGTGCAGGTGGTGCCATTTCCATATCTACTCCGTCACTATATGAGAGTGAGGCTGCCCATGATGAAACAACCTTAACTCTTGTAGAATATCTTGGCGCTAAGCCAATATCTGACCAAGGTATCTTAAATTCATAAACATCTTTGACTGCACAGTTACCTAATGAGGAACTTCCAGATAATACCCACTGCTCTTGATCTCCAGACTTTCCTTTTGCAGTGAATAAATTCCATTTTGCTCTTCCATCTTCACGTAATGTGTCAAAATCAAAAGCCACCATATATTTTGCAGGGAATCCAATAATCTGGTTACCATAATATGTTCTAAAATTCGTTTCTACTTCATTAAAATTAATTGCATTCGGTTGCATAAAATATATTGCTAAATCTGGTGAGTCATTAATTGAATCTCGATTGTTTTCATTAAATTCTGTTGGTGTATCAGCATCAATTCTCAAAAACACATTACTTGAATCATAGCCAATATAAAATTCATCAATATTAAAATCACCACCGTCTATGGGTGCATCATATTTTGCTGCATCATCCCATTCTCCAGGTAAAGCAATTCCATCTACCATCGGCTCAATAATTCCACCATATGCTGTTTCTGGTGTTGCTGCACCAGTCCAAAGATCTTGAAGGTAAGGTGGTAAATCTAAATTAATAGCACGATAAATATTAGAAAGATGAACTTTGAATAATGTATCCCAATTTTCATCATATCCACTATCCTGATCAAGTCCATACCACCAAAACCAATCACTTCCTTCAGCAATATAGAGAGACTCCCAAGCAGTTTCCAATCCTATATGATTTGGATTTTCTTGTTCGAAGTCTACTAAAGCACTTCTTGCTTCAATAAGCCTTTGCCATGCTAAACTTTCTTCTGCTTCTCCTGCCCATGTTCTAAGTGTTCCATCAATCCAAGAACCTGTTCCAATTGTTTCAATTTCAGGTAATGTAGTATTCTTCTCTAAAAATTCAGATGGAGTTGTAGTTACAATTGTTGGATGATTAGCTAATCTTGAATACCATTCTTCCATAAACGGTCTAGCATTATCTTGATGTTGAAATTCAGACATAAACATCCAATTTTCTCCATCTAAAGCCACTGTCAATAAATGTTCTGAAGGGTCTTCTCCAGCATCTAACAATTGTTGTCTTACATTATCCAAATATGATATGAAATCTGATACCGCTGCCTCTGGAGTCATTTTTCCATATTGGAATGCAATTCTATCGGAAATGACTCTGTCTCTAAAAATTACAGTTACTTCTCCACCATCTTCTCCTGTAACAATCCAAGGAGTTGCTAATTTTGTTACATCATCTGCATCAATAAATAATCCATTAGAATCTGTAGATTGCTTCAATAATTCTTCATCTGTAACCATCCATTGAACTCCTACATCTGATACTGGTTGAACCATTTCAGGAGATACAGCCTCTTCACTTGGCCACATTCCTGTTGGCCTAAATCCTAATTCTTCTTCAAAAAAGTCCATTCCAGTAATAAGATGATTTTGAACATCTTCTGGCCATGCTTCTTTATTGACTCTAATGCCATCCTCCATTGTCCATCCATCCATCATCAATAATGGCATAATTGGATGATAGTATGGTGTTGTAGTTAATTCAATTTGATCATTAGCTGCTAATTCACTATACATTGGTAATACATTAGCCATATGCTGATGCTGCGAATCTACAACATACATCAAATCGTCATGATTATATTGTCCATTTTGCATAAACAAATCAATTAATCCTTGATCTCTATGACTTAAATTATATTTTCCTTGAACATAATCTGGAGAGAATTGATACAAATACCATAATACCTGCAAATCAAGGAATTCTTGCGGGGAAAGTAAATCGTCATCCATAATTGTATTTGGTTTCAAATTATGAAGTGTCATATCATATAGTTCAGAATATCTAGAACTAGATGGATAAAGCCAAGATTGGATGTGGTTTGTTTCAGAGACATTGTATATCCATCCACTATTCCAAAAAGATTGGAATTGCATAGTATGCAATTCTAATTCAGTAGCATTTGGATAACCACCCTCTGGCCAGGGCCTCTTAGCAATATCTGTATGTACATCGAGAGGTTCATTGAGATTATAATCAACTAATTGCTCAATAAATGATGGTACTAAATTGTAAGTTACCTTGGTACCTGTTTCTGCTAAAATTCCTGGAGAATCAACATATTCAGTCATTGCATGGACTCTGACCCAAGGCATTTCATAGGTATTAGTTAACTTGTTTTTGTAATATGGTTGATGTTGATGAAATACAATAGCAAGATTAAGTGCATCATCAACTTTTTCAATCTCTCCCACCTCTATTATTGGCAAAGAAGATGGTATTGTTGGATTGTTGATATTCTCTACATCCCAATAATGTGTAAAGGTTTCAGCGCCATTAGAGTTTGCAGGGTTCTCAATAGGAAATGATGCCCAAACATTCCCTTCATCTTGCCATTGTGAATAAGCCATGAATTGGAATGTTTCAGGAGAACCTATTGATGACCATGGTATAGAAATTTCAGTTGCTTTATTATCAGACCATCCAGTGTATAAATCAACAATTGTAGTCTGATCTTCCCAAGATGAATCATTAAATGTGATCATTGTGTTATAATTTGAGTCTTCCAATACAAAACCATAATCTGCAGCAAATGGTAGAGTATGAGCAAAATTCCAATCTTTACTTAACACGGATCCACCCGATGTTGTGTTGAAATAAATGAATAAATCTGCTCCTTCTGATAATGACGCCCAATCAGTTCCATTCCATGAAAAATACAAATTTTCTGAATCCCATGTTACTGAATAAGTTATACCATTAGAATTAGTTTGTAATAATGATTCTGTAGACCATTCAGAAATATCTCCATCAATAGTTATTGTTTCAGGTGTTGAAGAACTAACAATTCCAAAAAATGCTTGTAATGTAATAATCAACACCAACATTACGGCATTTGCACGCTTCATGTGATGTTCCTGAAGTGATACCTTCAAAGGGTTTGTTCTATGCCGGACTAATATGGGGAAAATGAAGGGAGTTCTATGTCACATAACTTCTCTTCCAAATCAGAATCTTAAAGATGCTCAAACATTTATCTCATTATTATCAAAAAACAACATAGATGCTTGGCAAATGTTACCGATAACTCCTCCAGACATTCATGGTTCTCCTTACTCATCACCATCAGCTTTTGCAGGTTGGTCTAGTTTAACAAATGAAAGAAAATATGCTAAAATGGATGAAGAGGATTATTGGTTAAACGATTGGGCGCTTTTTACAACAATTAAGAGTCATTTCAAAGGATTACCCTGGACGGAATGGCCTGAGCCACTAAAAAATAGAGATCCTGATGCATTGAAAGAATGGAAAGAAAAATGCATTCCTGAAGTTACAAATCAAGCATGTTTTCAACATGCATGGTTCGAAATGAAAAATTTTGCTGAAAAAGAAAATGTCAAACTAATTGGAGATTTACCAATATTTGTTGCACATGATTCAGCAGATGTTTGGGCACATAGAGAATTATTCCAACTTGATGAAAATGGTTTACCATTAGTAGTAGCTGGAGTACCTCCAGATTATTTTAGTGAAGATGGACAAAAATGGGGTACAGTCCTATATCGTTGGGAAGCTCATAAACAAGAAAATTGGCGTTGGTGGAAAGAAAGAATGGGGCGAATGTTAAGATTATTTGATATGGTGAGAATTGATCATTTTCGAGGATTTCATTCAGCTTGGGCAATTCCAACTCAAGATGAAAATGCAAAAAATGGAGTCTGGCAAGAGGGGCCTAAAGATGAATTAATTCAAGCACTAATTGAGGTCTCTCAATCAAAAGAGAAAATTATTGCTGAAGATTTAGGAATTATACCTCAAGAAGTTACTGAATTAAGAATTAGAACTGGATTAAGGGGGATGGCAGTATTACAATTTGGTTTTGATGGAGAGATAAATTCAAATCCGCATCATCCAAAAAATATCAATGAATTACAGGTAGTTTACACAGGAACTCATGATAACAATACAACACTAGGTTGGTGGAATGAATCAGATGCAGGTAGGAAAAAAAGAATTATGAAATTATTGAAAAATAATGATGACGTTGTTTCAGGTTGTATTAAATTAGCATTAAATTCTAAAGCATCAATGGCTATAATTCCCTTACAAGATATTTTAAAATTAAATTCTGATTCGAGAATGAATACTCCAGGAACTACCAATAATAACTGGAAATGGAGTTTTTTTTGGAATGATTTTCTAATTAATCAAATTGCTTGGTTTGGGTCATTATCATAACCCTCCTTGAGTCACCATAATTACAATGGGAATCGTTGGATACCTCACTGCTGAAATTGGACTTTGGTCTGAATTACATACTTATTCAGGAGGTTTAGGTGTTTTAGCAGGAGATCATGTAAAATCAGCTGCGGATGCTGAGATTAACTTAGTGGGAATCACACTCTTATACAGGGAAGGTTATGGAAGACAACATATAGACAAAGAAGGAAATCAATCTGAAAGTTTTGGAGCAATTGATCCTGAAGATCATTTGATTGATACAGGCATTGAACTATCTATTCCCCTAGATTCTGGAAATCTATTCTCAAAGGTTTGGAAGGTCGATATTAAAGGTGAATCAGGGCATTGTGTGCCAGTTTATTTCCTTGACACATACCATCCAAATAATTCTGAATCTCATCAACGTCTTGGTGCTCGACTATATGGTGGTGATGATTCTGTTAGACTTCGCCAAGAATATTTACTAGGCGTGGGTGGTATTCGCCTACTTAAACTTCTAGAGAAAGATATTGATGGGTTACACCTCAATGAAGGACATTGTACATTTGCATTATTAGAGATGCTTAAAAATGGATGGAGTCGTGATGAATTAGCAAAAAGAACACTTTTCACAACCCATACTCCAGTTCCAGCAGGACATGATAGATTTGAATGGGATGATGTTAAATCATTACTTGGAGATTTACTACCTGAAGATTCAAGGGAATTAGTAATACAAGCAGGTGACCCTGAAAATGGAGGAAGGTGTTCTATGTCTCATCTTGCAGTAGCATTATCTGGAAAAGTGAATGCTGTTTCTAATTTGAATGCATGGGTTGCATCAAACATGTTTGGTGAACAACACATACATCCTATTACAAATGGAGTACATCATAGAACGTGGACCTCTCCTACCATGAAGGATCTATTTGACAAACAATTACCTGGGTGGAGAAATGACCCTACACAATTAGGCTATGCTGGAAATATTTCAGATGAAGACATATTAAATTCAAGAAAGGAAAATAGAGCCATATTTAGAGAATTAGTGAAAATCGCAAGTGGAATTGAACTCGATGAAAATAGATTAACTATTGGTTTTGCAAGACGTTTTGCTACATACAAAAGAGCTAATTTGGTCTTTAGTGATTTAGAGAGGTTACGTGCGTTAGGAGCAGGGAAAATCCAATTTGTATTCTCTGGAAAAGCACATCCTCGTGATGAAGGGGGTAAACAATTAATTCGAGATATTTATGGAAGTGCTACAGAATTAATTGATGAAATACCTGTTGTATTTCTTGAAAATTATGATATGGCAACAGGACTAGCAATGACTAGTGGTGTAGATATTTGGTTAAATAATCCAATTCGACCGCTAGAAGCTTCTGGTACTTCAGGGATGAAGGCCGCAATGAATGGCGTACCTAACTGTTCTATCCTTGATGGATGGTGGCCCGAAGGTTGTCAACACGGAGTTAATGGGTGGAAGATTGGAGATTCAGAGGATGATAGAAACGATGAAAGGGATGTAAATTACATTTATGAGGTCTTAGAAAAAGAAGTCATTCCTGCTTGGGAAAAAGGTGGTTCGGTATGGGCTAATCTCATGAGGGCAAGTATTGTTACATCCTCTAGATTTACTGGGGCAAGAATGATTTCAGAGTACAAACGCTTCTATGATGCATTTAATTTAAATGACTAAGCAAATCCTCAATAATTTCTTGCTTTTTATCAACAATTAAAGAGATATGTCCATGTCCTAATTCCAATCTTGAACGGGCATGAGGGATGTGTTTGATGAGCCATTCCCCATGAGTAAATGGTACCATGAGATCTAAATCTCCTTGCCAAATTGTCACTGGAATTACGATATCGTCTGGTTTGAAACCCCAATATTTACAGAAAATCAAACTATCATCAATATAGCCATCAATTCCATTCTGCAATGAGCGCCTGATGCTACTAGCCCATACAGTGCTCATTCCATGTTCATTCAGTGCAATAACATCAATTTCTGGTACGAGTCCCCCCAATGCGTTCACCAATTCTTCATCTGCAATAGTTGGCCATGAATTTGTATTTTTTTTAGCCCATTCTCGGAGAGGTTCTTCGCCTTGTATTGCAATTTTCTTATGTTCGATATTCTCTGGGCCCATATCTGACATTGAATCCAAATCAGGCTCACCGTGAGGACCTACGCCTGCCAATATTGATGCTGCAATACAACGCTTGGGTAATCCTTCAGCGCAAGCAAGTGCATGAGGTCCACCCCCTGACCAACCAATGGTCAAGAACTTCTGAATGCCTAATTCATCAAGTACATCTTCAACGTCAGAAACTACACATGAAACAGAACGACCTGGTTTACGTTCAGAATGAGCATATCCTGGTCTTGAAATAGCAATAAGGCGGAGATTATGTTGTAATGCATCCTCATGCCAACCATTCCAAATTGTGGCATCGCTAGGAGTGCCATGATGACAAACCAAAGCAATTGAGGAGTGGGAATCTCCTCCTAAAATAACATCTAACTTTCTTCCATCTCGAGCAGTCATAAGATTTTGCATCTTTAAACCACCTTATTTTTACGTGAAATTACAAAAAGTACTATTGAAGCTAATATTACAGATATTAGTAAAATATTTTTTACAATTATTCTTTTTGGCATGAACGTGAGTTTTTCATTATAATCTTCACAATCAATGATTAATCCATTTTCATCTTCAATAGTACAAATCTGGTTGTCTTCTTCGTTGCACTCTTCCCAATCACCATTCCATATACCTCCAGCTTCTTCACATTCTTCTTGACTACTATCATCATCACTAGAATTTTCTAATGTATTATTTTCGTCTGTGGTTGTATTTGTCGAGTTAGTTGTATTATTCTCAATATTATTATTGTCATTGTCATTTATTATGTCATCTTCATAAGTACAATTTCCATCATCTTCTTCAGCATTCACATCATAATTTGTTGCATTAATATCTGTACAACCAATTATAATTTCAGGTTCTTCTATTATTTCGGATTCGTTTGAAGAATTATTTTCACGAATTAAAACTGAAACACTATTCGAAGGAATTGTTAACAATCCTTCTAAAATATTAGCAGAACCAAATGCATTAGTATAATTAGCTAAATTAAGAGATATTGAATCGTTGGATTCACCACGATTCAAGACTACTAAAGCAGATGATTTTTCAGTCGCTCTTTCAAAAACAAGAACATCTGGTGAATTGTATAATGATTCATAAGTACCTCTTCTTAAGGCATCAGATTGTAATCTAAGTTGACCAAGTTTGCTAATATTTTCCTGTAATGAACGTTCTCTTTCATTCCAAGTTGTTGATTCACGGAATGAATGGCGATTATCTGGATCTGCACCGCCGAATTCTCCATATTCATCCCCCATGTAAATCATTGCAGCACCAGGTATAGACAATAACCAACCATGAGCCTGTAATGCAGCAAAATATGGATCATCCGTTCCTGGTTGCCCTGGTAAACCATCCTCTATCCATTGATTCCATTCATCTGTGGTACCTGGATCGGCCCTACTTACAAAACGAGGTACATCATGACTACCAACAAATTCTACCATTATCGAATCAGGAGTATATTGATCTTGACTTCTATTTGTCCAATAATCTAGGTGTGAATAATCCATATTGCCAGTAGTAAACACATTATCAACAACAGCATGATACAATACAAAATCTGCTTGACCATCTAACCTATCTTCCCCCATATATTGATTGATTGTTCCATATTGATCTTGATTTTCTTCAAGAGAATGACCATCCCAACCCATAGCAGTTTCACCTTTAAGATAGTAATCAGTTCCAACGGTTTCAAACCGTTCATTGACATTTAATACAAGATTAGTAATAGCCAAATCATCTACATGTTTTACTGCATCAACACGCATTCCATCTAAATCAAATTCTTCAAGCCACCATAATGCATCTTCAATAAACTGCTCTGAAGCATTCCTATTTTTCCAGTTTACATCTGGAAGATATGATGTGAATTGGCAATCTAGCCGATTTTCTGTCCAATCACATGATTCTGTTCCACAAATACATCCTTGATTGAACCAATCTGAATTATTTTGGTAGTATGTGTGATCTTCATGAACATGATTTATCACATAATCCATCATTATTCTAATTCCTGATTCATGTGCTTTTTCCACCATAGTTTTCAATTGTTCTGCAGTTCCTAAACGAGGATCAACTTGTCTAGGTTCAACAGGCCAATAACCATGAAAAGATGAAACATCATGTATCCCATCTGCCGCTTTTCCTGTACCATTTGCACCAGTATTGAAAGGAGTTAACCAAAGTACATTAACTCCCATTTCAGAAAAATATCCTGATTCAATCTTTTGAGTTACTCCTTCGAAATCTCCACCATGCCAATCTGCGCCTTGTGCAGCTCCAGTTTCAACGGGGTCATTAGAAGAATTACCATTAATGAAACGATCTGTCATAATCATGTAAATTAGAGAATCTTCCCATGAAAAATCAGCCTGTTCTCCTCTCCAAAATGGGACTAATTCATCATATGCAGAATTACCATTTGTATCATTGACCTCGATATGTAATGTATGTTTTCCATCTTCCAAATTTGAAATATCTAGAGACCACTGCATTAGATCAGAATCCCAAATAGCTTCAGATAAATCACTTGGTGTACCATCTGGACCAGCCCCTTCAATTCCAGGCACATATGTTACAATTAACAAATCATCTTCAAGATTTATAGTAAATGTTGGCCTTACTGGATCTTTTACTCTAACTATTGAATTTTCATAATCTCCGCAATAACCTCGATAAGAATTATTGGGATCGAATATAAATTCTCCATCAACAATAAATTTGTAACAATACATTCCTTCTGAAAGATTTAATTCCGTAGTCCATACTCCATTATCTTCTATTAATGAATTCGTATTACTCCAATTCCATTCTCCAGTTAATTCTACTGTTGTTGCTGTTCCAGTCCAAGAAAATGTTGTATACCCGTTATGATTTTGTGAAGTTTGATCGGCTTCAACTTGTAATATAGGAGTAAATATTACTGAAACTAAAATAAAAACAAGTATCAGAGATTTACGCAAATTATCACCTTATTTAGTATCATTAAACAAATTATTAGCTGTTTCTACCAAGTCATCTATATGTCTACACAAAAATGTTCGTACAAATTCGTTAGCTGGATTATTATATGCATCTAATGGTGAAGTATGTTGTTGTAGTATACCCTTATCTAAAATTGCCACCCTATCTGCCAAAGTCATTGCTTCTATTTGGTCATGAGTTACATAAATTGTAGTAGTTCCTAATTCATCATGTAAACGTCTTATTTCATTACGCATTTGATGACGTAATTCAGCATCAAGGTTTGATAATGGTTCATCCATAAGTAATACCTTTGGCTGTCGAACTAATGCTCTACCAAGAGCGACTCTTTGGCGTTGTCCTCCACTCAACTCTTTGGGCTTTTTATCTAAATGATCTGATAAATCAAGCATTTCCGCTGCTTCGATAACACGTTTGTTAATCTCTTCTGTGCTCAATTTTTCTTCGCCTTTACTCATCCTAAGTCCAAAAGAAAGATTGTCTGAAATAGTCATATGTGGATACAATGCATAAGATTGGAAAACCATACCTAAACCTCTCGCACCAGAAGGCAAATGATTTACTTTCAACCCATCAATCAAAATATCTCCATCAGTTACTTCTTCAAGTCCTGCAAGCATTCTCAAAGTTGTTGATTTACCGCATCCAGAAGGACCAAGTAATACTAAAAATTCGCCATCTTTAATATCTAAATTCAATTCTTTGACAGCTTCAAAGCCATCTTCATATGTTTTCGTCACATTCTTGTATTCTACTTGCACCATATTCTCAACCCTTCACTCCGCCTGCAGAAAGTCCTTCAATCAGAAACTTCTGGAAAAATAAGAATAATAAAGCAACTGGTAAACTAACCAAGATACTTGCTGCTGCAAAATCACCCCATGCCTGACCTGTTGAAGATATCAAAGAGGCAAGACCTACAGGTAATGTGTACATGTCATTTGATGTATTGAATGTTAATGCAAGAAGGAACTCATTCCATGCAGCTAAGAAACTAAATAATGCAGTAACAGCAATTGCAGGTAAAGATAATGGCAACACTACTTTAGTAAATACTTGGAATTGATTACAACCATCTAACATTGCTGCCTCTTCTAACTCTCTAGGGACCGTGTCAAAGAATCCCTTCAACATCCATACACAAAGAGGTAAAGCAGTCACACAATATGCTAAAATTAATCCTAAATGAGAATTCAATAACCCAAGTGTTTTCATAACCAAGAAATAAGGTACAAGAATAATAATTCCAGGAAACATTTGAACTAAAAGGAAGGCAAACATAGAAACATCTCTTCCAGAAAATTTGTATCTGCTGAATGCATAACCAGCAGGTATTGCAATAGTTAAACCAAGTAAACATGTACCTAAACTAACAATTAATGAATTAGTCATCCAAACCCAAAATGAATCTCCAGATAATATCTTAGAAAAATGCTCTCCAGAAAAAGAATCTCCGATCTCTCCACCTAATGCATTTCCAGGGGAAATTGCAATATCAAAAATCCAAACTAGAGGAAATACTGTAACTATTACAAAATGAATTAATATTATGTGAGATGCGATTTTACTAAAATTTGATTTTAATTCGTAATTACGTTTCAATCCGTATTCAATTGCAGATGTCGAAAGTTCTCTTCCAGTCCAGACTGATACTGGTTTACTTGAAAGCCAAATTAATGATAAGATTCCAGGAATAATTAACCAAGATTGCATCCATAAATTGAATATGCTAAATTCTAATGAAATTAAACGTAAAGTTCCGATTCCAACAATTAATGCACTTAGAATTAAAGAAATGTCTCTTCTTTTTCTTTGAAACATCTCTGGAAGATTTGAGCGTAATCCAAATAATACAATACAACCCAATATCCCCAAAATTAAATTATTATTGTCTTCACGTAAAACATCTATTGTTAATAACAAGATATTGATTATGAATGCTGGAATAAGCCATCTTTTCAAAGTTAAAACTTCTACTGGCACATACCATATTCTCATCACATTTGCATTGGTCATATTGATGCCTCCGTAGCGTTAGTTTGTTTCATATATGTCCAAGAGAATGCCAATAACATCATGAAAATTATGACTGACCATGCAGCAGCAACTCCATAGGCTCCGTCTCTAAAGGCAACATCATAAACATAAGTAATGAGAATGTCTGTTTGTCCTGGCTCACCAAAATGTAAATCTGGACCTCCATCTGTCATCAAATAAATTACATTAAACATATTAAATGTCCAAATGAATCCCAATAATGAAAGTGGAACTAATGCGCTCTTTAAATTTGGCAATGTAAGGTATCTGAAAGAATCCCAATCTGTCACTCCATCTACCTCTGCTGCTTCATACATATCGCGTGGTAATGCTTGTAGTGCTCCACTAATTGACATCATCATAAATGGAACACCCAACCAAATATTAACTAAAATTACAATAATTTGTGCTCCAGTTGGATCTGAAAGAAAATTAATATCTGTTCCAAATAAATCATTAATGAAACCATCAGGTTGAAACATTCCTTTCCAAACTAATACAGAAATGTAAGAAGGGATTGCCCATGGGAGAAGTAATAATGTTCGATAAGCTGTTTTCCCTCTAATATTACTTCTTTGTAAAATTAAAGCAAGAAATAATCCCAATCCAATATGTGCTGAAACATTAACTAATGTCCAAATTAAAGTGAAAATTGTAACTCTAATAAACCCTGATGCAGTAATGACTTCCCAAAAATTTGCTAAACCAATAAATGCTTGTTCACCTAGATGTGTTTGATCTGCATCAGTAAAAGATAACCAGAACCCATAAATTACTGGATAAAATGTTAATACTGCTAAAGCTAACATTGCAGGTGCAATATACAAATGTGCTAATCTTGAATTAGTCTTACCAAGTTTATTGTCTCTCCATCTCCCATAACTTAGAAGAGCAATTAATGAAAATACAATTGAGCCGATTGCATACATTACGGGTGAGGTGTCTCCTGCTTCAGGTCGTTTATCTTCAACATCAATACTCGCTTTTAATGAGTAAAATGATTCTCCATCAGCTAAAACTTCAATTTCATGTAATTTTCCTGGTATCATTCCAGTAAGAGTGCAGTTGAATGATGTTGCATTGCTCGGAATAAGTCGTGTTTGTTCTCTTTGTTGTAATTCAATTCCTTCAGATTTACAAGTATCATAATTTTTATTTGATTCTCCAATTCCATCATCAGAAATTAAAACTGTATGTAATTCGCCATCAACAAAAATTGAATAATTTGTAGCAGTTGGGATTTCAACATTAATTTCAATAGTACGATACCCGATATTGGCTTCTACTGGTTCTGCTACCTGCAATCCATCAATTAAGGAAATCAATTCATTGTTTGCATCACTTAGAGCATCATTTGTTGTTGCAACTTCTGTATATGCTTGTTCAAATGCTGTAGATAATGGGTCGTAAACTAGTGACATTGCCCTAGTTGTTGGAGCAGGAGTTCCTTCTGTTGTTTGCTCTAAAAATCCAGAAATTACCTCGTTTTGAGATATTTCAGTATCATTAACTAAAGATTTTTGAGTTGGCATGGTATATGTCTCAAGTGCAAATTCTTTCTGGACAGACTCTGAAGACAACCATAACGCTAATTCTGTTGCGGCTACTTTTTGTGTACTCTGCTTACTAACTGTCCATCCTTTGTAAGTAACCAATGGAGACATTCTTTCTCCTGTATCACTTACTTTTGGAAGTAATGTTTGCCCAATATCTAATCGACTTGCTTCATAAGTTGCCCAATTCCAAGGTCCATCAATAATCATTGCAGCCTTAGAAGTAATAAATTGATTTTTCATACCTTCAATTTGTGTACCTGTAGCAACAACTTCATGCTCTAACTCTAAATCAAGCATCCATCTCATTGCTTCACTAGATCCATTAGAATCAAGTGTTGGTTGTCCATTTTCATCAAAAAGGCTACCTCCAAAACCTTCTTGAATTGGAAACCACCAATATGCCGATTTTATAGGTAAAGCAAGCCCTTGTACGTCTTGATATGTTAATTGTTGAGCTGTTGATAACAACTGTTCTTCAGTCCAATTCTCATTTGGATATTCTATACCCTGAGCATCAAACAATGCTTTATTGTAAATTAATGAAAGACAATCTTGACTTGCTGGAATTCCATATAACTCCTCACCATATCTCATAGCCTCTAATGCTCTTTCATCAAATAATCCTCTATCTTGAGGAGTTATATGTGGCCTTAAATCTTCTAATAATGGATATCCATTTACTCTTACTTCTCCAATTGCACCTAATTGATCACTAGATAAACGCATTAAATCAGGTGCTTGCCCTCCTTGTGCTGCAGTCATGAATAATTGATCTGCATTACCAAAAGGAACTAGGGTGATTTCTACAGTTATGTTTGGATTAGCCGCTTCAAAATCTTTTATTGCATTGGTAAATGTTTCTTCTTCTTTACTTTCAGCAGCAAAGGTATGCCATACCTCTAAAGTAATTGGGCCGCCTTCTGAAATTATATCTGATTCTTCAAAATCATCTCCACTTAAACATCCAGGTAAAAGAAAACACATACCAATAAAAAATACAAATAAATGCTTTTTTGAAAACATGATTTGCTTCTTTTTAAACATATTTAACCATCTCTTAAATTAAAAACAAGATTTATTTCCTAATTATTCCAACAGCAAGTATTCCAATTAAAATGGCCAAGATCAAACCTAAAACTATAATCGAAATCAAAATAATGCTAATTGATTCTTCAGATTCCAAAGATACTGTTGTAAATGTGTCACAAGCATCTGGAATTCCATCTAAATCAGAATCTATTGAATCATCATATCCACGGCATTTGTCTTCTGAATCTTCTACTCCATCACGATCACTATCTAAAAATGGTTCAATTTCTTCTTCAATATTGGATTC
>CATFLP010000072.1 GCA_949514915.1 Methanobacteriota archaeon | reverse complement strand
CCTTGTCCTTGTCCTTGTCCTTGTCCTTGTCCTTGTCCTTGTCCTTGTCCTTGTCCTTGTCCTTGGCCTTGTCCTTGGCCTTGTCCTTGACCTTGGCCTTGTCCTTCGCCTTCGCCGCCTTCACCTTCACCTTGGCCGCCATCAGCATTAGAACCACCGCCGCCATTAGCACCGCCGTTTCCATTTCCGCTTTGGCCTTGACCACTGTCAGGATCGTAAACATCTGGAATTCCATCGCCATCAGAATCTGTATGTTCCCCATCGTTTGGATCTGTCGGGTATTGATCTATATTGTCAGCTCTTCCGTCTCCATCAGTATCTGAATTCCAAGGGTCTGTACCAGCATTATATTCCTGGGTGTTACTTAATCCATCTCCATCTCCGTCAGCATTTGCATCTCCTGACCAAAGTGGATCTAAACCATTAGCAACTTCCCAACCATCTGGAAGTCCATCACCATCACTATCTGGGTTGTTCATATTCGTTCCTGCTGCTTGCTCTTCTGCATTTGTTAAACCGTCACCATCCCAATCTTCTCCACCATCTGATGGATCTAATGGGTCGGATCCTGTCGCACTTACTCCTGCTAAAGCAGAAAGTGCCATCAGAATTGCAATTAGCACACTCATTTTTCTATTATTATTCATCATTTTCACCTTTTTATTTTTGTTTTAGAAAACCCTCTGTTCTCTCTTTCCAAAAGAATTCACAACGCGAAGTTCAATTTGGGAGAGTTCTATAACTCTAGAAGAGGTGGAATTAAATGCATACGCGCACCCTAAATCACTAATTCGTGGGCTTCTATAGCCTTCTAGTGCAACGTTTTCACTGTTTTTTAATGCTCCATTCATTCCTTTTTCACTTGTTTCGTTCTAGGGAACCCGCCGTTCCCTCTAACTATTCGAACTATTGAGGTGGTATATGAAGTATGTCTCGCGTTGAATATCACATTAGATGGTTTAATTGTCTAGTTAAGTTTAGGACATTGCATGGGATATGACTTAAGATGGATGTCCTCAGTAACAGAAGAACATCTTGACTTAAGATTTAGAGTATTGAGAAAGGGTCAACCCAGAGAATCAGCACATTATCCTGGGATTGATACTGATCAAAGTACTAAATTTCTTGGTGCTTTTTTTGAAGATAAATTAGTTGGATGTGCAACATTGCAAGTAGACTCTAGGGAAGGTTGTAAATATCGCATAAGAGGGATGGCTGTAGAACCGAATTTTCGGAATCAAGGAATTGGTACAAAAATTGTAAATAAATTACAAGAATATGCAAGGAGGGAAGATACTGGGATTTGGTGTAATGCGCGCATAAAAGCAATAAATATGTATGAAAGGTGTGGTTTCAAGATTATTTCTGAAGTTTTTGAAATCAAACCGATTGGACTACATTATGACATGGAATGGAAATCATAAAAATGTTTCAAAAATTATCAAAGTAAGAATAAATGTTACAATAATTGCAGGCAATAGTGCTGCAAAAGCACCACCCAGCATTTTGCTATTCTTATTGTAAATCATCATAATAACTCCTCCAACAAATAATATTGGAGGTAGCCAAAGGAAAAGTATCATCAGTTCTTCGGAATCCCCATCATCGTAATCGTAATAAATTTCTAAAGTGGTACCAGAAGGCAGTGGTTTTTCTAAAGATATTACCAAAATTTTAGAATTAAAATCAATAAATCCAATTTCTGTATCTTTCCCAACCGTGAATGTGCATTTGCTTCTATAATACCAACAATCGTCTTGTTTACCAACTCTTTGATTTTTTATCATCTCCTCATTTTCTGAATTAATTATGCTTAATTCTAAATCTAAATAATTTGTATTGCCATAATTTAGAGGCAAGGGGACTAAAAAATCTGAGGTTTTATTTTTAATTATAGTATTTATTGTTCCCTCATACGCAGCATTTGTAATTGTTTCAGTACCTAATTGAATATTATCTCCCATTGAATTATTTTTCTCGATTACAAATATTGTTTCTTCGATTATCCAAAGTCCTTTTACTTCGCTATAATGCTCAAATCTAAAGGTTACATTTGAATTGTTTTCAATTTCATGGGGCAAATTCATATTTACTTCTGTGGCATTAAAATCTAAAACGCCAATTTCGAGATCATATTGATACATATGTATTGGAAAAATTCCAGAATTTTTATCATCAGGAAATGTTGCACTTGCACTCCAACAATCATGATAAATACTCAAATCAGGAGATCTGTCGACCCGTAAATCAACATTCCAACATTTACCATAATCATTATCATCATTGAGTTGATAACTATAATTTGTTTCAACTCCATCAGAAATAAAAACAATTTCCTCATAATCTTCATGGTCTCCACTTTCGATGGAAATACCTACAATAATTGCTAAAATAAGTACTAAAAGGCCACAAAAAAAAGTAAACAAGAATCCTTTAGTAAAATCTGACATTTCTTTTTTTTCTTTCAAAAAATTTTCAGGGAGGTTGTAAGAGCTTAAATCCCCACTAATAAACATCTTTTTTTGATCTACTGAACCAATAACTTGAGATTCTGGTTTGGAATCCTCAAATAAGGACCTTTTTTGGCCTTCCATGTACATTCCCATGCGCACTATTCATACAAAGTTGGTGCCTCGGAGTTATATGCGGATGCTAATTCATGGGAGTGAACATCCTCATCATTCGAAAACTTTTGC
Organism: Methanobacteriota archaeon; assembly: GCA_949514915.1. Lineage (GTDB taxonomy): Archaea > Thermoplasmatota > Poseidoniia > Poseidoniales > Poseidoniaceae > MGIIa-I. The sequence continues at coordinate 1,534 of CATFLP010000072.1, read as the reverse complement.
AAGTATTTTGGCATCTTTTACTTCTGAAGATGAAGGTCTAATGTTGATTTCTAATCAAGATGCCAAATCATCTGATTTTACACCTTCAAACATTATTTTACATAAAACAAGAGACATTATGTGGGACTGGTTTTCTTTTGCAAAAAACAATTTTCAAAAAAAACGATGGGATTGGAATTATTTTAATGGTGAGAAATGGGGAAGGATTGAACAACACAATTTAGAAAAAAACTTTCGATGTCCGCCAATAAAAGGGTTTTTGCCTTGGAAACCCGATGTAATCTTGTGTGTTAGCCCCCACGAAGGGCATACAAAATATCAACTAATTCCCTGGGCAAAAAAACAAAAGATTCCCGTAATCTCTGTGGATCATGGTTGTCCTTTGGTTGTGTTTCCATTTGGAAATTACAGGGGTTCAATGATGGGTTGTGATGCTAATGCAGTATGGGGGGAATTTGCTGCGAAAATTAACTCAAAACAAGGCGCAGAAAAAGATTTGCAAATAATAACTGGAACTCCTACCTTAGACGATATACCTGCAAAAATTTCACTTGGAAAGAGAGAATTGAAAAAACGTGTAGGTGCTAAATTAAATTCAAAAATGGTATTATTAATGACTACGCATAGAGAACCTTTGAAAAGTCATTGTGATGATATTTTTAGGGGTATTTGTGAAAGATATCTGTTTGATGATAATATCGAAATTCATGTAAAACCACACCCCGTTGAGTTAAGGAATAATAATACCATGAGTTTTGATGAAAAAATCAAGATACATAATCAGGAAGTTGATCTTCATGCATTAATAGGTGCCAGCGACATTATTATTTCTCCTGCTACTTCAGTGATTGTACCTGCACTAGCATTGAATATTCCCTTTGTTAATTTACTAGATCCAAATTCTGGAATTGAAGATGCTCATTTATATTCTCCTCTAATCGACATGTTAGGTAATGTAATTGGTAATGTTTCTGAAATAGATGAATGGATTAGTAATATTCCAACTCATGACGAAGGAAACATAAATGAAATATTCAAAAAGGTAGGTTACAAATGTGATGGGAAAAATGGAAAGCGTGTTTTTGATTTGTGTAAATGGGCTTCTTCCAATAAACCAATAAGGGAATGGAAAGATTCAATTTAACAAAACGTTGTATTATTTTCAACTTACTTGATTTGTTGGAGGTGGGCCATATTGATTTGTTAACTCTCCTTCTGAAATCATCCAAACAATCCATAAAATAATACCAATACAAATAATAGATAATGGTATTATTAAAAGAAAATACCATCCACTTTTACCTATATCATGTAAACGCCTTACACTAACTGACAAATATGGCAAGAAAAGACCAAGACTTACAACTACAGTCACCCAATAAATTGCTGTAAAAATTTCTGGAAATGAAAAAAGGGCTACCATTTGTAAAACAAATAATCCCATTTGTAAAAGAAACATGAAGAGTTGGAACCACCAAAATTCTGATCGTGAAGCACGACCACTAAAATCTACATATTTTTCTGTGATACAGGT
>CATFLP010000071.1 GCA_949514915.1 Methanobacteriota archaeon | reverse complement strand
TAATGAAGGTGTTAAAAAATACCCTGAAGGCCCAATTTGGAAAGTTGCACTCGATGAATTAAACAATAATAATATTCAAAATAATCAAGAAAAAACATATTTACATGAAAAATTATTGATTTGGCCACCAGTGCTATCAACAAATATTACAAAAAATATGGGGAATTGGCAAATTGTTGAAGAAAATAGGCAATTAACAAAAACAATTGATTCAATCATTGAGATGCCAGGATCACACCTAAATCCAATTCATATCAAAGGAGATTATGGTGTTGGTAAAACACATATTTCCTTAGCTGCAAGTTATGAAATCCAGTCAATATATGGTGAAGAATCTGTCAGGATTATTCGTTCAAATACTTTAGTTGATAATTCAAATGAATTACCTAATATGCCTCAAAATATTCCAAAATTAAAAATGATACTCCTAGAAGATTTTGAAGAACTAACTTCAAATCTATCTAGAATGCAAGCAATTAGTAATTGGCTTATTTGGAATATAAATAATGGTGTTCAACTTATAATTACATCAGATGGATCTATTGATTCAAATATTGGAGGCGATGTTAAAAGGTTATTAGATTCAAGTATTTTATTTAATATAGAAGCATATTCAAACACAAGTAAAATACGTATTCTAAGGCGTTTAGCAATGGATAGAAATGTAGTCCTCTCAGATGAACATTTATCTATTTTAATTAACACAAAAAACAATCTTCCAAGTTTACTATCTTCATTTGAAAAATTTATAATTGCACAAAAAGATGGTACTTTACCGAGTGACCCTAAAGAAGCAATAGCAAGTTTAGATGGTGTTCAAACACTATACAATTCAATGTTTTCAGATGATATTGTAAACACTGCAAAAGATATTGCTACAAAAACTGTCGAAGCGACTGGACATTCCAAATTTGAATTAGATGAAAATGAAATCAACATAGAACTAAATTTAGAAGATATTCCTGAGATTAAATCTGAAGCGGAGAGAATTATAGACAATGATAAAGAAATTATATCAAAATGGAATCAAGATTTGAATCTCCCAACAGAAAACATAGAATCAAAAGAACTTCTTGAAGAACTAAGCGACCATGGACTAGATAGAATGGTAGATGTAGGATTTGCATTTGAAAAATATAATGATATTTTAAATGGAATCGAATCAAGAATTGGAGAGATTTCAAAAACTTTAGAAAGTTCAGATACTGATACCTTACTAAAATTAGCTGATGAAATGTCTGATTTAGAATATTCACTTCAAGATTTAAAACCACTAGTTAGTTCCCTAGATAGAGCACCATTAACAAATACTCCAGATAAAAACATAGAATTACCTAACCTTGAGAGATTAAAAAAACTTGATGAATACATACCAAATAATGAATGGAATATAGATTCTGACAAGGTAAATATGGATGATTTACTAAATGAAGGTGAGTTAAACCCTGTAACTCATATGGTCTTAATGCCAACTACAAATACAAATCTAATGAATTCCTTTGAAGAAGAATAAATAAGAGAGGTTTTCAATTGAAATTCTTCAAAAAAACATCATGGTGGGAATCAGGAATAAAGTTCACATGTTTACCAAATTGTGGGAAATGTTGTAATGAACCTAATGGGATTGTATACCTTTCATTGAAAGATATGACAAGGCTTGCAGCATTTCAAAACATGCAATTATCTGATTGGATAAAACGTGACTGTAGAAAAACATTAGACGGCAGATATGTGTTAAAAAGTAAACCAGAAAATTTGATTTGTATATATCTTGATGACGATTTAAAATGTAACGTATATGATTCAAAACCTGATCAATGCAGTGCTTTTCCTTGGTGGAATGAAAATTTAGTAAATGAAAAAGCATGGGAAAAAACAAAGCAAATATGCCCAGGTATAGAACATCCAGAGGCACTTATTATTGATAATAAAACTATTAAATTTTGGATTGAAGCTGATAGAATTGCAGAAAAAGGAGTCAGAGATATTGACTTAGAAAAATGAATTGTTTCAACGACGCACTTATACCTAAAATCTCACAGGCTTATTCCCTGAGGTAATGTTTATGGGTGATGATGACGAAATTCTACTCGAATTAACAAAAAAACATCTAAACATTGGACTTAGAGGTGTGCCAGTTGGTACATGCAGAACTAGTTTTGTTACTCCTGAGCAAGGCGTCCACTATTGTGGCTATCCAATAAAAGATTTAGCAGAATTAAGAGCGGAAGATGTTGTATATCTCTTATTTCATAAAGAATTACCTACCTTAGATCAATCTGAAGCTTTTAGAAGGGAATTATCAAAAAGAGGGACTATCAATCCAGCAGTTGTTGATGTATTACACACCTTACCAATTGAAGGGCATCCAATGCACTGGCTTTCTATTGGTATTCAAACACTAGGAATGTATTGCAAAGAGGATGATTGGAGAAGTAATGCTCTAAATCTAGTTGCTCAAATGCCAATTTTAATGGCATTAATTATGAGAATTAGAGAAGGTAGAGGCGCAAATCTAGAGGCATCACAACCAGAATTAGGTTTAATTAAAAATTTCGTTAATTTACTAAATCTTCCTGGTGCCGATCATGAAATTATGTCTAAAATTCTTTCAACATTTTTTGTATTGCATATGGACCATGGAGGAGGTAATCTTTCTACGTTTACAGGGAAAGCTGTTGCTTCAGGGCATGCAGGATTACATTCAAGCATGGTTGCAGCAATGAATGCATTGTCTGGACCTTTGCATGGTAGAGCAAATCAAGCAACATTGGAATTTGTAAAAAGTATAGGAACTGATAACAAGGAAGATGTAGAAAAATTCGTAAGAGCAGAATTAATGGCAAAAAGACCTATTTTTGGATTTGGTCATGCAGTTCTAAGAAAAGAAGACCCTCGTGCAACAATTCAATTAAAATTAGCCAAGGAATTATGTCCTGAAGACAAGAATATCAAAATTGTTCAAACATTAAACGAAATTGTTCCTACAATCTTATCTGAAATTCCAAAAATCACAAACCCTAATGCAAATGTAGATTTAGTTTCAGGCTCACTTTTAAATTATATTGGATTTACAAAGCCAGAATATTACACAACATTTTTTGGATGGGCAAGAACTGCTGGAATCGGTGCTCAAATTATCGATGAAAGAATGGTATTAAGAGAAGGTAAAGGTGTTCCAATATATAGGCCTAAATATATCGCGGAAGGTCAAAAACTAAGAAGGCTCGATTAAGAAAAGATTGGCCTTGATGTACTACCACAACCTCTGTGACCTATTACCCTTACAGATTCCCAGGGTAATTTATTACTACTTGAATCAAGAAAATAATCATCTAATGGTTTTTCCCAATACCACTTTTTCCTCCATTGTTCTAAAAATTTTTTTCTTTCAACATCATTTAATTCATTCCAAGGCGCTATCTCCTTTATTGCTTCAACAACTAATCCTTTATGGTTTTCAGATTCTGTATTCTTAAATTTTTGAGACCATTCATGATCTAAAGGTTGTGTGGAATGTCGAATCCATCTTGCAGAACCATCAGGTAATGAATACTCTGTTGAATTCACACTATCAGAAAGAATACTAATTCCTGCATCATACAAAAGAGATTCTTGTTCTATTAATCCAGGCCAGACATAAATTGGAAAACCTTTCTTTAAACTTAATAATCTCTCTAATGACTTTCCAGATAAACCATATTTTTTATCAAATCTCATCCCATTATAAGGTGGAATAAAATATTCTAAACCACATGGTAAAATTGGTGAGTTACGACTTTTTTGAATTTTTATCATTGAATTTAAGGATCTAAATACAAATTCTCGTGATGCATAAACTCGATTTAATTTCCGAGTGCCAAATCTAAGTTGATTGGGAAATAATGAAGATACATTCCAATCAAAGTTAATTTTTTTTGCAGAATAATTCATATGCTTAAAAAAACCATAAAAAATAATACTATGTTTTGGTATTTCTGCTTCTTCTAATAATTCAGCACATTTAGACAACATATTGCTAACGTAAGGTATGTTTTTTCTAGAATTTAACCACCCTGCACCGGCTCCACTTGAAGGATGAGGTAATTTCAATTCGATGTTCATTATTTTCCCATGCTCTCTTAAATTAGTAGATATTTTTGAATTATCAATTACTTCACTTAATGATGGAAAACCCAATTCCATTAAATCAGATTGGTTGTTACTTTCTACAAATTTAGGTAAATCGCCTCGTAATTTTTCACTAACAGCTAATTTCTTATCGTGGTGAACTATTAATTCATCATCTAATGTTGTCCTAACATCAAATTCTATACCATCAGTTAATTCAATTCCTCTTGTAAGAGATGCTAAAGTATTCTCTTTCAAAACATCCTCACTGAATTGCATACCTACTAGTATGGCCTCAAAGACACAACAGATAAATATCGCCATAAATATTCTAAAAATACTCAAGAATGATAACCTCTCTGATTAACGGATTAATGATTCACATGACAGACGAGGTGAAAAATAATTCAAAGGCAATCAG
>CATFLP010000070.1 GCA_949514915.1 Methanobacteriota archaeon | reverse complement strand
GGTGGTTCAGCATCTAATTTTTCCATATCTTCAGCTTTTTGTACTCCAGGTATAATAGTGATATTACGAGGCTTAGATTCATTGTCTACATCGATATATAATCTCAGTGCCTTTCCTAATTTATCTACAACTTCTCCACCAGACATTCCTTTTTGTTTTAGTACTGAAGGCAATAATTTCAATGTTAATCTACGTTGAGTAACATCAGTTTCAATATCTGCAATATTCTTTGTAGTAGTTACTTCAAGGCTTGCAGCCAATTTTTTGACCTTACTTTCATTTGTTTTGAAATCGCCATCCAAATGTACAATCATAGTTGGAGTATTTGGTTTCTTTCTAGCATCTACAATTTCAATAATTCTAGGCAAACCTTGTGTTACATTCACAGTTGCTACACCAGCATAGTGGAACGTACGCATTGTCATCTGAGTTCCTGGTTCTCCAAGAGATTGAGCAGTAATAATTCCTGCAGCTTCAAATGGATCTATTTGTGAAGATACAAACGCATCCTTAGCCATCTTAACCATATCCTTAGCCTCTTTAGCAGTAACTTTTTTACGGCCACGTTTTACTAAAGCCTCAGATAAATCTGCAATTACTCTAGAGGTTAACATTACTCCTTCTACACTTTCATTAGCCTTTTGAATAGCATCATAAAATTCACCATTTTCAAATTCTTTAATGCCTTCCATTTTCTCTTCTGATTTGTAAAGGTCTAAATCTCTTTTAATCACCTTTTTCCTTGAACGAGCTACTTTTCTTCTAACTACAGTTGTTTCTCCTCCGTCTACTCCTGAATCTCCTCTTCTTCCAGTAGCATAACTTGAAATCATTTCATGAATTTTTTCAGCAGTGTCACTGCCAACTTCACAAATTTGAGCTATTTTTGCTGCATCTAGAACTTTTACGTCATCCCATTTACGATCATCTGCAAGATTATGTGCATAATCTTCATCAATTCCCATGTCCATTAATTTTTTCTTTGTTGCACTCTTAACTACCATCAGAAATCACCTTCCCCAGATTCTTGGTCAAATCCATCACCATCTAGCAATGACTCAAAGTCTTTATCATCATGGTCTGTATATGAATCCTCATTAGTTAATTGTCCAAATGTACCTAACACAGTGTCAACAATAACATCAATATTAACTGGTTGACCATGAGCTGACCTACAAGGATCAATTCCATCTTCTCCATAACTAAATTGAATTATTCTATCTGCAGTATTTCTAACTGACCTTCTGTTATCTGGCACTACTTTCAAATCATCCATAGCATTAATCAGCCTTCTTTGCATATAACCTGATTTAGATGTCCTTACCGCTGTATCAACAAGACTTTCTCTACCTGATACTGATAGCATAAAGAATTCTGTTGGCTCTAAACCATGCTTAAAAGAAGATGCTACGAATCCTTTAGCCTGTGCTCCTCTTGAAAGTCTTGGGAAGTGAGAAAGTACTCTGTCTTTGTATCCTCTTTCTAATCTTTTACCACGAACTTTTGCTTGACCAATAGATGCTGCCATCATAGTAAGGTTATCCATACTTCCTCTTGCACCAGATATTGCCATATTTACAGCAGAATTAAATCGTCCTGCTTTTAGCAATTCTTCTTTAGCAATATCTCCCGCTCTTTGCTTACCTTGATCTAAAGCAATCATAATATCTTCTTCAAGTGTTTCAATAGGAGTTCTTCCAGGTCTAACTTCATACCCTTTACCATTCTTACCAAACTTTTTCAAAAATCCTTGAACTTCTTCACTTGCTTTTGAATTTTCGGAATTAATCATCTCTAAAGCTTCATCTGTAAGGTCTTCATCATCAATACCTGTTGTAAATCCTAATGAAGTACAAGCAGCTATCGAAAGCCTTGTGAAATCATCCAAGAATTTCGCTCCTCTTTCAGAACCATTTGTTTGAACAATTGCATCTAATAATCTACCATCTTCTGCACCAATAGAACGTTTATCTAATGTTCCTGATACACTACCCTCATTCACTTCTACAGTATCATTCGACCTACTTGTAAATTGAATCTTGATGTTTTCAGGCAATAATAGCCCTACAAGATCGTGTCCTCTAAATCCTTTAACTAACTCTCCTTTGAATCCTTTCTTTGCAGCGGAGTCGATAATTGCGCCTGTTTTTGAACACATATCAATCTCTTTTGGTAAATCACCAACCCATTTTACCGAACTTAGAATTTGCAATGCATTTGATCTTCGTACACCTACATCATCTCTTGAAAGCATGAATGCTCCAGAAATATGATCGTGTATTCCTCCAATAACTGAACCTCCATATCTTGGAGATAGTATATGCTCTTGCACTCTCATCAATATTTTTGCTTCAGCACGTGCTTCTTCTCCTTGAATAACGTGAAGATTCATTTCATCTCCATCATAATCAGCATTATATGGAGTACATACTGCTAAATTAAATCTAAATGTATGTCCTTTCATCACACGAACTTCATGAACCATCATTGACATTCTATGCAAAGATGGTTGCCTATTGAAGATAGCAACATCTCCATCAATCATGTGCCTCTCTACAATTTGTCCTTCTTTCGGATTCCCATCAGAATCTACTGTTTCTAATCTATCGAATAAACGTGTTCTTTCATCATATTCATTCATTGGCGAACCACAATGAGGGCATATTATCTCAAGATGATCTGGGAATTCACAACCTAAACCATTCTCTCTTTCATAAATCCATCTTTGTTGTAATATTGCATCAGGGTCATCTTCTTTCAAAGGCTTTCCATTTTCATCGATTCCTTCAAGATTTAACAATGTCTTTTCCAAATCAACTACATGTTTTTCTTCTACAGAACCATCAATATTCTTTGTTGATTGTAACTTAACAACAAGACCAGGTAAAAAGTTAGGAGCAAACATAGCTTCATTTAAATCAGGCCTCATACTGGTTTCTGGCATACAATCTGGATTTAAACATCTAAATCCTGCATTAATATATTTTGACCTGTCTGTAATTCTTACACGTCTTCCATCTGGTCTTACTACATAATTAACACCTGGATGATTATTTGGACCTCTAAGTATCATTTGCCTCATTTGTTCACGATTTCTACTATTTACACGAATAGGCACTGATAATTCCATCGCCACTTTTTCAGGCACTCCAACTTCATTTATTCCCAAATATGGATCTGGTGAAATTACAGAACGTGCACAAAAGTTAACACGCTTACCAGAAAGGTTACTTCTAAATCTACCTTCTTTACCCTTTAGACGTTGTGTAAGAGTCTTCAATGGCCTACCTGAACGATGTCTAGCTGGCGGAATTCCACTAGTTTGATTATCAAAATATGTCGTTATATGATATTGTAATAATTCCCATAAATCTTCAACAATTAACTGAGGTGCACCAGAATCACGATTTTCTCTTAATCTCTGATTGATTCTTAATACATCAACTAATTTGTGTGTTAAATCATCTTCACTCCTATCTCCACTATCCAAAGTAATTGAAGGTCTAACTGTAATAGGTGGCACAGGTAGAACTCTAAGTACAGTCCATTCTGGACGGTTTGCTGTATCCATTCCAATAAAAATTAAATCTTCATTAGGTATTCTTGCCAACCATTCACGAATATCTCTAGGATTTAGTTTACGTTCTGAACGTGCACCTGTCTTTGTTTCAAATCTTTCTTTGAAAGTTGAAGGTTTATCTATCATTATTTTACCTTGTTCTGCTTGACAATGCATACAAATACTAGCTTTTTTACCAGAGCATACTTTTTCAATCATCTTAATCACTTTAGCAAATTCAGAAGAACCTACTCCATGTTTTAACATAATATCATTAACACGATCTCTCCAGTAATCTTGCTCTGATAAAGCAGGATTTGATGGATGTGTTTCCTTCTTTTCGTGCAATAATGCTCTTCCACATGTGTTACAAGTAGATTTTAATGCAGTCTTTATATTGTTAATAAATCCAATATGAATTACAGGCAACTCAAGAAGTATATGACCAAAATGACCTGGTGATGTATCATACTTACAATTATCAGTAGGACAAATCATATTTGGTTCAATTACCCCCATTCTAGGGTCCATTAAACCTTGTTTAAATGCACGTCCATCATCACGATATGTGTCTGCAGTTTTAACTTCTACAGCACTCATTCTTCTAATCTCTTGTGGATCCATCAAAGTAAATCCAATGCTTCCAATCCTCTTAGGTATCATTGATTGTGGGTTTCTGCTCATTTTCGGTCCTCCAGTTTAAGTCTCATAGCCACTCCTAGTGACTTCATTTCATCAAGTAATAATTTAAACGCATATGATGTTTGAACCTTGTATACTTCTGCTCCTTCTCCATGAATAGGGCTTACATAAGTACGCTTTTTCGGATCATACCAGGCAATATGCCCACTTTGACCACAAACAAACATTTCAATTCCATCACTTTCATCTAATAATCGGTCTTTGATAACCATTGATGCACCATGAGCAATTAAACAATCACGCTCCATCTCTCCGAATCTTAGACCTCCTTGTCTAGCTCTACCTTCAGTAGGTTGTCTTGTAAGAATTTGCACTCTACCTCTGCTTCTAGCATGTATTTTACCACTTACCATATGGTGTAATTTTTGATAATAAATTACTCCTACAAAGATATCTACAGGGTAAATTTCTCCAGTTTCACCATTGTACATTGTTTCTCTGCCTGAATGATGGAATCCATTTTTTACAAGTCCTTCTCTTAATGATGATTCTTTTTCACCAACAAAAGCAGTACCGTCAATAAAACGTCCTTCCATTGCACCAACTTTACCCCCAATCATCTCCATAACATGTGCTACAGTCATTCTACTTGGAATAGCATGTGGATTTATAATTAAATCAGGCACTACACCATCTCTAGTAAATGGCATATCTTCAGGAGGAACTAATCTTCCAATCACTCCTTTCTGACCATGTCTACTAGCAAACTTGTCGCCTACTTCTGGAACTTTATTTGTCCTAACTATTGAACGTATTAATCTTCCACTTTCAAGAGATTCTGTTACAAACACATTAGAAACATATCCTTTCTCTCCATGTCTAATTAGCATTGAAGATTCCCTTCTTTCATGAGCCTGTAAAAATCCGCCTGTTCCTGTTTCCTCAAGGAATCTTGGAGGGCTTGTTTTACCTACAATTACATCTCCGCCCTTAAGTTCTACTTCTGGAATTGACAATCCGTCTTTTTCTAAGTGAGAATATGCATCAGGGGCACGTAATCCTTTCACTTCAACTTCTCCAGTGCCAGGAACCTCAATTTCTTCAAACTGACCACCAGGGTACCTACGTCTTTCAGAATTATATGTTCTTAGGAATGTAGATCTCCCTAATCCTCTATCTACACTACCTTTGTTCATAATTACAGCATCTTGCATATTATATCCATGATGAGACATTACTGCAACAACATAATTTTGACCTCCTGGCCTTCTTAGGAATCTTGTTGTCTCCATTGCTCTAGTTCCAACCAAGGAATTTTGCGGATAATGTAAAACATGAAGTCTTGTATCTGGCCTCAATAAAAAGTTTGATGAGGGTAACCCAAGACTTTGCTTAACCATAGCTGTACCTCCAGTAACTCTTGGAGTAGAATTATGTTCTGGGTATGGAATTAAACTTGCACAGACACCAAGTATTAATTGAGGGTCTATCTCAAGATGTGTATAATCTAAATCTAATTCAAGTTTACCATCTTCTGTAACTTTTGTCCAAGTTAATGGGAATTCATGCTCTTCGGTTTCAGTATCTCCAGATGGCAATTTAACATCAACGGAAATTTTCGCTGTTGTTGCCCTGTCATCTCCAATATTTGTCCATTCAATACCTGTTTGAGAAATCGGGTATCCTGATTTAGGAGATAATTGAGGTAAAATAAACGGTCTAGATGCAATATATTGGTCTTCTTCTTCATCAGCATCTATCCATTCAATATATCCTCTACTTACTAAATCTTTGAATT
>CATFLP010000069.1 GCA_949514915.1 Methanobacteriota archaeon | reverse complement strand
CCGCGTGTTCAATTAATCCTAATTCATTAAAATGAACACTATCATATCTCCATTGTTCACCAATTAAATCATCTGTATACGGACCTTCAAAAGTAAGAGGGTCAGCGTCGATTACTGCTTGTTGGGCATTAACAATTCTCTCCATTTCTGATGCTTCATAATTTGGCAAATATGATGCTCTGGCAACAATCCAAGGTAATTCCCAACCCGCTTCAATACGACTTGCTGTAATAATTTCACTTAGCCTTACGGTATAATCTTCAGTACTTGTGCCACCTGCTAGATCGCTCTCTCCTTGATGCCAAAGTAGTGCTCTAGCACCATTAGGACCTACTTCATCTAAAGCTAATACAATTCTAGAAAATAAATTATCACCAGCATCTGGAAGCCATTGGCCTACAGAAGTACCACCCCATCCAACAGAAATTAATCCAACAGGAACATCATAACGTTGTACTAAACTATCACCTAATGCTGGCCAAGGAGAACCTCCAGAACCTGTTGCAATTGGTTGTGGATCTGCACCTATTTGCCAATCATCTGGCCCCCAAGAACTTACTCTCGGGTCTTGAGGAGTAAGTAGAGTATCTCCATAGTTAGCTGAATTTGATTGCCCAGAAATAAGGAATACTTCTCCAACTCCAATTGGTGAAACATTTTCAAATTCAACAGGAACTCCTTGATATGAAAATCTAATTTCCATTTGATACCACCCTACATCTGCTTGTATAGAACCATAAAATGATGAACCTGATGGTTTGTAAGAATTAGCAATCATTTTCCATTCGCTTGGTTCGCTAATTAATTGTTGATTCAAATCAATTTCAGTTAATCTTGCTTCAATATAATCACAATCAAAATGAGTTTTTCCATTTATTGAAAAAGTACCCATATTATCAGATTGCCTTTGTACTATTTGATGAGAATCTGGAGATTCCAATTCAACAGCCAATCCTGATGGAGATTCTCCTTCTCTGACTAGAACTCTAAGTGTTTTCAAAACATAATCATCTGTAGTTAATGTAAATGTCCAATCGGGATGTCCAGAGGAATCTGGATTATTTCCAATTCCTAAATCTCCAAGATTATTTTCACCCCATCTGTTGTAAGAAAATAATGTCTGTTGTGAACCATAATCATGTATTTGCATACTTCCATATCCTGGATTTGTGTTAGCAATTTTGTCTCCAAAATCAAATAGCGTTTCACTTGCTCCAGGAACCTCATTTGAATTTGCTTGTTCGTAATTATTTGGCCAAAATTCGATTACGCCAGTATCTATATCTGAAATTTGACTTAAACTTGGATGATTTGATTCCACGTGCATATCTTCAATTAATTCTTGATACGTTACACCAGTAGCATAATGTGGAACTCCTAAATCTTCAAGATAGAGTGTTAAGCTAGGAAATGAAACATATACAAAAAAACGTTCTTCGCCAGGTTTTTGAAGTTCAAGATGATAAGCTACTCTATCAAATGTAAACTCAATATTATCACTATTATCTATATCATAATTGATACCATTACTATTGTAATTGTCAGTATCGCCAATTTCTAGTTCATACAATAATGTGTAATCGCTAGCTTCTGTTGCATCATCGGTAACAACAGAATATGATTTTTCATAATGTTCTTCTAATGATTCAAATTCAAATAAAACACTAGAAATAGGACTTAAAATCATGATTATTGAAATTAATAACGCATATTGAAGCCTTCGCATGTTACAAATGGAAACGTAACTTAACTGTCAAGGTATTGATTCAAATAAAAAACCAATGTGGAGGATTTAATGGGATATTTTGAAACGCCAGCATTTGATTGGATCTCTCTAAAAAGGTTACAACAATTTAGGCTATTTTCAATTTTAGTTTTACTTCCGATGATGATAGTTCCTATTTACTTAAATGATCTGACATATCTATATCGATACTTGACACAATGGTCAATAGAAATTGCAACTATTTCAATGATTTTGATATATTTTGCTGCTAAAAATCCAGACAGTCTTAAACTAAATAAAATCTCATTAATATGTTTTGAAATCGCAATATTTCTTACCATTGGTACAATGGTTTCGTTTTGGTCTTCTTTCCCAAATATTTACTTTTGTTGTATTGAAACATATTGGATTGTAGCCTTATCTATTAGTCATCTTATACCTCAATTAATTATTCTAACAAATTTATTCTTAACCAATACAAAAATAAATTTGAAAGATGGAATATATGGGGCAATTGTTGGAGTTGCTTACCTAATTACAGATTACCTAAGAGTTAAGTCTCAAGATACACATGACACATACGAATTCTTAGATTGGAATGGTTCAGGAGCAGTTGAACTTTCAATCTTCTTTATCATAGGATCTTTTGTATTCTATGTAGTAATTTGGAAAATTAATGAGTCTTTCAAAAACTAAATTTGTTTAAGTTAAGACCATTTTTTCCAATCTTCTGTTCCTGGTGCTCTATACCAATTTTGTTCACTTTCGGTAGGCCATTTAAGATATTCATAACCATCCTCTCCAACAACTCCTTTCTCAGAGGAAGGAGGTGTTTGTTCGGTTGTTGGAACTGGTGGTGCTACTTTGTGAACTGGTTCATCTTTATCTGTATCAAATACATTTGAAACTGAAGATGTTAATCCACGAAATACATCTTGTTGCCTTTCGAGAATATTTCTTAATAGTAATGCATGTGTAATTTTTAAACGGCCTTTTTCTATGAATTCATTGATTATTGATTCTGATTCTTCTAATACCTCTAAACTTTCTGCGTCCTCAATATTATTTTTTAATTGTTTGAATCTTCTACGTTTAGATAACAAAAAGTAAATCGTAACTGGAGCAATTAATAATGGGAACAATAATTCACTAGAAAGCAAATTTAAAAATGCACCAAATGATAATTCCATTCCATCT
>CATFLP010000068.1 GCA_949514915.1 Methanobacteriota archaeon | reverse complement strand
GGTCAGTGTTAGGTTTACGCTACGTGCCGTTCGGCTCATGGGGCTAGAAGGTAACGGCTAACGCATAATTGTATTGATTTAGAAGGTGGGAGTTCCTTGGTTGTCGCTCGTTTCCAATGGCCGTAATCTACACACTTCCTCCACCCCGAGATCCATAGGCACCCATGGCCCCGAGTAGGGCTGCTCCGTTCCCGGCCTGACCTGATCTCCCGGCTATGTGTTACCCACTCCCTTCCGGAAGCGGCTCACACCACCCGAGTCACTATGGGGCGAGGCTTCGTAGTCCGCATGTAGGAAACCAAAGGCTCGTTTACGCCGCCCAAGGCGTTCGGACCGCCATAAGGACGATTTGCGGTACAGGGTACGTCCAGCTCCCCTCCTATCCCGTACATTCTGGTACGGAGGTCATATTTAATCCCCCGCAATATTAACCTGCATTATATTTAGATGGGCAGCCCACAGTAATTTTCTCTGCGCTAAGCCCCCAAATATCATTTAGTTTTGAAAAAGTCCCTTCAACAATTATTGTTTTCCCTTCACTCATTCCGTTAGGAACCGCAATTGCTGCAAAGTTAACTGGAACTGTAAGATTCTCTCCATCTAAATTGAATGAGTACGATTGCATGTCTAGAGATCCATTGGATACAGTTCCTCGTAAAACTACAACCATGTCTTCATGTTCAGAAGGAGAGGACATTAATTTATCAACACTAATGGGTGTTTGAGGAGGGCTAACCCAAAGACTTGCTCCAAGTGCTAAAAAAATTAACAATCCTGCTAAAATCAGCCTCAACCTTCGGTCAAGCATGTTAGTGCGAAATACAACTATCTGAAAAGACCTACTGCTTAGCGGACATTAACAGCCATGCCTACGGCCTGATCTAGAGAATCTAATGAATGCTGTTTCAATTTCTTTTTTAGGCCTTTAACAATTGATTTTGTAATGGTTGGCCCTTCAAAAACAAATGCAGAATAAAATTGAACTAAGCATGCTCCATTGATTATTTTCTCCCACGCATCATCAGCATTAGAGATTCCTCCAACTCCTATGATTGGTAGTTGGCCTTCTGTTTCTTGATAGATTAATCGTATTACTTCTGTACTTCTTTTTCCTAAGGGCTTTCCACTTAATCCCCCAGTTTCTTTTGTGAATTTTTTTCCAGATTTAGTATTTATTTCTGGACGAGAAATAGTTGTATTTGTAGCAACAATTCCACTTAGGCCTGAAGATCTAGCAGTTCTAGCAATTATAGCGAGTTGCTCATCTTCAAGGTCAGGTGCAACTTTTACCAAGATTGGTTTTTCTTTTGCTCCATGTTCTTCTGCACATTTTTTATTTTGTTGAATACACCTTTCTAATAATCCTGCTAAATGTTCATCAGTTTGCAAATCTCTTAGATTAGGTGTGTTTGGTGAAGAGACATTGACAACAAAGAAGTCAGCAAATTCCCATAATTTTTCAATGGAACCACAATAGTCTTCAGCGGCATTTTCATTTTCAGTAATTTTTGATTTACCTAGATTTATTGCAATCGGTATATTTGGCCAATTACCATTTTCTTTCACTTTTAACATTCTTTTTGCTGTTTTGTCAGCACCATCATTATTGAAACCCATTCTGTTAATCAATGATCTACTATTCCAATTTCTAAACATCCTAGGTTTGGGGTTTCCTTGTTGTTCATGTAATGTCACTCCACCTACTTCTGCAAAACCAAAACCTAATGCTGGCCATGCTGTCAATGCTTCTGCCTTCTTATCCATTCCTGCAGCTAAGCCAACAGGATTAGAAAATTTGATTCCAAACCTTTCTACATTTAATGTTGGAGATGAAAAAAATCCGCTCAAAAAAACTCTAGTTATCTTCCATCTGCCTAGCAACTTTATTTTTCTAATTGCTCGATAATGTGCTTTTTCAGAATCTTGAACAGCTAAGATTGGACGTGCACCCAACCGAAAGAACCAGCCCATTGTACCGTTCCTAGAGCCACACCCTTCAAGTCTTACGGCTTGTTAGGCGGTCTGAGGCTTCTTATGGATACGCAAAGTTCGAAGGTCGATGCAAATAAACAACTTTCAATTCGTGAAGCGGCCAGAAGGTTACTTAGATTTAAAGCATCAAAAATTATACTTCCAGAAAATTATTCTGAAGAAGCAGAAGGTTTGATATTAGAATTATTGGATATTCAACCAGGGAATATCATTGATCCTGAAATAGTAATGTCTAATGAATTAGAAACAATTGAATTATTTGATTCTGAAAATAAAATAGTTCAACTCGGAGGAAGTGAACCTGAAGATTATATTTGTTGGGTTCCTGGTGATATTCATGTACTTTGGAATGACTTTTGTAAATATGCCATAGCCTTATCTGATGCAGGATATCCTGGATGTCTTAATTGTGGAGGAAGGGATGCTGGAGAAGAATGGGATGAAATGAAAAGACGTTCGGAAATGAAAATAATTTGAACTTTTTTTACCCGCTATTCTTACATGTAATAGAATATTACATGGGAAATTAATCAAAAACCACACCCTTAAGAATCTGGACAAATCGGATATCAAATCGAGAAGGGGAGGAAGCAAGAACATGGATTTATTAATTGTTGAATCAGGAGCCAAGTCAAAAACTATTCAAAAATATCTTGGGAAAGAGTATGTTGTTATGGCTTGTGGAGGTCATGTAGAAGATCTTCCTCAATCGAAAAATGCTACGTGGCCATATTCGGAAGGTGAACTCCCAAAACCAGCCTGGGGATGGACAAAGGGTGCAGAAAAAACTGTAGGTAATATGTTAAAAAAAGCAGCGGATAAAAAAGTAAACACAATCTATGTTGCTACTGATCCAGATAGAGAAGGGGAATTTATTGCTTGGAGACTTTTTGCAATATTTACAAAAGCAGGATATCATGACATTAGAAGGGTCACATTTAATGCAATTACTAAAAAGCAAGTTGAAGAATCTATTTCCAAGGCTTCAGATGTAAATATGGATTTAGTTGAAGCAGCAATTGTTAGGAGACTAATGGATAGACTTGTTGGTTTCAGAGCATCAAATTTTGCTAACTCATGGAATATCAAATCATTAGGTCGTGTACAAACACCTACCTGTGGTTTTATTGTAGATAGAGAATTAGAGAGGGAAGCATTTGTACCAGTTCCTTATTATTCAGCACATACCTTTGCAAGTAATATGAAATTTATAGTAAGATTCCATGAAAAGGATGATGAAGATGGTTGGAGAGATTCAGATGGTAAATTTGATTCTTCGAGAACAAATGATAGACAAATGGTTGATGAAGTCATTGCAGCATTAGAATCTGAAAAAGAAATTATGGTTGAGGATTCTAAAGAAGGAAGCAGAGTTACAAAACCAAAACCTGCCTTTACAACAGATACTTTGCTTCAAGCTGCAGGTTCATATTTGGGCTGGGGTGTTGGAAAAACAATGGTTGTAGCAGGTGCATTGTATAATGCAGGTTTGATTACTTACCTTAGAACAGATTCAACAAGAACAGATCCAGGTGCTAGAAATTTAGCAAGGGCACATATTGAATCAAAATGGGGCTCAGATCATTTGGGAACAGCACCAGGGCCTGGTGCTGGAGGTACAAGCGATTCAAATGCACAAGATGCACATGAAGCTATTAGACCAACAAATGTTGAATTAGAATCAGTTGAAGATGCAGAACAAAATAGGCTTTATTCTCTTATCAGAGCGAGATTTTTGGCTACTCAAATGTCAGAAGCAAAATATTCAAGCATGGCATTAACAGCTAAGGTGAAAGGATTTAACCGTCCATTAACATCTAAAGTTGAGTGGAGAATACATGCAGGCTGGGAAGCTGCTTTCATTCCAACAGGAAGAAAACAACCATTTACTAAAAAACCAGATTTAGACTTAATGCCAGGTGCAAAGCATACATTAGATGATATAGAAGAAAATCCAGTATTTGTAGAAGATGAAACAAAGCCAACTGCAAGATTTAGGCAACCTTCATTAGTTGCCCAAATGAAAAAATCTGGAATTGGAAGACCATCTACTTATGCTTCAACAATTAAAAAATTACTTGATCGTAAATATTGTGAATCAGGTAGCGCAGGTCTTGAACCCACTACTTCAGGAAGAACTTGTTGGTTAGAAGTAGCACCCCATTATACAGATTCAGAAGATGAAGACATGTCATTTATCTTTTCTGCAGAATTTACTGCAGATATGGAACATAGTTTAGATTTAATCGAAAGAGGAGATAGGCCTGCACATGAAGTCTGGGATACATTTGTTGTTAAATTTAAAAAATTACATGCTATTGCTTTAGAATTAAAATCAAAGACACCTACTCCTAGACAAAAAGCATTATTTGACAGGTTATGGGCTGAAACTGATGAAAAACGTAGAGCAGAAATTTTAACTGGAATTGATGTTGATGATGAAAGTAAAATTACTGGAGAACAAATGAAAGGAGTTTTAGATAAATTGACATCTGAAACATCCCTTCCTCCATCAGAAGCACAATTGAAATTTGTAAATTCATTACTTGAACAATTTAAAGGAGAAAAATCTGAAGCGTTTTCAACTGTAGGAGTTTCTAGCATTGATGAATTAACGGGAGGAAGGAAAGGAACAGCTAGTAATTTGATCGCATACCTTCTCGAGAATACAGAATCTGCGCCTTCACCTGCTTCACCAAAACAATTGAAATTCATCGCAAATTTAGCTGAAAAGGCAGAATTAGATGAGGCAGCAGCATGTGCCTTAGTTAATTTGAAAAATTATTCTGAATTGATGGGTGGAAGAAATGGTTCTGCAAGTACTCTAATTAACGAATTAAAGAAAAGAGGAAAGAAAGGCAGTAAACGAAAAAAGTAAATGTCTTCAACTTTTCAGCAGTACTATGACAGCATACTGGCTAATGAAATCTGAACCTCATGTATATTCATTTGAGGATTTAGTTAAAGATAAAACAACGCATTGGGATGGCGTAAGGAACTACCAGGCTAGAAATTTTATGAGAGATAAAATGAAGATTGGAGATTATGTGTTATTTTATCATTCCAATCACAAACCGCCTCATGTTGCTGGTGTTGCTAAGGTACATAGGGAAGGATATCCTGATTTCACTGCATTCGATTCAGAAAGTAAGTATTTTGATGCATCCTCAACTCCAGATAATCCCAGATGGATTATGGTAGATATTGAAGCAGTAATTGCACTTGAAAATATTGTTTCGTTGACAGATTTGAAAGAAAACCCCGCATTAGAAGATATGCTTGTTGTACAGAGAGGACAAAGGCTTTCAGTTCAACCAGTAGATAAGGAACATTTTGATGAAGTTCTAAGAATGTCTGGAACCCAACTTAACGCGTAGTTATTTGAAAGTGAATCTTTTCCCTAAGTCTATGGGCTCACACAATATTAGAGTATCTGACCGAGCCTCAAGTATTGAATATGCAATAAGAGATGTTGTAGTTCCAGCAACTGAACTTGAAGCTCAAGGGCATAAAATCATCAAATTAAATATTGGAGATCCTCTTGCATATCCAGGTTTACCTACTCCTAAACATATGATTGATGCATTTCAAAAAGCATTAGACAATCAAGAGAATGGTTACTCGCCATCATACGGGCTTTCAGAATTAAGAACTGCTATTGCTAATGATGAAAGTAATAAGGAGAATGGTGGTTGGAATTGTAGTCCTGATGATGTATATGTTTGCCATGGAGTTACAGAGGCATTACAAATTATATTTGCTGCATTTCTTGAAGAAGGAGATATCTTATTGAGTCCTGGTCCTCATTATCCACCTTATCTTACATACCCACAGTTATATGGGGGAATAACAGTAGAGTATAGATTAAAATCAGAAGATAATTGGTCAATTGATTTTGATGATTTAGAATCAAAAATGAGTGATGATGTTAAATTACTTGTTTTAATTAATCCTAATAATCCAACAGGAGGAATAATTACTTCAGAGGAAATTGATAGAGTGATTGAAATTGCTAATAAATGGCCTAATTGTACAATAATTTCTGACGAAATATATGATAGATTAAATTTCACAAATACACATATTTCTACTGCATCAAGATCAAAATCAGCTCCTGTAATAACACTTAATGGGGTTTCAAAGGTGTATTATGCACCAGGTTGGAGAATTGGATATATGGCTATACATGACCCTGAATCTAAATTAACTGATGTACGTGATGGTTTGGAAAGATTATTGCGATCAAGATTATGTGCGTCAACTCCTGCTCAAAAAGGATATTTGGCTGGACTTCAAGGTAGTAATGAATGGATGAATACACATTTAGAGAAAGTAATTTCTCAAAGAGATGTTTGTATTAATAGAATTAAGGATATAGAGGGTTTAGAAGTTCAAAACCCAGAAGGTGCTTTTTACATGTTCGTTAAATTAACAGATGAAATGTGGGCAAATGATGATAAGAAATTTGTTTTACAATTACTTCATGAAGAGCATGTTTTATTGGTACATGGTTCTGGTTTTTCACCAGATTATGGGAAAGGACATGTTAGGCTAGTTTATTTGCCTGATGAAGATATTTTGAATGAATCGTTTGATAGAATAGATAGATTTCTTAAAAGGCATAGAGCAAATATTAGCGATTCTTAGAAAACCTTTGAGTGATTCGTAGGTACAAGGGGGGTAATTTGATTTTGCGAACTCAACATTTAATTTTCGTACTATTTGGTATGCTATTTTTCTCACTAGTGCCCTCATTTGCATCTGCAGAAGTCACAGTAATCCCAATAGAGGAATTAGGTACTAATTACATGTTATTATTGCCCGCTGGTTTAGGTTTTTTAGGTACAATTTTCTTAGCATGGTATATTTTACCAAATTCATTATCTTCACTTCAAGTTGCTTTCGAAGCTGATGATAATTTATTTGAAGTACATAGATTAACTAAGAAAAGAAAAGATGCTAGGGAATTATTATGGCTTAAGGGAGTGCCAAGAGGTGTTTTGACATATTTGATGGCGATGACAGCATTATCTGTCTTGATTTGTGAATTATTAATAGGTCCTAATACCTATTATTTGCCTATTACATTATTAATGGCAGCATGCGTAATTATTCCAGTATTAGTATCTCCTTGGGAAACACTGATTGCTCAATTAGATCAAATTAGAAATACAAAAATAAAGGGTATTTTTGCATTGATTAGAAGACTTTGGGCAATATTGTTTATCTCTGGTGGAACACTTGCAATTTTGATGTATGGGTATAGGAGGCATGGTGAAACATTAACTCCAACATGGATTACCTTGGCATTATTAGTTTTCATGTCACCTACGATTTTTGCATATGGTAGAATTTTAGGTGCATCTTGGAATATGCTATTACTTTCAAAGTGGAGAAGTGTAAGAGGTAAACAAACACCAATTAATCCAGATAAACCAGGGTTTTTCGGTAGAATTTCTGCATTAATTCTGGTTATTTTCTTATTTACAATGCCATTTACAGCAACAAATGGAGTATTCACTGTAATTTATGTTACATTTTCAGGGATGGAAAAGGATCTTGCATTGAATATTCTAAATTATGGGGGTGTTGGTGGATGGTATCTTGTTGAATCTGCACAGATGCAGGCACTTATTGAACAATATCAATATTTGAAGAATGTTCCACAAATTCTTGCAATGTTCCTTACTTTAAATATTGCAATTGTTGGTTTAGCATTTATTTTTGAATTGATTCGTAACCTGTTTTTAGGCGGACAATCATTTGGCGGTACTGGTGGAGTAAGTTTAGCTGCAACAAGGGAAATAAGATCAGAAGGAGACGTTCAAGGGCGTTTACTTTATTTTGCATTTGCTGGTTTTAGTGGATATACAGTTTTACTTGTTGTTTTAGCATGTTACAAAGAATTTGGTTCATTAATGCCATTTACAGATCTCCTCGCAGAAAATGGGTTTGGAGAATATGAAATTCTCAGAACAACATGGACTTTTATTGCATCAGGTCAAGCAATATTCCTATTAATTTGGATTTTAAGTGTATGGAAATTTTTCCCATTGAAAAATTATTCATTCGATTTATCTCCTGATGAGAGAAGAGCTGGTGCTTTTAGAAGAGGTACTAATGATTGGATGCAGAAGAAACTAGATAATGCGGTTAGAAATGATGATTTAGACTTTTTAATTACATTCCAAGCAGAATCAATTCAAGGAGATCAATCACTAGTAAGATTGGCAAAAGCAAAAGCAAAAATGTTTGAATATGCATTAAGAGGATTATGGCCGAAAGCAATTACTGAGGCACGTAATGTACTTGCTCAACAAGGAGGGGAAGATGATGATGCTAGATTACTTATTGCTGTAGGCCATGTTGCATGTAGGAGGATAGATGCAGCTAGAGAAGCGCTATCTTCGCTAGAAAATGAAGATGAATATTCTGAACCAGAAGTAATTTCATTTATTGCAGATTATTTTAATCCATGGCAAGGAAGAGCATCTGATGATGATCTTTGGGATTTTAAAGGTGAACCTATGATTGATAACCTTACTGATGTTATGGAAAGATTTAGTCTATGGTCTCCAGATTCATTAAGTCCATTATCTCGTGGAGATAAAGATCTGTTAGTTGAACATAATGAGTTAATGCAAATTGCAATGTTAAGAGGTCAAAGAGAACATACAATGGCATTAGAAAAAGCATTTACTATTGTGAGAAGAAAACCTCAGATGGTAAAAGCAAGAGTTTCTTTAGCACTTTGTTTGTTAGATCAAGGAGAATGGCATCTTGCTTTAGATGTGTATGAATCTATTGCTGAAATGGCAGCAGCAGATCCAAGAACTGAAGGTTTAGGGGAGATACTTGGAGTGCCAACAAGAGGTTATGATGATTTATCTGCACCTATCCCTCATGAAGTACTATTGTCCACACGCAGAGATAATGAGAGTAAAAAATACCTTTCAAAATTAAAACCATATGTCAAGGAAGCGCCAACGAATCCAGCAGTAGGTTTGCATTTTAAAAAGCAGAAAAATGTTTCACTAACTGCTAATGCAATGGTTGCAGCAGATCAATCAGTAATGAGAGCAATGGAACCAAGATATAGAGTTAGTAATTTAGTATTGTTCATACGTCTTTTCATCTTATGGCCGTCATTTGTAGCTGCAGGTTGGTGGGCTTCTGAGAATTTTGCTCAAGGATATGTATTAGAATCAGCGGCAAGATTTATTTGGCCTATGGTCACTGGTTCATTGTTTTTCATACAATTTGTAATGTCTAGGATTTCCCGTTCACAAAGAAGAGTAATTAAGCAAATAGAGCAAAAAGGAATGATAGCATATTCAAAGAGATTAAAGAGGAGTAGGGTTGATTTATCAATAGATAAAGTTCCAATTGGCAATCATATGTTGATGTCTGGAATTTTAGTTACAATCAGTAATGCTGTTTATGATTTAGGTCTTCCAGGATGGTTATCTGTTAGACTTGAAAAGCCGAAGAACTTACGTTCAAATTTGAGAACAAGATCTAAACAGATAAGGTCTTCTAAACCTCCTAGGTACAAGAATTTGCCTTATGAGTGGTGGAAAAATCAACCTCGTGCATTGTCAAAAGAAAGTCAAGAACTTAAGAAGAAAATTGGATTAGTTTTACAAGACTTTGGAGGTAAAAAGAAAAATACTCAAAAGAAATTAAGACAAAAAAGTAGAAACATGTC
>CATFLP010000067.1 GCA_949514915.1 Methanobacteriota archaeon | reverse complement strand
GTTGAACCAGCACCTAATATTACTTATCCTGAATTTTTCTATGAAGTAAAGAAAGACGCACCTATTATCCCAATTATTGTAACAAATACTGGTGGACCTATAGAATACTTTGAAGTTTCACCATCATTACCTACAGGAATTACAATAGATTCTAATGGACGAATTAGTGGAATTCCAGTAATAAATACTAATGATAATTATACAATAACAGCGTATAATTCAGGAGGTAGTAGTACCACTTATTTCGAAATGGCTGTAAATGGTACTGGATTATACATATTTTACCCGTATGATGAATTTAATTTGGCAATAAATTATCCAATACAAAATGAATTCGTGCCATCATCTCAAGGAGTTGCAGTAGCATTTTGGGACATAAGTCCAGAATTACCAGAAGGTTTGTATTTTAGTGAATCAGAAGGAGCGATTTGGGGAGTTCCTTTAGAACTTAGACCAGAATTAGAGTATACAGTCACTGCAGTTGGAATTGATCCATCATTAATTGACTCATTTACAATATCTTTAGCAGTATTAACAGATTATGATGCAGATGGTAAGCCAGATGGAGATGAAACAAATACAGAATATTGGATGGACATTGATGATGATAATGATAATTGGACAGATGCCGAAGAAATTGCATGTAGTTCAGTTCCAGGACAATATAATCCGTTAGATTCTAATGATTATCCTTCGGATATAGATTTAGATGGAATTTGTGACCTGCTAGATGATTTCGATGATGCACCAATTATTATGGCATATCCAAATATTAATTTAGAACTTTCATTGAATATGCCAATGCCTGCTCAAAAACCAATTTTAGAAGGTGGAGGGATTTTAACTTGGGAAATTAGCCCAGAATTACCAGAAGGTTTGGTATTTAATGAATATAGTGGAGTTGCCATAAATCTTGCACGTTCTAATGATTTTGTGGGCATGATCTCAGGTACACCTACTGAATTAATACCTCCAACTGTTTTCACAATTACAGCACAAAATTCAATGACCACAGCAAGCTTTGAGATTACAATTTCTGTATTGCTAGATACTAATTTAGATACCGTACCAGATATTTATGATGATGATGATGATGGAGATGGTTGGACAGATGAAATGGAAACACTGTGTAATTCTAATTCATTGAATAGTAGTATTAAACCAACTGACACAGATGGAGATACTATTTGTGATGAAATTGATGATGATGATGATAATGATGAATGGATCGATTCAGAAGAATTATTATGTTCTTCAGATCCATTAAATGAATCTTCAATTCCGATATTTTCTTCACCCGATGAACCAGATGTTTGTGATGCATTATTACAAGATTCAGATCAAGATGGTTGGTCTGATGGAATGGAAAATGCTTGTGGCACATCAAGTAACAATTCAGCAGAGAGACCAGCAGATCAAGACGTAGATGGGTTATGTGATTCACTTGATGAAGATGATGATAATGATGGATGGATTGATGAATTAGATGCATTCCCTTATGATGATAAAGAATGGATTGATACTGATAATGATGGAATTGGTAATAATGAAGATACTGATGATGATAATGATGAATGGATTGATTCATGGGAAGACGTTTGTAGTACAGACCCCTTAGATAATTATAGTACACCTTTAGATTTAGATGGTGACGGCTTTTGTGATGTTTTAGATCAAGATAGTGATGATGATGGTGTTGTAGATGCAAATGATGCATTCCCAGATGACCCATCAGCATCAATGGATACAGATGGCGATGGATATCCAGATACTATTGTAGGAATATCTACATCTGATCCGCCATTAGTTGAAGATTTAGATGATGATAATGACACATGGTCAGATAAGGATGAAATTGCATGTGGAACAGATCCTCTAAGCTCTATTGATTATCCTCCTGAAGGATTAAGTTGTATTAGCGTAGATACAGAAAGTACATTTGAATTTATGACTTACTGGTGGTGTTGTGCATTACTATTCCTTTTACTAGCCTTATTAATTCCTTTAGTTTTCCTTGCAGGAGAAAAAGGAAATAATGTATTAATGGCTTTAGGTGTAAATGTAGGCCCTCAACCTGGAAATACTACTTTTGATCCAGCGGTTGCTGTTGGAAAAGGAACAAGAAGAGAACCGTTTGTACTTTCTCCAATTAAAGGGGTAAAAATGGGAGATAGTGTTGAAAGCAAAGAAACAATTACAATTACTAAACTTCAATTAGGAACAGAAATAAGAGTAGAAGATTTAGATTCTGTAGAAAACGAAAATAGATTTAGTATGGATCTTATCGAAGTTCAAGAAGATGATTCTGAAGAAGAAGGTTTTGGTTCAATAGTCTTCAGATTACAATTCAATGATAATAAAGCAGCATTCGGAACTCAAAAACCATATGGTGAATTTATTGGCAATATTAGAATTGGTAATGCATCTGTTTATGTCACATGGAGTGTAACAGTTGTTGGAAGTCCTGAAGCAATTGAAGCGGCAGAACAAGAAGAAGACAATGAGTTAAGTGCAGAAGAAGAAGCACGTGAAAAAGCAGCAGCAGAAGAAGCTAAAATTAAGAAAGCCGAAGAAGAAGCACGTGAAAAAGCAGCAGCAGAAGAAGCTAGAATCAAGAAAGCAGAAGATGATGCGCGTGAAAAGATAGAACGTGAAGCAAGAGAAAAAGTCGAGGCAGAAGAGCGAATCAAGAAGGCTGAAGAAGAGGCACGTGAAAAGGCAAAGGAAGAAGTCAAGAAAGAAGCAGAAGAAAAAGCAGCAGCAGAAGAGCGAATCAAGAAAGCAGAACAGGAAGCAAAAGAAAAGGTAGAATCTGATGCACAATCAAAATTGGCTCAGATGGAAGAACAAATGGCTGCAAAGATGGCTGAAATGGAAGAAAAGTTACAAGGGTTATCCAAAAAAGAAGCAGAATTAGCTAGAGTTGAAGCCAAAGCAGAGTTTATTGATTTTGATATACTTGGTGTTTCTGAATCTACTGAGATTCCTGATGAAATTGAGAAAGGTGCAAAAACAATCACCTTAAAAGATGCATCAAAATTCCCAGAACAAGGTTTGGGTTACATTAATGATTCATCAGGTGAAAATATATCAATTAAGTGGAAAGCTAAAGATGGTAATATTTTGACAGGAGTATCAGGAGTAAAAAGATTAATTTCTGCAGGTTCTATAATTTTCAATAAAGATGATTTACAGAGAACTAAAGGAATAGGTCCATTTATTGAAGAGAAATTAAATGCTTTAGGAATCTATACATTTTTGCAAGTATCAAAGATGGATGAAGAATTAGAAGATCAGGTCAACGTTGCAATTGAATTTTTCCCAGGTAGAGTGAAAAGAGATCAATGGGTAAATCAAGCAAAGATGTTTGTTGAAGAAGACAGTTAATTCACAATATAAGAGTACACTAAGTTCCGTTAATTATTAATTAGTATTGATAGGGGGGCAAATCAGTGGAAGTAGGTAATGTGCTGGATCAATTAGACGAATTAGGAGTTTTTCCAAAAATAGGAATTTGTATAGTATTGGTTATCTTATCTATTTTCTTTTCAAAATATGCTGTAATTCGTCCATGGTTTAAGTTAGTAAAGAAAACTAAAAATGAATGGGATGATATGCTTGTAGTACCTATCTCAAATAGATTATATTCATTTGTTTTAGTTGGTGGAATTAATTTATCAGTTGTTTGGATCGATAGCGAAAATGTTGTTTTAGAAACATTAATGCCTTTTTTCTCTGCGATTTACATTATTATTTCAGCTAGTATAGCAAGTGTAACTATTGCACATCTTGTACCTGTCATTATGGACAGATTTACAGATAAATCTAATGTAACTGTTTCAGGTAGTAATCCCTTGTTAACTTTTGTTTTCAGAGCAATAATTTGGTTTGGTGCAATATATTTAGCATTATCAGAGATAGGAATTGAATTAATGGGATTATTAGCCTCATTAGCAGTATTCTCATTAATTATTGGATTAGCTGTTCAACAAACATTGGGTAATATTGTTAATTCTTTCATGCTTGCAATTGATAGGCCATTTGAAGTTGGAGACCGTATTGAGGTAGATGGAATGTTAGGTTCTGTAGCATCTGTAGGGATTTTATCAACAAAAATATTGACTAGAGAAGAGAAATTAGTTGTAATTCCAAATAATACATTAGTGCAAACTACAGTAATTAACCATGCAAGAGGCGGAGGTGATGGCATTGCTAGACGTCTTTCGATAATTTTAGATATTGGAGTTGATTATGCTGAAAGTATTGATCATGTAAAATATACTTTGTTAGATATTGCAAGACAATGTCCTCAATCATTGCAACATCCACCTCCTAGAGTCTTATTATTAGAACTTGGAGATTATGCGAAAACATTCAGAGTATTTGTTTGGATTGACGATTATACAGATGAATTTATTGCTAAAGATTGGTTGTTAAAGAGTATAGATGAAAGATTTGAAGATGAAGGAATCGTAATTCCTTATCCTACGGCAATTGAATTACAAAGTTCTCCTTCAATTGTAGAAGAAGAAATAAGCCCACGTGCCAAAGAACAAAAGGCTATGAGAAAAGCATCAAGACAAAGGATTTCTAGAATCCAAATGGGCAAAGAAGAAAAGAAATTACGTGAAGAGAGAGAGAATGCTAAGGCAGAATTAGAATTAATTAAAAATAGATTAAAAGATCCTGAATTAACTGGAAAAGATCGTAAAGCATTAGAGAGCGATGCACGTGAATTGGAGAATTTACTTTCAGTATTTGATTATGATGATGATTGACCTAATTTGAAATAAAATTATTCACAGCATTAATCGTGAACGATACAATGTTAGCAAAGTTCCGTGGATTAATTTTTGCCTCAACCATATTTTGGTTATTCTTTTTATTACACATTGTTTTTGCTGCTTTAAATTTCTGGAATTTATTTAATTTAGTTGCTTATTCACTCTTTTTCTGCAGCCATTTCCATACATTAATAGCATTATATTTTTCAAATTTAGATGACGCTTTAACAAAATTAAATCTCATTAAAGTATCAACATTTTTTTCAATAATTTATTCAATTGGTTATTGGTATGCAGTAAATGATATGAATTTTGAAATTTGGATATTTTTCACAGGATTAGTACCGTTGCTAATTTCATTAATCATATTTAGAACAATTAATACAGATAATTGAAAATATATGACTTTTAGCAGTTATTATGTCGAATCCATTATCGATACACAATCCTTCAGATTCTGATAAAGGTTCTAAGGATAACAATCCTACTGCAGAACAACAAAAACAAATGGAAGCAGCATATAGTCAAATGAAAAGAAGAATGGCTATGGAGAAGTTATCTTCATCAATCAAGCATAAAATAATGGTGATGTCTGGAAAAGGAGGGGTTGGTAAGTCTACAGTATCTACTGGACTTGCATTGTCGTTAGCTAAAGAAGGAAATAAAGTAGGAATAATGGATATTGATATTACTGGACCAAATGTGCCTAAAATGCTTGGTTTAGAAAATCATAGATTACATGTAGATGAAGGTAGAATACATCCAGCAGAAGGGCCTGAAGGTGTGAAAGTAATTTCCATGGCCTTTTTATTAGAAGCAGAAGACACTCCTGTTGTATGGAGGGGGCCCATTAAATTAGGAGCAATCCAACAGTTTATCGGAGATGTAGAATGGGGTAATTTAGATTATTTGATAATTGATTTTCCTCCAGGAACTTCAGATGAACCATTAACTGTAGCCCAATCATTACAAAATATAGATGGAATAGTAATTGTTACTACACCACAAGAAATTGCATTGTTAGATTCTAGAAAATCGATAAATTTTGCTAAATCATTGAAAATGAATGTACTTGGAATTGTAGAAAATATGAGTGGATATACAGTAAATGGAACTGTATTAGATGCTGATGGTAATATGTTGAAAAATACTACTTTGAAGGTAAATGGCCCAGGTGGAAAGACTCACGAGGTAATTACAGACGATAAAGGAAATTGGAATGTATCATTAGACATTTTCAAAGTAGGAGGCGGAGAAAAGGCTTCTGAAGATTATTCAGTTCCATTTTTAGGAAAAATTCCATTTGATCCAGGAATTGTGAGAAGTGGAGATGATGGAGTACACAGAATTGTTGCTGAACCAGATGGGATTTCAGCACTTGCTTTTGATGAGGTGGTAAAAAACCTCAGGGATATTTTAAATTCTGGAGATTCTGATTCTGAATTAGAAATTATTTGAGATGAGTTTTATGTCTAATAGTTCTGAGTTTCCAAATTTAACTCGTTTAGAAAGAAAGGAAGAAACTATGTTACTTTCATGGTCCGATAATCATGAATTTGAACTTAGTTATAAGACACTCCTATACTGGTGTCCATGTGCAAAATGTTCTCCATCTAGAGATGATGAAGATACTGCATCAGAATTAAAATCAAATATAGATGTAATTTTATTTGAAAAGCCACAAGTTAGTAAAGTTGGAAGTTATGCTTTAAAATTTGAATTTCCTCAAGGATGTAACAGTGGAATATTTACATTTGAAAGGTTGTACAAGCTTTGTAAAAATGAGAACCCTGATGATGGTAAGCCATATGTTCATGGAGCTTGGTGAAATTATTTCAGAATACTCAACATTCTATTAAGTGCAATTGATGCAGATTTCTTTTCATCTTCTGGAACAATAATTTGATTTGGAATTTCTCCAGATTCTATTCTTTCCAACACATCTAAGAGATAAATTGGGTGAATCATATACATTGTAGAGCATGGACATATTGAAGGATCAAGACAGGAAACATCTTTATTTTCATATTCTTCATTTAATCTTTGAACCATATTTATTTCGGTACCAACGCCAATAATTGCTCCATCTGGTGCATTTTTAACAAAATTTCGAATAAATTCAGTACTTCCTGTAGAATCGGCAGCATTTACCACGTCAGTTTTGCATTCTGGATGGACTACAACAAGGCCCTCTGGAAATTTTTCTCGAAATTCTGAAATTTGAGTAGTTGAAAACCTTCTATGTACTGAACAATAACCATGCCAAAGTATTATTTTTGATTGTTCTAACAAATCCCATTCAGGTTTATCATTTGGAGTCCAAGTTGCCATTTCTTCATGAGATAAGCCCATTGATAATCCAGTATTTCTTCCCAAATGTTGATCGGGAAAAAAGAGTATTTTTCCATTTTCCCCAGCTCTTTCAAATGCCCATTTTAATACTCCCTCAGCATTCGAAGATGTACATACAACACCTCCATGAGAACCAACAAATGCCTTTAATGAAGCACTTGAATTCATATAAGTTATAGGAATCAAGTAATTTTCATTTTCTGGTGCTGGTAAATTAGGATTTTCTCTATGAATTGGATCAAGAAGATCAAATTTTTCAATTAATGAATTCCAACATTCTGTGACATCTTTCAAATTTGCCATATCTGCCATAGAGCATCCAGCTCTAAGATTTGGTAAAATCACCTTTTGATGATCATTAGTCAATATGTCGGCACTTTCTGCCATGAAGTGTACTCCACAAAAAACAATAAATTCGCTATCTGAATCTGCTGCCATTCTCGATAATAAAAATGAATCTCCGATTAAATCAGTATGTTGAATAATTGAATCTCTTTGATAATGGTGTCCTAAAATTAAAAGTCTTTCACCTAACCTTTTTTTAACTGCCGTAATTCTCTCATCAATTTCACTATTTGTCAACCCTCTGCTTCGTTCTAAAGGATCAATTTCACATACAGGAAGACTGATTGCCATATGCATCCTCAATGACACCCTAAAGCATCATTGCTTTGAACACATCGCCTCTAGGGGTGTACAAGGTGAGGCAGTTTGCAAGTCTGGATCGAACAGGAAAAGTTGCATGAAGGTGCTGAAGCAATTGTGACTAGTGGATATTGGATGGGGAAATCTGCGGTAAAAAAACATAGAAGACCTAGAACTTGGCGCCATCCTGAATTAGATTCAAGATTAACCAAATCAAGATTAACAAGTGAAGCAAGAACATTATTAAAATTACAACAACTAAATTTTTCTTGCCCTTCAATTTATCATTTGAATTTAAATGATGGAATTTTGTATATGGAAAGAGTAGGTGGAGAACCACTTGTTAAGAGTTTAAATTCTGAGATGTCATTGGAAACTTCTAGGAAAATATTCAATGAATTAGGTAAATTATTGAGGAATTTACATCTTTGTGGCATTACTCATGGAGATTTAACAACCACAAATATAATTTTAGATTCATTAGGAGAGATTACCTTAATTGATTATGGATTATCTCAATCGACATTCGAAGTAGAACCATATGGATTAGATTTTCATGTATTACATGAATGTTTGCAAGCAACACACCCAATGTTTCCTAATGCTATGGAACAAATTATTGAATCATATTTGAATTTAGAAGAATCAGATCTAGATGAATTTGCAGGAGGTACAATACCTACTTCTAAAGAGGTAATAACTAGATTTGAGCAAATTAAAGGAAGAGTAAGATACCATGATTAATTTTTATTAAAAATTATTCCAGAATTAACAGTTTCCATTCCAATTAATGCAAGAATTGGCCCTATTATTGCTGTAGCAATAATATAGAGGATTGCTAGTATTTTTTCATTTTCCCATAATGTAATAGTATCCATACTATAAGTGGACATAGTAGTAAATGCTCCAAGTATACCTGTAGCAATCATTAGTGTTGTTTTTTCATCAAGTAATTGATTTGTACCCAGGCCAATTATAATTCCTAATATGAATGAACCAATTAGATTTACACTAAGTGTAGACCATGGGAACCCATCTGTTGGAACCCATAGAATAACAAGATATCTTAGGCTTGCACCTAAAGCCCCACCAATCGCTACTAACAACAAATCCTTTGGGTCCACAATATTGCGTTTGGGAATATAATCAATAATCTATTCCATGAATCGGTTGATTCATCAGCCTAATTCTCTAGCATGTAATAATGCAACTATGGTTTATGACAGGTAACAAGGGGAAATTATTGGAAGCAAAACATGCATTTTCTCCATTAGGTTTTAATGTTGAACAGTTCGTAATTGATGGTTTAATTCCAGAAATCATTGAACCACAATGTGATACTTTGGAGCAAGTTGCAGAAGCAAAAATCACTCAGGGTATTGAATTATTGAAAAGCATTGGAAAAGAGAATGATGCATTATTAGTTGAAGACTCAGGTTTCTTTATTGAAGCATTAGATGGATTTCCAGGAGTATATAGTGCATACGTCCTTGAAAAAATAGGTTGTGAAGGCATATTGAAATTAATTAATTTTTCAGAATCACTTAATGCATCTTTTCGTGCATCAGCTTGTCTTTGGGATGGAAAAATAATTCATCGAGGAAGTGGAATTTGTCCTGGAAGATTAGTTGATAGTATTAGAGGAGAAAATGGATTTGGATATGATCCAATTTTCACTCCTTTTGATTATTTAAATAATTCAATAAATGGTTTAACATTTGGTGAAGTTGATATAGGCGCCAAAGAAAAATTTTCGCATAGAAAAAAGGCATTAGATGAAGTATTATTAAGTTTTAAAAATACAAGTAAATAACTTGCGTCAAAGTCAAAACCTTGAATGAATAGGGCCTAGCAGGGGGGGCAATACAGTGCGAAGGAAACTTTTGTTATTTTGTCTATTGATTTTTTCAATAGTTTTTTTCTTAATAAATAAAGAAAATTGGAAGGATGATATAAAATATTTATTCGCAGGATGGATAGTACTTTGTGCAGCTTTATTCTTCTTTGCACCCAGTGGGAAACCCCAAAAAAGAACTCGTAGAAAAGCAACTCAAAGTCCTTCAGATACATTAATTGATGATGATTTAGATGAGATTGAATTAGATGATGATGATGATGATGATTTACCTGAACCAGTTACAATGAAAAATCAAGATGCAACTACATTAAGAGAACTTAAATTAGCTAAGATTGCAAATAAAAATGCTTTAGCTCAAGCAGAAATAGATAATGAAGTTGATGAGGAGTTGGCTTTGGAGGAAGAGATAGAAGTAGTCGAAGTAGTCGAAGAAGTAGACGAATATCATGTTGCGACCGAATATGTTGTTGATGTAAATGCAGATTCTATTGAAGATATAGAAATTGTAAATGCTGTTGGAGAAAGACGTAGTGTACACGATAGAATAAGAAAAAGAATTGAAGAGCGTAGACGCAACCAAATGGCAGAGATAAGAGCTTCCAAAGCTAGAATGTGGAATGAAAAAGATAAACGTGAAGATTTAACGGTTATTTTATCTCGTAATGATCATGGTTTAATCGTTCTTTCAGAACCAGAAAAAGTAACCCCTGGTCGACCATATGGTGCTACTTATGTAAGGATTGATGAAAATAAAGTTTTAAAATTTAGATTTCCATTAGATGAAGGATTTAGAAAAGTAGATTCGAATGTTCAAGAGAAACTAGAATTGCCAGATTTACCACCATTGCCGTTAATTGATGGCCAATTGCCACCTATTGAAGGCTTACCTCCTCTCGATTTAGCAGATTTACCTCCTCTTGAAGGTTTACCACCATTGCCACCTTTGAAATAAAAATAATAATCTAAACAAGGCAATTATATTCAAACCCCACCAGTTCCGCTTGTATATGGATGCAGACCAAGAGCAGGATGTTCTGTTAGAGGAATCGATTTTTATTGATTCTAATGATGAGAAAAAAGGTAGAATTGTGATTTTAACAATTAATCGCCCAGACAAATTAAATGCACTAAATAAATCAGTAACTTCAGCTATTAAAGAAGCTTCAAAAAGGGTGATGAAAGATGAATCAATACGTGTTGTCGTGTTTGCTGGTGCGGCTCCAAATCCTCCTTTAGAAGGGAAAAGAAGTAAACCAAATTCATTTGTTGCAGGTGCAGATATCACCGATTTTAAAGGTAAGAAGTCAGAAGAAATTTTTGAGATTTTTTCAGATAACTGTTGGGAAGCAGTTTGGAAAATTGAAAAACCTACAATTGCAATGATTGATGGTTTCGCTTTAGGGGGTGGATGCGAATTAGCAATGTCTTGTGATATACGAATTGCAACAAATAGGTCTGTTTTCGGTCAACCAGAGATAAATTTAGGATTAATTCCAGGAGGAGGAGGAACTCAAAGACTAACTCATTTAGTTGGTTATGGGAAATCTTTGGAATTAATTTTATCAGGAAAATTTATTGATGCCGAAGAAGCATATTCATTCGGATTAGTCAACCATATTTGTACTCCTGATGAACTTAGAAATATGACACTTGAATTAGCATCTACAATTGGTTCAAAATCAAGTCATACTCTGAAGGTTGCTAAAAAAGCAGTTAGAATGGCTTTAAATTCACCAATTGATGAAGGAATTAAAAAAGAATTAAGAGTATTTTCTGACTTATTTGATACTGAAGATAAAGAGATTGGTGTGACAGCTTTTCTAGAAAAGAAAGACCCTGAGTGGAAAGGAAGATAATTTGAGGTGATGATTATTAATTCTAATGAGCCATTGGTGATTACTGAAGATCTTAGCAAGATGTTTGGCGACTTTATCGCTTTACATCCTCTAAATGTAAAAGTATTTTCAGGAGAATTTTTTGGTGTTTTTGGTCCTAATGGAGCAGGTAAATCGACATTTATTAGATTATTAACAGGACAATTACAAAGTAGTTTGGGAACTGCAGAAGTATTGGGAATAGATGTTAAAAAAATGCCTCAAAGACTTAAAGCCAACATCGGTATAGTTCCTGAATCTGAATCTCCACCATCTTACTTAACTCCTTATGAATATCTTTATTTCATTGGTAGGCTAAGAAGATTAGATGATTTATCAAATAAAGTACTTCATTGGCTAGATTGGTTTGGTATGACGGATAAAAGAGATACAATGTGTAAGGATTTGTCAAAAGGACAACGTCAAAAAGTTATGTTGGCTTGTGCATTTATTCATGAACCAAGATTGTTATTTTTAGATGAGCCATTTGCAAACTTAGATCCTATTTATCAACGTAAATGTAGAACTTGGTTATTAGACCATGTCGCCAAAGGTGGTACAATTTTCATGTGTAGTCATGTTCTGGAGGTTGCTGAAAGATTATGCACAAGATTAGCAATAATTGATCATGGGAAAGTATTGGCAAGTGGAAAAATTTCAGAGATTAAGGAATCAGACTCAGAAACATTAGAAGATGTATTTATTCGATTAGTAGGACAATCTATTAATGAGGAGGAGTGAGTTTGACTCAATCATTTAATGAAGACAAAGAATCAGAATTTTCCAAATATCTTGAACCAGGGTTGTTTGGTTCTGTTGGGATTACATTTAACATGATGTTTAGAGAAGAATGGCGTCAAAACATAGATTTTGCTAAGAAAAGACATGTTCTTTTATTTCCAGCTTTACTTGCGTTGTTTTCAATGCTAATTACTCTTGGATTTCCATTTTTAGTTGGAGAAGGAGTTCCAGATTCGATAAATCCAGTAAAGGAAAATAGAGCATTTAGTTGGGACGAAATGAAACAGGCATTACATGTTCTTTTATTCATGGGAAGTTTAGGATTAGGTACCTTTGCATTTATTGGTAGGGTAATGATTTCTCAAAGGGCAGGTGGATTAAATTATTTGTTGGCAGCTCCTGCATTACAGCCACTTAAATTATCAGTAACTTATTTTTCATATTATCTTAAAGAGGTTACATTTTACATTTTATTAATTTTAATTCCTGTAGTAACAGGAATGGCAATTGCTGTTTTTTCTACAACTCAAACTGGTTTATTTCCAATTAAACCTCGTTCATTGTATGTTACATTTCTTGGAATGATTTTGACTTTATCACAAGGTCTTGCCATATCATTTTTAGGCTCTGCAGTTTGGACAAGAGGAGGTTATTTTTCGAAATTAGTACCTTTGATAGCTTTTTTATCAACATTAGTTTTTGCCTTGAATTATTTACCTTTTGAATCTTTAATAATTGGTTTAAAATGGCAATACACCCATGATTTGAAATGGTTACCTTTGGGATTAATTACTAGCATTTCACTAGCCTTGATAGGTTCGTTCCTTGTTTCTGATGATTTTGAACATCAAATAATAGAGCGGGATGAATTATTTTTACCAGTTCATAAGAGACTTGGATTTTTAGATTGGGGACCAATGGGGTGGTTGACACTAGGAATTATAAAAAGCGGTAAGAAAAATACAAAATTAAGATTATTAGTTACGAAAGAAATTGTAGAATTAATTCGTAGTGGGACTGTAAAAAAAATGATTGTGTCATACTCAATTCCATTAGCAGTATTATTGTTAATGGCTTGGGCCGTTGATTTTGCAGAAGCTCCAATTCCTGTAAATTTACTTTCTTATGCGCCATTTTTAGGATTTTTTGGATTTAATTATTATTCATGGCTAACTGCAATAGATTCTCCTGCGCATTACGATGGTCTGCCTGTTAGTGTTCCTGAAGTTATTCGTGCTAAAGTTACTGTTTATTTTCTTTCAACTACTTGGATTTCAGTAATTTTCCTTGTGTTAATGGCTTGGAATTTAGATGCTTGGTGGACTCTTCCAGGGGCATTTATTGTAATGATTGCTAATAGTATTTACATAGTTTCTTTAACTGCATTTTTAATGGGGCTTAGACCAAACAAAGCGATATTTGATGCATCAATTATGGTTTGGTTTTGGGTTGGTACCGTAATCCCATTGTTACTATTATTTGTATTATCATTTACACAAGGAGATACAGCCTTAATTCAGAATTGGGCAGAAACAATAAGGGCAGAAGGAATTAGTGCAAATAGTACGGGTCCTCTTGATGTGTCAGTTGAAACACGTGCTGGATTCGGAGCAATTTTTGCAATTTCAGCAGGAATCACACTATTAGGCGCTGGTTTACTTAGATTAATCGATTTCAAATGGGGCAAAGAAAACTTTGAAAGTTAATGGTCTTGATTGAATTCCAATCAAAAGGCGAGATGTATATGTATCCAAAAATTGTGGCAATTTGTGGAATGCCTGGCTCAGGTAAAGGAGAGGTAAGCAAACTTGCTAATCAAAATGGAATTCCAGTATTAAGTATGGGGGATATGATTAGAGCAGAAGCAGAACGTAGGGGTTTGGAAGAAACACCAGGAAATATTGGCCTAGTTGTAGTTTCTTTACGTAGTCAATTTGGTGAACAGATATTGGCAGAGAGATTAGTACCCTCGGTTGAAGCATTGTCTCATACATCTGCACCAATTATTATGATTGAAGGAATTAGA
This sequence comes from Methanobacteriota archaeon, assembly GCA_949514915.1. Classification (GTDB taxonomy): domain Archaea; phylum Thermoplasmatota; class Poseidoniia; order Poseidoniales; family Poseidoniaceae; genus MGIIa-I. The sequence continues at coordinate 43,461 of CATFLP010000067.1, read as the reverse complement.
GGTACTGCAGAAGCTGATGTTTTCAAACAACAATGGGGTGAACTATTTTCACTATTAGCTATTGTTTCAGATGAAGATACAAGATGGCAAAGAATCTTGCTTAGAGGTAGAGGAGAAGATGGAGATCGGCAAGATTTTGCAACAAGAAATACCAGAGAACGAAAATGGGGATTAGGTGATTTAATTGAGAATGCAGAATATAAAATCGAAAATAATTCAACATTAGAACAATTAAAAATAGATTTTAATAGTTGGTTGTCTTCAATAAAATCCTAATTTTAATATAAACTTAGTAATAGAAGGTTATACTAGGGATAATCCCTCATCCCTTAACAGCAGGTGCCGTAATATGAAAAGTTCTAGATTCCCGACGCTATTTTTTGTAATATTTTTAATGTTTATAACTCCATTAACGCCTATGGCTAGTGCAGTAGAAGGAAGAGCCGAATTATTGGGAGGAAGTCTCTCATATGAAAGTAATACTGTTGAAAAAGTAGTTATCGTTGATACGGGAACAAATAATTTGTGGGGCGGTGACTTTTATCGCTCAACTTACAATTATGTGGCTTTTTCTCAATCTTCTGCTGGTTTAGAAGGATCGCAATACCATACATACATAGATGCTTCTTGGGATAAATCAGTTGTAATTTATGATGATGGTTCTGCAGGAGGAAATAATCTTAATTGGTCTATTGTGACAACAAATTTAGATACTCAAACATGGTTTTCTTCTATGTGTATTTTAGATAATGATGGGGGCTCATCACAACATACAGTATATCCTATTGGCCCTGCTTCTATGGGTTCTTATTGTATTAACCAAGGACAAGTTGAAGATCAACTTGAAATTTCAAAGCAAATGGCTACTTTCCCCGAAGGAGATATTCATATTCAATTTCTTGAAAACGATAAAGAATATCTTGTAGAATTTGCTTTAAAAGATTGTACAAATATGAACAATGTTTTACAAACTGGTAGTTTAAATGTGCCATTAAATTCAACATCATTTTATGAAGAACTTTCGTTTCCAAACCATCAAACTGGAAATTATACATTGACATATGATTTATATGAGGTAGTTCAAACAGGAAATAGTTTGCTTCTTGATTCATTAATAACTGGGTGTTCTGGAGAACCTCCAAATGGGGGAGGGCCTTCTAACACACTCCCTTCAATTACAGCCTCTCTCGTAACTCCCCAAGATTCTATTACAGGGTTAATGTCTGCTCAGAGTATTGTTAGTAATTTAACAGCAAATACATATTATGATTTTTCTCATAAGGCATATGAACATGTACAAAATCAATGCGGTTTTTATGGAAATAATGAACCTTTGATTGAAGTAAGCGGCACATATGCAGCACCTTCAACCCAAGCCACTACAGATGCCGTCACTTTCGGAGATTTTGTGATTGGAGCAAATTGGACTGGGGCAGATCCAGTTGAACTTCATTTTGGTGACATGTATTGTTATGCTTTCGAATTTCAAGAAGCCGATGATTCCTCAACTTATGGATATTCAGTCACAGATGTATTTGGCCCCTCTCAGACTCCAGCTTGTACTCGATTATGTTGGGATTATGGTAACTATGCACCTGGAGCTAGTTTCAGCCCTAATGGAGAATGGGCCACATATTCACATTCAGGTGTTGGTGAAATTATTGGAGATACACCAATCCCAGAAACTGGAAAATGGTATTGGGAATATGACATAGTTCGTAATTCAGGCCAATCAAACTCGATGATTGTTGGTATTCATACTGGTATGAATTTGAATGTAGGTACTACTGGAATTGGAACAGATGCTTTTGGTTGGGGTATTGATTCGGGAGGTTTTGTGTATCATGAGTCAGAAGCACAATATGTTGGTTGTTCTATACTTGATTGTTGGGATACAGATCTGGGAGTGACGATAGGAATTGCTGTAGATATGGACGATGGGGTAATGTGGTACTCCAAAAATGGAATTTGGCCAGGTTCTGCTGGTTCATCTCCTGATTCAGGTGCCCATCCTATATTTGGTACAAATCAAGCTGGAGTGGTTGCAGAATGGGACGATGCTCATGGAAATAACAATTTAGCAGGCTCAGAAGTTTATCCTGCATTTTCAGTTACCCCTTCAAGTGGTAATAGTGTACACTTAGTTACTGGAGATATTCTAACATATGAACCACCTGAAGGATTTACAATATTAGGTTCTCAATCTAGTTCAACAGATTCTGATGGTGACGGTTTACCAGATTCATGGGAAAGTAATTACGGCCTTGATCCAGGTTCCACAGATACTGATGGAGATGGAATTGAAGATGATGCTGAAGATTTAGATGGAGATGATTTATCGAATATGGAAGAATATGATTTGGGAACCAACCCAAATAATTTTGATACAGATGGAGATGGTATTGATGACTCTGCTGATGTTTTCCCATTAGATCCTTTTGAACACTCTGATGCAGATGCAGATGGTACGGGAAACAATGCAGATGCTGATGACGATAACGATGGAGTTTCTGATGCTGATGATTGCGCACCATTAGATCCAGATGCATGGGTTTTAGATGAAGATGGAACCTGCGGTTCAGGCGATGATAATAATGAAATTGAATTCTGTTATGATTATCAGAATAAAGATATTGAAGGTTCTTATGCAACAGAAATAACTTGTACTGAAGCAGGATTCATGTGGTCAACAGATGAATTGAAAAATTTAGATATTTCATTAGATTGGGAATGGGGAGATTACAATAATGATGGAATTGACGCAGTAAATTTAGGAATTTTCGTAGAATTGCCATCGAATAATAATGGAGATTCTTCATTTACGGGATTACATGAATTTAATTATATTCTACAAATCACTAATCCTGAAAATAATCAACTTTTATGGACACATTCTCATAATCCAATGATTGATTTAGAAGCAAATTCTGAGGGTATAGGTGAATTCATTGAACTTAGTTTCCCAACAGGTGAACTTGATTATTGTATTCATGTTGAAATTAGGGAGCAAGCTTCAACAGATACTGTCAGTTTAGATGGAATCTGTGAAAATATGAATGTAGAAGAAGCACAGACATCAGATGACGACCTTTGTTATGGATCTGGAGATTATTTGATTGTTCAAAATTCTATTGAATCAACAATGAATGGTCGTTATTTCCCTAGTGTAGGTTATCTAGCGGATCCAAATGATCTGACTAAGATAATTGAAGGTGAAGGAGATGATGTTTATTGGTATAAAGGTGAGAATTTAGACGGTTCAGAAGGTTTTGGTTGGGCTTTTTATCTTGCCCATCTTTTGGATGGCGAAGAAAAATGGGTGGCTTTACAAGGAACTAATCCCCCTCAAGATTTAGAATCTGAAACAGATCATCTCCATGAACCATGGGGAGATGATAGTTGTAAACCAGATGGGTATGATTCTAATTATGGTCATATCACTTACCACGAAGGAAGTACTTCAGATCAACCTCCTCAACTTCAACCAGATATAGTTTGGAACCCAAATGAAGATAAAATTTATTTAGATTTACATGTATCTATTGGTGAAGATTCAATAGATCAAGTAATTGTATATTTTGATGTTACAAGTGTAGATGATGTTGATAATTTTCAGTTTGAGGTTTCAGGTCAAACAGGAATAATTAACTTAGATTCTAATGGGCAAGCATTTTACAACACTCAATTTGATGGTTTTGAACCCTATCACACATATTGCTTTGAATTTAATCTTGAGGATGCAGCAACTGGTGGTACTTTAGAACGTTCAACTGGATGTATGTTAATTTCTGATAATGTAGTAAATTCTCAAGAAGTAGATTGGGATTCGGATGTAAATGGTGGTTCAACATCAGTAACTAGTATGATTTCTGGTGAAGATGGTACTAAAGCTATTGATGATGATTTCGAAACTCAATGGACATCAATTGATAATTGTGTTGATGAAGATCAAGAGATAGTCATAGAACTTTATAATACACCAACTCAAGAATTTCAAATAATTTCGGGAGTTTCTTTAAGGTGGGGGGAATCAACTCCTAATGAATACAAGATATTTGCATTTGATGAAAATTCTATTTGGAAAGAATTAGCAATTGTAAATATGGATGTTCTTACAGATCCTGAAGATAGCCATATGATTCATCATTTATTTCATAAAATTGAAGCTAGTAAAATTAGGATAACTTGTACAGATTCAGATTCAAATATTCAACTTAGCGAAGTTCAAGTACATTCTTGGCAAAATAATCAAGGAGGCCCAATTGATGGAATTATGGATGCTTACTATCTAGATGATTTAACAGATGATGCAGAAATAGCATCTACTTCTCAAAATGGGATTAATGTGATAGTAAACGCAATCGATGATGATTTCAGTACATATTGGGAATCAGAGGGAGATTGTCCTCAAGATGTAATGATTGATTTAGGAGAAGAGCACTTTATTGGCGCAATGAAAATCGATTGGGCTACAATATATGATTCATATTTCTTTGATGGAGAAGTTAAAGTATGGAACGAACAAGATGGTTGGAATCAAGTGATGTATCTTAATTATGAATTAAATGAACAATCAAATTTCTTCCATTTTTACCCGATACATGGTCAAAAAGTAATGTTCAAATGTGTTAATTTTGAGTTAAATTTGAAAATTAGTGAATTTGAGATATTTGAAGCCAAATCAAATTGGTATAATTTTGATTTCGATAATGACGGCAAAAATAATGGGGAAGATAATTGTTATTTCGGAGAAAATGATTGGGTTTCTGATCCTATTACAGATCATGACAATGATGGTTGTTTTGATAGTACTGAAGATTGGGATGATGATAATGATGGCATAAATGATGAAGATGACAGTTGTCCTAAAGGACAGTTTAATTGGGATTCTTGGAGTGGGGATTCAGATTATGATCATGATGGTTGTAATGATGACACCGAAGATGTTGACGATGATAATGATGGAAGGACTGATGTTGATGATGATTGCCTATTAACAAGGTTAGGTGCAATAGTAGATGAGTTTGGATGTGAAACATCATTCCCAGACCAAGATAATGATGGTGTTGCAGATTCATATGATCAGTGTTCACAAACCCCAAATGGTACGGAAGTAGATTCGTTCAATGGTTGTCCGATTTACAATGACATGGATGGAGATGGAGTTCCTGATCAAGAAGATGCATTCCCTGAAGATTCTTCAGAACAATTTGATGATGATAATGATGGTGTTGGAAATAATGCTGACACATGTCCAAATACACTTTCAGGCAATCTTGTAGATTCTAATGGTTGTGTAATTAGTTTCCCTGATGATCCATTAAATGGAACTAACAACGACACTGTAAATGATACCGTAAATGAAACTGCAAATGAAACAGCAAATGAAACTGCATTAGATACTGATGGCGATGGGGTTAATGATTTTGATTCAGATGGAAATGTCTTAGATGAGTGTCCAGATACAGAAGAAGGAATAGAAGTTAATGATGTAGGATGTTCATCATTAGCTGCACTTCCTCCACAATTAGCAGCTGCATTAGATTTTATTTTGAATATAGATTCACTTCTTGGGCTTCCTGATGGTACATTAGAAATTATGTTTGCAGCTTTAGGTATGATGTTTGGGGTAATTAGATTTGTTGGGCGGCGAACATTGGCTGGTAAATCACGCCGTGTTGAGAAATATACCTCAGAAATAAGATTAGCAAGGAGTCGTAGAGAATTAGAAAACCTTGAAAGAAGAATTACTAAAGATAATGAAAAGAATCTATTACCACCTGGTGGATTTGGAGATTTAATGGAACTTATTGAAACTAGAGCAATAGAACTTGGAGAAATGGATATGGCTACTCATGCAAGACAAGTTGCAGCAGAAGAAGAATCTATGAGAGAATCGCATGAAAGAATGTTAGAAGAAATGGAAGGAACTAGGGAAGCAGTAGCAGGATTGCAAGATGAACTTTCACAAATGCGTAGAAAGGGCCCTCCTGGTAAGGGACGAGGACGCAAAGGACCTCCTCGTAGAGGTTCAAATGATTCAGGATATAAGATCAAAGAATCTGGTGGGCCAAGACGTCCATCACTTCATCCAGCAGATTTAGATGGTGATGGTTTTGTTACAGCAGAAGAAAGAAAGATATATCGTGAAAGGCAAGAACAGGAGGATGACCTTTGGGAATATGATTGATTGTTTTTGAGTTCCGAGGAACTTAAAAACAGTGAATCAAGGGGCCAATTGATTAAATTTCAACTAAAGGTTATAGTGGGATTGGATGGGTGCGGTAACTGTATCGGGGTGATTAATTGGCTAGGAGGAGACGTGGAAAGGGTCAAAGGCGAAGAAAAAACGCTGGTGCAGATAAAAGAAATTATGATGAATTAGACAAATATCCTGTTAGACCACCTCATGCTTTTGCGAGAGTTGTTAGAGATAGGCGTTCATTGAATATTCTCTATCAGGTTATTGAACCACCATTGTCAAAGAAAGAAGAAAAATACCGTCAAGAGATCATGGAGATTTTTGTAAAAAGTCTTAATGCTAGTATTGAAGATATTGAGGCTGATGCAGGTGCATACCTTAGAACATCTATGGACAAAGTAATAAAATCATATGGAATGAAAATTAATAAAAAATCAAAATCAAAATTATTTTATTATCTTAGAAGAGATTTATTGGGATATGGAAAGATGGATGTGCTTATGTCAGATCCAAATATTGAGGATGTATCTCTTGACGGAGTAAATATTCCAATTTTTGGATATCATAGAAAATTTGAATCAGTTGAAACAACAATTAAATGGGAAACAGACGAAGAATTAGAAGCATATATCATCAAACTTGCTCAAAGATGTGGTAAGCATATTTCTGTTGCTGAACCGTTATTAGATGCTACTTTGATGGATGGTTCTAGGATTGTCATGAAATTAGGGCATGAAATATCTACAAGAGGTTCAACGTTTTGTATTCGGCGTTTCCGTGATGATCCATTCTCTCCATGCGATCTTATCGCATTTAGAACAATGACCAGTCTCATGGTTGCTTATTTATGGGTCGCTTTCCAACAAGGAGTTTCTATGCTTTATGTAGGTGGTACTGCATCAGGTAAGACTACAACACTAAATGCTATGTGTATTTTTATTCCATGGCAAATGAAGATTGTAAGTATTGAATCAACAAGAGAAGTTAATATTCCTCAACCTAATTGGATTCCAGGTTTAACAAGACAAGGTTTCGGAGGGGAATCTAATGAAGGTGAAATAGGCGAGTTCGAATTATTAAAAGCGGCACTTAGAGAACGTCCAGAATATATCATAGTGGGAGAGATTCGTGGTGCTGAAGCATATGTGTTGTTTCAAGCAATGGCTACTGGTCACTGTGCATATTCAACAGTTCACGCGGACTCTGTACCGTCTTTAGTTCATAGATTAGAAAATAAACCAATTGATATTCCTCGTGTATTACTTCCAGCATTAGAAGCTTGTGCAATTCAAATACAAACAAGAATTAATGGGAAACGTGTTCGACGTTGTAAACAACTTGTAGAGATTGTAGGAATTGACCCAAATTCAATGGAAATAATTACAAATGAAGTATTCAAATGGGATCCATCAAGAGATGATTTCGACTTTAGTGGGAAATCATACGTTTTAGAGAAAATAATGGTTAAAATCAACTATTCACAAGATGAAATGCGAAGGGAATTAAGAACTCGTAAGAGGGTACTTGATTGGATGGTATTGAATGATATTAGAAAATCAGACCAAGTTTCTCAAATTATTACTGAGTATTATGTAAGACCCGAACAAGTACTTGCCCGAGTAGATGGCCTAATGTAATAAGGAGATTGAAATGGAATTAAATGCCTGGCAGAAGATAGGTCACCGTCTTCTTGGGGGTATCCTAAAAAAAAGAGCAAGAGAAAATAAAGAGTTGACAAAAAATATTGAGAGAGGAAATCTTACAGTAATGCCAGAAGTATTTATGGCTACAAGCATTTTATCAACAGTTGCCACAATTGGAATATTAGTTGGTTTAAATTTTTTAATATTCATGCCCGAAATTGGAGGTATTGCATTATATGAAAACATTCAGGATCCAGAAGCAATTCCTCTATGCGTAGATTGGGCATATTGGCACTCTGATGAAATAGATTATAATCTCAATTGGGGCGTTAATTCTGAAGATTTTGGAGAAGTTCAATATGGAGGATGCCCATATTATCAAACTAAAGTATTTCCTGCAGTATTTAAGATTATAATACCCGTTTTAACTTTAGGGTTAGCACCATTGATTGCTTATCGAACATTTATGGGTGGTGCTAAAAGGGCAGCAGAATTAAGATCAAAAGACATTGAAAAATATCTTCCATATGCAGCATCATATACTGCTGCTATGTCTGCAGCAAATGCTACTCCACAGAAAATTTTCAGATCATTAGCAAAGAATGAGGATATTTATGGTGAAATATCTCATGATTCTGCTCAAATTTTTAGAGATACAAACCTTCTTGGATTTGATTTAGTTACTGCTATTAAAATGTCAGTTGGTAGAGCAGCATCACCATGGCTTACGGAGTTTTTCCAAGGAATGGAAGGAACTCTAACAGCAGGAGGTAATCTTAAGATATATTTCTTAAATAGAGCAGAGCATTACATGAGAGAAAATAGAACAAGGTTGCATGTGTTTTTAGAAACATTGGCAATGCTTGCTGAATCTTATGTTGTTGTTGCGGTTGCTATGCCTTTATTCTTATTGGTAATGCTTGTAATTATGTTTTGGGTTAGTGGTTCAGGATCTACAATGGATGAAAGCACACTTTATTTCATAGTTCTAGGATTTTTACCTATGATTCATATTGCTTATGGATATTTAGTTTGGGCAATGTCAGCAGATCAAAATATGTGAGGAGTAGTTATGGCAAGGAAAAAGAAGAAGTTAAAGGTTGATTTAGATCTTCCAAAGGATGATCGAACCATGACTTATCTTTATTTGATTTGTACAGTTAGTATTGTACTTGGATTAATGTGTATGGGATTTTGGTTTACAAATAGTAATTTTTTCCCAGGAAATGATGATGCAGCTTTACCATTTTTTGTAAGTACTTATTGTCAAACTACAGCAGCAGACGAGTTCGGTAATCCGAATCCTCAACCGTTTGCAGACGCAAGATTAGGATTAGAAACATCCTATAAAGACAATGAAACTTGTTCATTGTTAACAGATTCTCCTTCCCCCGCAGTATGGGAATTGGAGGAACCTTGGGATGGAATGGATGGTAAGGCTAGATCATTTCAAGTTCCAGGATTAAAAGATTCGCAATTAGCGGGTAAATCGCATCCAGATCAACAATTAACAGTTGATTGTATTGCAGAATCATTAGATTACCCATCATTGGAATATACTGTTAGTATTCTAGATTCAAATGAGGAATTAATTGGAGATAGCTGGAGACATCTTGGAAAAGCAAATGAGGCTGATGGAGATTGTAGTATTGTAATTCAACATGCAGACCCTGGGGAATATCAGATTAGATTAATTCCAGAATGGCCAGATGGAGTTTCTGGTGCTCCTGATTTTGAATTTAGTTTTACTGTAACTGCAATGGTTTATGATGGAATTCCAAATTATATGAATAATAAATCACAATGGATTGGTCCTGAAGTGGAATTAGCAGGATTCGAACTACATCCTACAATTTACATTAATTTCTTTGGATTTGGATTCTTTCTGATGATTTATCCTGCTTCTGTTTATTGGGATAGAGTTCAGAAAAACATTAATGCTAGGGAAGAAAAGTTTCCTGATTTCTTACGTGATCTTGCAGAATATTGGAAGGGAGGTTTGTCGATGACAGTCGCGGTTACGTCTCTTGCGAATTCAGAATATGGTGCATTAAATGATGACGTGAAAAAGATGTCTAATCAGATTAGTTGGGGTGTTGCTTTTGGAGATGTATTGGAATTATTTGCAGCAAGAGTAAACACACCATTAGTAAAAAGAGCGGTTTCTTTAATTTCAGAAGCAAATAAAGCGGGAGGAAAAATATCAGATATTCTTGTAACTGCTGCGAGTGATAGTAGAGAAATTAAATTCTTAGAAGCAGAACGAAGTAGAACAATCTCATCTTATATTGCGGTAATTTGGGTATCTTATCTGGTATTCATGATTGTTATTGTTATATTGTCAAGAGTATTTATTCCCGCGATTGCTGAGTCAAATACTGGTTCTGGAGGAGATTCATCTGCACAGATTGGAAACATGCAAATTAGAGCAATAGATCCTTTACTTTTCCTTGTTGTTTTCTTTTATGGTGTTACTGTTCAAGCATTAGGAAATGGTGCTATGGCTGGTTTAATGGCAAATGGAAGATTAAGTACTGGTTTCAAACATGCAGGAATGATGTTAGTTTTAGCAATGCTTTCTTTTACATTTATTTCATTTATACCTTCTTTAATTGGCGTACCTGCAAGTCCAGGTTTAAACCCCTCAATTGGAATGTTGAGGATTTGACGTAAGGTGGGGGATATGCGTAAGCTTTCTACTGATTCAAATGCTCAAGTACACATTATTGAGATGTTAACCCTTTTTTGGTTATTTTTTATGTCAGCGATGTTTGTAATTAATATTCATGTTCCTGATTCAAATTCAGAGATTATTGATGCATCATTATCAATGGCTGGAAGAGATGCACTTGATTTAGCAGCGAGTGAACCAGCATTAGATAGGGAGAATCATACATCAAAATTATCTGAATTACTATCAATAGGAAATTTAAATTCTGCTTGTGAATTTGTAAAAGAAGGATTACCTTCAACATATGAAGCAAATTGTTGGATTGCACAAAATAGTGGAGCAATAGAAATTTCAGAATTTAGTGGAACCCCTGTAGGAAATAGTGTTACATCATATATCATCGTTCAGGATTCTGGAGATCTTTGGAGTATTGCTCTTGATGTTTGGAGTCAAGGAGGGGGAGCATAATGAGGAATAATGATTTAATCAAAAATGACTCAGGTCAAATGTTATTAGCCGCAGGTCTAGTCTTACTAATGAGTTTATTATCAATGTCATTATATGGTGTAAAGGTAGCAGGTTATGATTTACCAAGAACAAGTGATGTTACGGATGTTTTAGACACTACAGAGGAAGTAGAGAAGATATTTTTACCATCATTAGAGAATAGAACCCAAATTCGAGTTGATGCTGGAATGGATTTAGATGATGCTGTTTTAGATTCATTGGATTCAATTGAATATGATTTAAAAAGTCATGGGATACTTAGAGGTATGCAAATTAGTTTAACAGATTTAGAAATAGAAATTAATGATAATAATATCGCTGTAATGACTATTTTAAACATAGTTTCAGATTCAACAATCGAATTACCATTAAGTATTGAATTTGAAATTTTATAATTTTTGCTCTGCAAGATTCCATTCTAAATCAAACCAGTGTGTAATTTCATTTACTGCATCAACTCCAGTAGATAAATCGATAGTTTTCCAATTTAATGGTTTACCCATATCAAGAATACCTGTTTGAATCGACCTTATTTTATCAAATGAATTTAGATATCTTTCAGCATGTCTCCAAGTTTCTTTTTCTCTTGATATAATCATTCTTTTGTGATTTTCTTCGTTATGCACATAAAGAATTACTCCGATGGCCACCCCTCCTTCTTCTTTCCAAGCTCTAATGATTTCATTATCGGGTTTTAGATGTACTCCTTCTAAAATAAGATCTAAACCCTCTCTTCTTGATTTGTTAATAATTGAATTAACACCTTCTTTTACAACATTACAGCAATCTTCCCAATCTGATATTGGATGTTTGTGTTTTCCAACGCTAAATGTACTTCTATGTAATTCAGGAGATTCAATAGAATCAATATTTGAACGTAGAACTTCACGGATTGAATCAGTAGATACAACTCTTTTTATTTTCAAAAATTCTGCTATTTGCATTGAAAGAGTAGATTTTCCAACTCCATTTACTCCTGCTAATAGTAATAATTTAGGTCTACGAGATGTTTCCATAATATTGCACCTAGTTGATTAAATCTATGCATCGCTATAAGTGATTATTTTTTTGATTTTCTAAACAATCTTTTTCTTTTTGCTATTTAGTAACATACCTTCTATAACCAAAAGCGAAGGCCTCTTCGGTATAACATGCCAGTTGAAATTGAGGCGATTTCAAAAAGAGTAGTACTTGTTAGATTAACAGATGAGTCAGCAACAAATGCATTTGACCCTGAATTTATGGGTGAATTAGATATAAAAATTAGACAAATTATTGATGATGAATCAATTCATTCATTTATTCTAACTGGAACAGATAGATTTTTTTGTGCAGGAGCTAATATTAATGAATTTAGAAAACACTATGATCAAGGTACAATTGGTAAGTGGATCAAAAAAATGACAGATATATTGCATCCCTTAATTTTAAAAATAAGAAATAGTGATACAATAATGATTGCAGCAGTAAATGGTGCAGCTGCTGGAGCAGGTTTAGGTTTAGCATTATCAGCAGATTATAGAATTGCTTCGAAAAATGGCAAATTTGCAGCATCTTATTTTTCATTAGGATTATCTCCTGATGGTGGAACAAGTTGGTTATTGCCAAGATTAGTAGGTTCTCAAAATTCTAGAATATTTTTCTTTGAAAATCAAGTTTGGCCAGCAGAAAAATGTTTGAGGTTAGGTGCAATAGATGAATTAGTTGAGGATTCTGATTTGATTCCAAGATCTATCAAAAAAGCTGAAGAATGGGGTAGTTGGGCTAAGGCAAGTCGTTCAAGTAAAGATTTACTTGACCATCAAGAACATAATGATTTAGAATCACATTTAAAATTTGAACAGAGAAGAATTATTGATGCAGGATTTTCCAATGAATTTTCTGAAGGTATTGATGCATTTTTAGAAAAAAGGAAAGCAAATTTTGATTAAAATTATGCCACAGTAATTTTATTTTGTGCTTTCATTTCTTTCATCAAATTTCTGAATTCAATCCGCACTAATGCAAGATTTTTTCTAGCATCTTTGATTTTTGCTTTCATTATCATTTTCTTTTTATTCCAAGTTTCTTTTAATTCAAGTTTTCTTTTCTTTCTTGCGTTTTTATATTCCAAACGTCGTTTTGCAATGTCTTTTAATAGAGTTCTCATTTTTATTGAACATTCATCTAATCTTTTCTTAAAATCATCTTTATTTGTACTATTGATTACACTTTTCTCTTTATGTTCGAAAGAAGTTTTCATTTTTGCATCTTCTATTGTCCATGATGGGATCTTATGTAGGTTTTTTGTGATATTAATTATCGAGAAAAATTTAATCCACCATTTTGTAGGATCCCAATGATACCATTTGTGTCCATTACGATAATCTGCTTGAAATGTATGGTGGAAATTATGATATCCTTCTCCGAATGTAAGTAAAGATAGAATTGGTGAATCTCTAGATGTATTTTTTGTAGAATAATTTTGTTTACCCCAATAATGAGCACCAGAATTTATCAAGAATGTTCCATGATGTACTATTACGAGCCTTAACAAACCTCCCCAAATTAAACCTCCTAAAAATCCAATAAATCCTCCAATTAGTATTATTCCCACTAACCCAGGTAAGATTATACCTGCAAATCCACCGATTTTGAATATGTGTTTGTCTTGCCATATTAGAATAGGGTCTGATTGTAAATCTTCAACATGTTCTATTTTTTGATCCTTTTCCGAAATCATTACCCATCCCATATGAGCCCAAAAAAATCCTCTAATTATCGAGTAAGGGTCTTCTTCTGAATCAGTTTTCAAATGATGCCTTCTATGGTCACTACACCATTTAATAGCCGAGTTTTGGAAGGCTGCTGCACCAAAAATAGCATAAAATAATCTTAAAGGCCATGATGCAGAATGAGATCTATGGCTAAATAATCTATGATATCCCGCAGTTATTGAAAGCCCACTTGCGAGATACATAAAAAATAGAATACTAATTTCAGCTATTGAGATTCCATAATTAAATGTATACCAAATTACTCCAACAATTGCAAGTATTGGAGTGCTGCATAAAAATGATGCATTAAGAAGATCTAATTTCCATTCCTCTGACGAGTTTCCTACATCACTCATTATTGTCTCTCATGTCATGCCGTTATTGACTTTGCCGTATTATATCATGAATAAAACCAGATATTATCAATGAATTTAAATTTAGGGGCATTTCTCATTGTATTGAAAACTATGGACGAAGTCATCTCAATTTGCTCGAAATGTGGATATACAATTGGAATTTTTATCCCTGGAATGGAATGCCCAGAATGCGGGGAAATTATATTCCCCTAAAGAAACGGCAAATCATCTCTTTCAGATTTTACACCGTTATTCCAATTGTAGATTCCTTTGTTTGTTTTTTTACCCAAATCTCCCTTTTCCACTAATTTTTCTAATAATGGATGAGGGCGATAAGATTCATCAGAGAATGATTCTGCGAGATTATTAAGGATGTCTTTACGAACATCTAATCCAACTAAATCTGATAATTCAAGTGGACCCATTGGATGTTTATATCCAAGTTTCATTGCAGTATCAATATCACTTGCAGATGCAACACCATCTGCTAGCATTCTTATGGCCTCATTTCCAAGTACAACTCCTAAACGAGAGGTGGCAAAACCAGGGACATCTTTCACTAGTATTGTTGTTTTACCCATTATTTTGCCTGCTTCTTTTGCTAATAAGATAGTAGTATCAGAGCATAAGTCATGTTTAACTAATTCAAGAAGATTCATTATTGGTACAGGATTAAAAAAATGCATGCCAATTACTCTTTCAGGTCGCCCTGATGCTGCAGCAATATCTGTAATTGAAAGAGAAGAAGTATTGGTGCCTAAGATACAATCTTCTTTAGTCTCTTCACCAAGTACATGGAATATTTTTGTTTTTATTTCAAGGATTTCTGGAACTGCTTCGATTACCATATCAGCATCCTTTACAGCTGTAATTAGATCCATAGTAGGATGGATATTAGAAGCCCACTTTTCTTTTTGTTCTTGTGTGGTTTTACCCCTTGAAATTCCTTTTTCCCAAAAGGAATCAATTGAATTCATACCTTTTTCTAAACCTTCAGGATAAGCATCAAATAAAGTTGTTTTCCAACCTGCCTGAGCACAAACTTGAGCAATACCAGCACCCATTGTTCCAGCACCGATTACGGCCACATTCTTTATCTCCATATGAATCCCATTCCGCTTTAATACAAGATTATTCCCTTTTTTGATTAAACCACATTGCTAACCCTAATTGTAGTAACCTTTGTCTTGGAAGTGCATATTCTGGTAATGCTCCCGCAGGTGCATATTCCTTTAATCCATCAATTACAGAAACATATTTTGAATAACAAGTTAAATCATTTGGTTTATATGGAACATTTAGATTCATTAGTTTTAATGCAGAACAAGCATCTTCGTCATATATTGGGTGTATATTTTTGAGAAAATGTAACCAATTTGATAATAATACACAATCTACATTTTCTAGTGAAAGTAGGTTTTCAACCATTGAAACATCAGGATATTTGGTAATTTCTAAAGTTGAAATTATTTCTTGATTAATTTCATCTCCCCAATTTTGTTTTTTAAACCCAACATATTCATTTATTTTTTCAAGTTGTTCGAAACCATTTAATTCAAGAGTTTCATAGAGCATTTTTTCATATTCTGGATTATTAATATCAGAAATTTCTAATAATTCAGGTAATTCTTTGAAAAATTCATTACATAATTTTGCATTAATTCCAAACAAGGATGTAGGAATCAATTAGATTCACCATTTATTGCAACTGCCCAATTCCAGATTCAATCATTCTTTTTGTTGGTGCTCTAAATTCGATCCATTCTTGTTTGAATAATTCTTTTAGTGTATCTTCATCTTGATCAGTTGGAAGCATTTTCTCACAATAGTCTTCATAACTTCCATCATTTTCATCCCATTCATCGCCTTCAACGGTATATTTTTTGTCAGAATATGTTCCAATATCTCTATTGAATTTTTCATCTGCAACATAAAATGGTATTTCATCTTCTGAAAGTAATTTGTTTAGTTTTTCTTCAACTTCAGCTACAATTTCGTCATGGTAATGTCCTCGAGATTCTTCATTAAGGTGTTCTTTGTTTACTTCTATGCCACTTTCTTGCTTTTTTCTTTCGTCCCATCTTCCTTTTATTCCCCAAACATAAGCCCATTCAGCACTTGAAGAATTATCAGTTCCAAATAAATCATGGGCAGTAGAAACCCATTTATTCATGTAACGTTGTAATAAATCTCTAGGGATTACGTCTGCTTTAATTATTCTACGTAATCCATTTGCTCCTGTTCCTAGATGAAATGATTCCTCTTTTAACATAGGTCCCATACTAGCTGCTAAGGGTTTGAAACTTGAGGTTGATAACATTCCTAGTTGAAATTTCCCATCCCTGTCTACAAACATAGTATAACAAAAGAAATCTAACCAATGATCCATTGGTTCATTAAATGCTCCAAGTAGTCTACTACCCGTTTGTGCATTTCTTTCGAGTAATTTTTGTGCCTCACGGGCCCCTTGTTTTCCAAAATATGTCATTAACAAATAACACATTTGCCATCCATGTCTTTGTTCTTCAACCATTATTCTTGCAGCAGCATAGCGGTCATAATCTGTAGGTGCAGATTCCAACAAATGTTTTTGTTGTTCCACGGATGCAAATTCAGTATCTCCTTGAACAGTAATCATTG
This sequence comes from Methanobacteriota archaeon, assembly GCA_949514915.1. Taxonomy (GTDB): domain Archaea; phylum Thermoplasmatota; class Poseidoniia; order Poseidoniales; family Poseidoniaceae; genus MGIIa-I. The sequence continues at coordinate 26,686 of CATFLP010000067.1, read as the reverse complement.
ATAGTAAAGAATCTCTGATATTCTGATGAGGTATTTGTAAAGACCTTTCCCATTTTGGCCTTCCAGCATAATCTCCAAATTCGATTACATCTCCAGCTCTTTCCCAGTCAAATAAGGGCTTTAATTCAAAATCACCAGCCCACTTAGCATCGAAACCAACATTTTCTCTCCATTGTTCAAAATTTGTAATCCATTCATCAAATGTGGTAGGCAGTTTCCCCATGTAAACAACGGAAACGGAAACGTTATTTGAGTTTGTGCAATTATTGAATGGAATAAAATTAATCATTCACCAGTAAAGTTTGCTACTTTTTTATTTACATATGCAGCAATACCTTCTTTTGCATCATTAGATTGGAAAAGATCTGATTGTAATTCACGTTCAAGAGCAAGATGATATTCAAGAGGTAATTCACTACCAGTTTGAACACTTCTTTTGATATTTCCAACTGCTTTAACTGCTTTATTTGGTAATGTAAATTGACCAGCCCAGTCTATCACATCTCTCCTAAACTCTTCAGCATCACTTTCAAAGATTTGATTAATTAAATTCATATCGTCACCATCTTCAAATGAAATTAATTCTCCAGTAACCATTAATTCCAATGCTTTTGCTTTTCCGATTAATCTTGTTAATCTTGCAGTACCTCCAGTTCCTGCTAATACTCCAAGGTTTATTTCTGGCAATCCTAATTTTCCTGCATTTTTTCTTGCAATTCTTATGTCTGCAGCCATTGCAATTTCTAACCCTCCACCAACTGTATGACCATTTAATGCAGCAATAACTAATTTTGGTGTTTGTTCTAAACGTGACAAAGTTTCATTTGCATGTAAGCAAAAGAAATATTTGTAACGCGGTGTTAAACTATTAAGATAATTAATACTTGCACCAGCGGAGAAGAAATTATTCCCCTTTCCAGTTAATAGAATAACAGTTACTTTGTCATCAAAACGAGCATTAAGAATTGCTTTATCGATATCTTCCCACATTTCCCTAGTATAGGTGTTTACTGGGGTTTTTCCTTCACCTAATGGTTTACCATCAGAATCGGAACAAAGTTCGATGACAGCGATTCCATTTTCTGTCACTCCGTAATTTACTAAGTTGTTAGGCATTGCTTCTAGTTCAAGGCTCATATTCAGGCCCAATAGTAACCAGTTCTTCAATCACTCGCTTCGGAGTGATTTGGAATTGAATTAGAATCTGAGTCATTTGAGAAACTAATATTCCCTCCACTTCTTCTAATTTCTTTCCATTCTTGCCCGATTTCTATTGCTCTTTCACTTGGCTCCCAAACGTCTCTTTTCAGTGCTTTTCTAAATGGCATTCTTCTGATTGATCTTCCGTCTTTAGTCACTCCCTTTTTGAGCATTCCTAGATTTGCAAAGAAATATATGATTCTTCTAAATATACCCCAATTGTATACCATTTCCATAAAAATCAATCCGTCTCCATGCTTTTTTTGATGCTTCATCCAATATTTTGCAACTTTTTTATATCCTCTGTCTCCAACACGATTCATTAAGAATCTATTAACTACAGAAGTTTTTAATTTAGGTAACAATTTTGATTTAATTTCAGATTCATAATCTGATTCTCCGAGAATATCTTTTGCTGCCAAAATTCCACTGGTTATTGCATATCTCATGCCAAAGCCCCACATGAAATCTTGAAGTCCGCCAGCTTCTCCAACATAGTATTTATTTTTCGACTTATATGATGAATGAATTGCAAAATCTCCTTTCCCCCCCACTCTTTTTATTGGAGTTCTATCTAATCCAGGATAGTTTTTTTCATACCAATTTATTGTTTCATTAAGATATCTGTTAGAATTTGATTGTTTTCGCCATAAACAAGTACAAATTAATCCAATTCCGTCAATTACAATAAGATAAGAATATGCTCCTGGTGCTAATTTATCATTCAATTGGAATGTAACATGATTTGGAAATGATGTTTTGAAAATTTCACCATAAGCTACTGCTGAAGTATCTTTAGGTCCTGCTGCAATAATATCACATTCATCTGGGGTTATTTTCGATTTATATCTTATTTCAACACCTTCTTTTATTGCTAATCGTTTAAGGCCTTGATCAATAGTATGTTCGTCTGAACCTCTTTCAACAACTCGAAATGCCACACGTGGGCTCCATGGTTTTGTAATTTCATCATCAGGATGTGCCAAATCAATTTCATGAAAATCTGTAGATTTAAATTCATTAGGTTCAATACCCCATTCTCTTAATTCATCAAAAAAGTCAGTGCCAGTAGTCCAATTTTCCAAACCTTGAAAATCTCCATCAAAACGTTCTCCAGAATCGCTTCTGATATCGTGGATAATTACTTTTCTTCCACCTTTTGCCAAAATAATAGATGCAGCAAGTCCTGAAAGACCAGCACCCATTATTACAATTGGCTTTGAATCATTTGGCATTGTACATGCGAACCTTTCACTTCGTTTGAAATATTCGTTGATATTTACCACAGTTAATATATCATCAGTCAACTAGGAACTGATTAGGTGGAATTGTGAAGAACATCATTATCGAGATTTCCGAATCAAATCTTGATGCTGAAAAATTAAAGAAAAAACTTAATTTTGAAGGGTGTGGAGCAATAGTATCTTTTGTAGGTATAACTAGAGATTTAGAAGATGGAGAGAGGGTTTTACAATTAGAGTTTGATGCTTGGAGAGATCAATTAATACCAACTTTGGAAAAAATTGCTGAAAGATGTAAAAATGAGTTTGGTGTTAGTGGAATCGCAATAGCACATAGAGTAGGAATTGTAGCACCTCAAGAGAATATTGTGGCAATACATGTATGCTCACCACATAGAAAAGAAGCATTTTTAGCTTGTAGTAATATCATAGATGAACTAAAAATTCAAGCACCTTTGTGGAAGAAAGAGGTAACAGAATCAGGTTCTATTTGGAAAGGAGGATTAGGATAATGACTAATGAAAAAAGAATTGAAGGGATAATAGATGTTGGTGGAAAACCAAACATTAGTAGAACAGCAGTAGCAACAGGAACAGTTAGATTACAAGAAAAAACAATCTTAGCGATTAAAAATAATGAAATAAAGAAAGGAGATGTAATTGAAGCATCTACTATTGCAGTGATTCAAGCAGTTAAAGACACGCCTAGAATAATACCACATTGTCATATTATTCCAATTGAAGGTTGTAATGTTGATTGGGCCTTTGAAGAACAAAATTTGAGATGTACAGTTGAAGTTAGTGCAAATTATCGTACAGGTGTAGAAATGGAAGCATTAGTTGGTGTTTCTGCAGGATTATTATGTGTTTATGATATGGTTAAATCTTATGAAAAAGATGATTTAGGGCAATATCCAGAAACAAGAATAAATGACATAAAAGTACTTAGTAAAAAAAAACAGAATTAGGCGAGTTTTGAAATCCTTCACCTCTTGCGGTGTTCATGACGTCAGTTCGTGAACTGTCAAATTATTTTTTAGAGGCGTGTGAAAAAGCAGCAATTGCCAGTTCTGATTGGAGGGGTAAAGGAGATGGAAAAGCAGCTGACGCAGCTGCTGTAGAAGCAATGAGGAACACTTTTGATAATGTGCCATTTAATGGTAGAGTTGCTATTGGAGAGGGGGAGCGTGATGAAGCACCTATGCTTTGGATTGGAGAACCACTCGGTTCTAGACAGGGAGATCCAAAAGCCATTGCAGTAGATATCGCAGTAGATCCTTTAGAATGTACAACTAATTGTGCAACAAATTCACCAAATTCTATTGCAGTTTTAGCTGCTGCTCCAAGAGGTACGTTATTACATGCTCCTGATTGTTATATGGATAAAATTGCAGCAGGCCCAGATTTAATTGGAGAGGTTTCATTAGAAGGAAGTGTTGCTTGGAATTTAGAACAGGCTGCTTTTAAATTAGAAAAGCAAATTTCAGAATTGAATATTGTTGCTTTAGATAGGGAAAGACATATCCAATTGTTCAAGGAAATAAATGAAGCAGGAGCAAAATTACATCTTATGCCAGATGGAGATATTTCTGCAGCACTTTGGGCTGCAGATTCAAATGGGCCATATGACATGTTACTTGGAATTGGGGCCGCTCCAGAAGGTGTAATTACTGCAACAGCAATTCAGGGAGTAGGGGGTGTTTTTGAAGGTCGTTTACAATTCAAAGATTCGGAAGAAGAACAAAGAGCATCAAATATGATTAATGATGATTTACATAAAGTATGGAAATCAACTGATCTATGTACAAGTAAAGATGCATTATTTGTTGCTACAGGGGTTTGTTCAGGATATTTAGACGGAGTTGAGAATACTGATAAAGGAATAAAAACTACATCACAAATAATTGATGTTTACAATAAAGATGTCAAGAAAATCATTAATTTTCATTCCTAATTATAATTGCATTTATTGAATAAGATTATTAAAACTAACAAAGACAAGGAAACAAGGGGATTCAATGGAACCAATAGAAGCATATATTCCAGCAGATGTGCCAGACGAATTAATTGAGGATTTTCTTGAAAATCTTAAAGCAGCAACCAGCGGCACAGGTAGAATGAATTTATTTGCATGTGATCAGAAAATAGAACATCTAAATGATGATTTTTTTGATGGAGGAAATAAAATACCACTTACTTCTAATGATCCTAGACATTTGTTTGAAATTGGTTCAAAAGCACACGAGGAAGGTACAATTGGAGTTTTAGCTGCACAATATGGACTTATTTCTCGTTATGCAAGAGATTACCCAGACATACCATATTTAGTAAAGATGAATAGTAAATCTCATCTGGTAAAAACGAAACAAAAAGAGCCAATTAGTTTATCACTTTGTACAATGGATGATGTAAATAATTTAATATTAAATGACATTAATGTTGTTGGAATTGGTTATACAATATATCTTGGTAGTGAAAATGAATCTGAAATGTTATCAGAAGCATCAATGTTAATTTCTGAGGCCCATCAACATGGGCTAATTGCAGTAACATGGATTTATCCACGTGGTTCAGCAGTTCCTGATGAATTTGATCCTCAATTAATCTCAGGGGCATCAGGATTGGCATGTTGTATTGGAGCAGATTTTACAAAAGTTAATTATCCAAAGGAAGGATTTGATGGGATGACAGTACCTGAAAGTTTAGGAGTAGCTGTTCAGTCAGCAGGTAGAACAGGATTAATTTGTTCAGGTGGAGGAAGTTTACCACCTAAAGAGTTCTTGAGCAGACTTTGGGATCAAGTTAACATTTCAGGTGCTAGAGGTGCTGCAACAGGAAGAAATATTCATCAAAAACCATTAGATGATGCAGTTAAGATGTGTGCTGCGTGTCATGCAATTATTTGTAATGGAGCATCTGTTGATGAAGCATTGGTAATTTACAATAGATAACTATTGTATTTAGAACTTAAAAGTGATCTTATGAGCGTTCTTAATGTAACATTTCTTGGTTCTGATGTATTAGCAAAGGAAATCGGTAAATCTGCAGATTCAAGAGATGTCGAATCATATGTGTATAAGGAAAATACCGATTCTGGAGTTAAGATTTTATCTTTAGTTCGTCCTGTGACTTATCCTGAAAAATTGAAACCTTTAACTTCAGCATTAACATTAGGTGACTTTGTAGTATTAGAAGTAAAATCGATAGATGCGAAATTTGGAGAATTGTTAGTTGCTTGTAGTTGTTCTGGAATTTCTAATGGTGTTATTATTCCAAACCCAGATGAAGGAGGTTGGATCGATGAAAGCCAATTGGAAGGATTAGTAAAACAGGCAGGTTTAGATAAATGGCCAATCAAAAGATTAGATGCATTAGGATTGAGGGAAATGTTGTTAGATTTTTTGTCTAAAAAACAAAATGAATTAATAGATAGAATAAACAATCCTCTTGTAGTTGCAGTTGATCAAATATTCAATGTTAAAGGTGTAGGATTAGTTGCAATAGGTGGCGTAAGATCTGGATTTGTAAATAAACATGATAATTTGAAGATTTTACCCTCTAATGGGTTAGGTATTGCAAGATCATTACAAGTGATGGATGATGATGTAGATCAAGCAAATGCAGGTGATCGAGTTGGAATAGCATTGAGAAATGCCGATGAAAACTCCTTATCTCAAGGTTCTCTTATAGTTAAAGAAAATGAAGATAATCCTGTGGAAGTTCATAATAAAACAGAATTAAAATTTATTTCTTCAGCATTTGCTAGATATTCACCTTCTGTAGGAGGGGTACTTCATGTCGCTATAGATTTACAATTTATAGTTGGAAGGATTGAATTTGCAGAAAATGAAAAAATTATCGTTAAATGGGATTCTCCTTTGATGGTTAGAAAAGATGGCACACCACATTTGTTAATATGTCAATTAGATGCTAAACCTAGAATCATTGGTTATTCAGTTGAATATAATAAATTAGAATGACGGAGATTTAAAAAATATATTTAGAGTGGCATTTATTGTAAATAAATGTGTTAAACTTCATAACCTAAGAGTTTCCCTGACACTTTAGGATGCATTCGACTGAGCCAGAAAAGGCTCGGCCAGAAGGAGTAGAGGGCGAGGTATTCTCTACATTCAATATGGCTGGGACTCGAGGAAATTTGAGGACTGTTATAACACCCGAAGATGTACTTTTAGAATCAAATAATGGGAATTTTTTACGATTGTCTCATAATAAAGTAGAAGGTATGCGACATCATCAATTCCATATTATTCCACATTGGTGTGGAGCAATAGCAATGTTGATGATTTATGCATCAATTAGAATATTAACAGGTCAAATGCAAATTTGGGTTGGCTTAATTGGTGCAGGAATTATAATTTCATGGTTAGGTTTTCGTAAATCTGCATTAACAATAGATAGTGGTGAAGGTGGAACGTTTACCTTGTTTGGAAATGATACAGAATTAATCAAATTTAGAGTAATTGCAGACCGAGTCAGAGACGGTATTCCTTTTGAAAATGCTATAGAAGGAGTGGAAGAGGTAATTATGTCAGAGTATCCTTCTTCTAGCGTATTTGATGAATTAGTTGAAACTATTGAAACAGAAACAAATGAAAAGCCAGATGCATTATCAATGGCTATGGCAGATTTGATTAATAAATCAAAAGATGATGAACAATTAATTCAAAATACAAAAACAGAATCATCTCCAATTCCTATTGAAATTGATGAACAAATTTCTGTAAATAGAGAACCATTACATCATGGTTCGATTTCAAGAGCAAGAAGAATCCAAAGTGAGCTTAGAACTCCTCCTGCACATTCAGGGTGGGCAAATGTAGCGAATAGGACAGAAATCCTCCGTTCTGATGCTAATGAACAACCTTTTTCAAATGAGATTTCAAAACCTATTACAACTCAAACACAAGACGAATCTTTCAATATGTTTGGATTCGATTTTGATGAATCAGAATCTAAAGAAGAACCTTTCAATATGTTTGGTGATGCTTTTGAATCAACTATAATCCCAGAAGAAAATATTATGTCACAAGAACCAAGATCCTCTTTCTCTATGATACCAGAAACACAATTCAAACCTAATCCTCAAAATATTGTGGAAACTAGAGAACCATCTAAGTCTTTTATCAATAGTTTCCAACAAACTGGTTTTTCAAATCCAATAAATCAATTAGGTTCTACATTAAATTCATATGAAGAAGTAACAACAACAGAATTTAAACAACCTAATCTGCCTGGAATTGTATCTCAGGCCAAACAAGAAATTAAATCACCTAATGAAAATGAATTAGTTAACAAAGATAATACAGAGGGTTTGAAAAGAATTAAACTCAAAGATGGGAAACGTCAATTTAAGAGATTAAAACCAAAAAATTCCAAAATGAAAAGATTGACTATGTGGGGGATGTTAAAATCGTCTTTACCTTTTAAAACACCTGAATTTTTAAGAAATAGGACTTTAGATGCAAATAATGAATCAGAGTCTAATGAGTTTGTGATAGATAGAACAATGGACGCTTTGAAAATACAAGCTCATCAAACTCATGAAGCACAATTAGCAGATGCTTTGAGAAAGATACATGAAAATAATGATGAATCCTCTGATTATTTCCTTGAAGAAATTTCACCAGATTTAGTTGAACAAAAATTACCTTCATCATTTCAAGATTTTAAAGCGTCAAATGATGATAAGAAAAATATCCTTTCAACAACAGGAATTACACGATTAGATTGATTATTTCTCAATTATATTTAGATATGCTGACAATCTATTTTCATATTCATTGTTGCCTAAATTTTCAATACCAATCACTCCCATTTCTTCTATAGTAAATGATGCAGTTACATTAGCATGAATAAGTGCATTAGTCAATATATTTTCATCTATTTTTGATTTTACAGAGAGGTGTGCAAGTAATGCACCAGCAAATGAATCTCCACACCCAGTAGGATCAATAATTTTAGAAGTAGGAAACGCAGGAAGTTCAATTACACTTTCATTAAACAAAGCCAAAACACCATCTCCTCCCTTTTTTATAATTAGTATATTAGGACCACTGCCTTCATCTTCTCCTCCAGATAGTACTTTTCCAGTTCGGATTAAATTACCTGCTTCTATTAAATTTTCACAATCTGCCAACATTTTTACTTCATCTGAATTTAATATTGCCATTTCAACACGCCTTAAGATCATAGATAATTCATTAGGGGTGTTATTTATCCACAAATTCATAGAATCAACAGCTGAAAATTTATGTGGTTTACTTTGATCTAAAACACTTGATTGAATTAATGGATGCATATTTGCACAAAAAGTAATCTCTGGTGTTTTGAAATCATCAGGAACCTTTGGTAAAAATGTTTCAAAAACATTTAGATCTGTAGAATGCGTAATTGCTTGACTCATGTCTCCAGAATAACTTCCAGACCAACGAAATGTAAGGCCATCTCCCTTTTCAATACCTTTAATGTTTAATCCTTGTTTTGTTAATCTATCTAAATCAGAGTTTAGAAAATCTGTACCAATTACACCTACTATGCCGACATTATTGATGATGTCTTTTGAAATATTATTCAGATGTTTTGCTGCAGAAATACCTGCATATATTGCAGAACCACCTAATGTATGTTCAACACTATTTTGTTCTGTTTTTATTGAATCGTATGCTAAACTTCCTACAATTAATAATTTCATTTAATCACCTAATAGCTCTTGATGTTCATCTATATAGTGAATTGTAATATTTCTGGAATTGAAATCAATTTCATCAAGGATTCTAAGGTGTAATGGAATTAATGTTTCTACTCCCTCTAGTCTTGTTTCACTTAATGCAGAACGCATTCTTCTTATTGCTTCATCTCTAGTGCTTCCCCAAACTATAATTTTTGCTAATAGCGAATCAAAACATCTGGGCATATCATATCCGACATGTGCATGTGAATCAACTCTGATGCCATAACCACTAGGGAAATGACAATCCCAAAGTCTTCCAGGAGAGGGTACAAAATTTGCAGATTTTTCAGCATTTATCCTGCATTGTATGGCATGACCTTTAATTTCAATTTCATCCTGACTAAGTGGTAATGATTCACCTTGAGCAATTCTAATACCCAATTCTACAAGATTATGTCCAGAAATCATTTCAGTAACTGTATGCTCAACCTGTACTCTTGGATTAACCTCTAAGAAATAAAATTCTCCATGTTTATCTCTGAGGAATTCAAATGTGGCTAATCCTTTGTAACCTACAGCTTCAGCACCTTTGCAAACTAAATCTCCGACTCTTTCTCTTTCTACTTCTGTTAGCCAAGGGCCTTCTTCAATTAATTTTTGATGCCTTCTTTGTATTGAACAGAAACGTTCTCCAAAATGTATTGCATTTTTCCCATCTGCTAAAACTTGAAATTCTACGTGTTGTGCACCTTCAATAAATTTTTCAACAAATACTCTGTTATCTCCGAATGCTGATTGGGCACGGCTTTGGCATAATTTCAATGCACTTTCAAAATCACTTTTTTGATTTACAACTTGCATGCCAATTCCTCCTCCACCCGCTGCCGCTTTAATTATTACAGGATAACCAATTTCTTCTGCTAAAATAGATGCCTCCTCAGCATCATTGATCGGCTCGTTACTTCCTGCAGCAACAGGTAATCCTGCTTCTTTCATTGCAGCTCTTGCTCTAATTTTATCTCCTAATAATGAGATTACTTCAGAACTAGGTCCAATAAAAGTAATCCCTTCTTGTTCTAATCTTGAAACAAACCATGAGTTTTCTGCTAGAAAACCATATCCTGGATGTACAGCGTCAACTTCTAATTCTTTTGCAGCATTAATTACGGCATCAATTTCTAAATAACTTGAAAGAGGTTCTTTACGATATATCGGTATTGCAGCATCAGATAATTGTACAGGTAGGCTTCCTCTATCTTCTCTTCCATGAATTATTGTGGCTTCTATGTCCATTTCTCTACATGCTCTGAGAATTCTCAGGGCAATTTCACCACGGTTAGCAATGAGTATTCGTTTGAATCCCATATTCGGTCCTGACATACGAACGTCTATGAGGTTTAGTAAACATCTCTTAAGTATCTCTTTTCTTCTTTCATAAGTGTTTGAGTTACATATTCTGTTGCTTCATCACTATTCATGCCCCCATATTCAGAACAAATTTGTATTAATGCAGCATGAACATCTTTGGCCATGTAATTTTTATCTCCACACACATAAAAATAGGCGCCATCATTAATCCATTCCCAAATTTCTTTACCATGTTCTAGCATTCTATTTTGAACATATATTTTTTCTGCTTGGTCTCTAGACCAAGCAGTAGTGAAATCATGTAAGACTCCGTTATCTAACCAACCTTTAATTTGTGATTTGTAATAATATTCAGTTGCTTCATGTTGATCTCCAAAGAATAGCCAATTTTTACCTGTGGATTTGTCAATTTCACGTTGTTCGATAAATGCTCTAAAGGGTGCAATTCCAGTCCCAGGTCCTACCATTATGATGTTTGTTGAACCATCATCAGGTAAAAGGAATGATTTTGTTGGAGACATATATACTCCAAATTTAGTTTTGCCTACTTCAACATCATCTGCTAAATAGCCAGTACAAAGTCCTGCCCTGTCTCGATTGTGGTGATTATATCTTACAATTGCTATTGTTAATTGTACTTCTCCAGGATGTGCATCTGGAGAAGATGCAATTGAATATAATCTACCTTTAATTTTATCAAGTTGAGAAAGAAAGTCTTCTGGTGTATCAAAGTTCAATGAAGGAAAATCTTGTAATGCATCAATATAGTCTCTAGACCAAATATAATCTTCAATAGCATCATTATCTTTAGTAATTATTTCTGCTTTGGCCGAGGGGTTATTTTTACTTTGAATTGGGTAATTGGCAGGTAAGTCTCCATCAGTACTTAATTCCCATGAATCTGAAGTATTCTTTGTGACATTATTTCTTTCACTCTTAACAAGTTGTATTTCTATCAAACTTCCAGAATCATCAGATAACAATCCAGGTAAAGCTTTTACAAACTTTTTATTTAATCTATGAATCTCATAATCCTTTTTCAGTGCATTGTATAATGTTACCTTTCCAGAATGAGATTCAACTTCTTGACTCGGATTAAATCCTAATAGTTCAATTAATTTTTCAACAATATCTTTTGGATTTTCTGGAATAATTCCAATTGCATCACCCGCTCTGTATGTTAAGCCACTATCTCCAAGTAAGATACTTACATGCCTTGTTTCTTTAGTTGCTCCAGGCCCATTTAATACATCTTTTTCACTTATGGTAGTCAAGTAAGGATTCTTTAAATTCCATTCAGTTCCCATCATACTCACTTCGATAATTCTACCGAGTATTAACCCGTATATAATCAGTATTAATCATCTCACAATCTTCCGTCAAGCCAATATGTGATTGGTTGTTGTCCTAAGCATGGTCCGATTTGAATTTCTCGGAACAGGGAATGCCTTTCTCCCTCAAGGACGGTTTCATTCATTGCTATTAATAGAAGGAGAAATACTAATCGATACTCCTCCTACAGTGCTTGCTAGTTTAAGAAGAAGGGAATTAACTCCAAGCGATATTAAAACAATAATGATTACACATTGGCATGGTGATCATTTTTTCGGCTTTCCATTTTTAATTTTAGATCAAAAATATATTTCCGATAGAGATGCCAAACAAAAATTAAGTGTACACTGTCCAGAAAAGGGGACTGAAAAATTAAAAGAATTATGCGAGATTGCATACCCTGGTTCTTTATTAGAGAGAATGAAAAATAATGTGATATTTGATGAAAACCCTAGTGGAAACATTTTGGGAGTAAATGGTTGGACCTTTGAAAGGTTTGAAGTCTTTCATGATGAAGCAGTAGATCCTCATGGATATTTATTAACTCATGAAAGTGGATTTAAATTGATGCATACTGGAGATTCAGGCCCATGTAAAGCCATAGAATCAAGAGTAATGGATTGTAATGTAGTAGTTATCGAATTAGGGGTGCCTGATCATGTAAATACTCCTTTTCATTATAGGCCTGAAACACTCAAAGAATTAGCTAATAAATTCCCTAAAACAATATTTTTAGCAACACATCATTATGCAGATGATATTAATAGTGGTAAAAAACCATATCTTTCCAATGATTTACCTAATTTGCCAGATAATATTTTACAGGTTTGTGATGAACAAAAATTTGAATGGGTTGATGGAAGATTCAAAATTTTATAATTAGAATTTGTTATTTTTTAAAGATGCATCTGTGTATTTATATATCAAATTATAAAACCATATAAAGTCACTTCACTTTCACTTTACAACTCAAAATTTTCCATCATCGGTTAGGCTTATTATATGGCCTCGGTGTAGGCTCTGCCAGCACACTACCTGTTTTGGAGCCGATAAATCATGAATATCACACTGGGGGCCTTTTTTTGAAGAAAAACATTTTTGATTCTGCTCTCGACACATCATCTCTTTTTTTAGACAAAGAACTTCTCAGACATAGTCATGTTCCTAATGAATTGCCTCATAGAGATTCAGAGATAGAATCTATTGGTTTCAATCTTGTAGAGGCTTTGAAAGGCCACATCCCTTCAAATATGATTTTGTATGGAGTTACTGGAGCTGGAAAGACTGCCGTTATACGTTTTATTTGTGATCAATTAGTTGCTAAAGGAAAAGAACTTAATCGTGTTGTAAACCCTTTGGTCCTAAATTGTAGGAATATAGATACGCAATATCGGGTTCTTGCACATTTGGGGAATTCATTAATTGAAGACTTCGAGGAAAAGATACCCTTTACTGGTTGGCCGACAGATAGAGTATTTGGTAAATTAGTAAAAAGAATGGATGCAATGGGAGGAGTGCACGTAATCGTACTTGATGAAATAGATCATTTGGTTAAAAAATCAGGAGATGATCTATTGTATAATTTAACTAATTTAAATGCTGATTTAAAGAATGCAAGAAGTTGTGTTATTGGAATTAGTAATGATTTAACTTTCACTGATTATTTGGATCCTAGAGTAAGGAGTAGATTGGGTCAAGAAGATGTAATATTTAATCCATATAAGGCAAGCCATCTTGAGGACATTTTGAGAATGCGTTCTGAAATTGGAATTTCAAAAGATGCAATTGATGGTGGAGTTATTGAATTATGCTCTGCTTTAGCAGCACAAGAACATGGTGATGCACGTAAGGCTTTGGATCTACTTAGAGTTTCAACAGAAAAAGCAGACCAAGAGGGTTCTACTTTGGTGTGTGAAAGACATGTTAGAATGGCACAAAATCAAATTGAATGTGATCAGATAACACCTGTTATTGCTACTTTACCATTTCAACAAAAATTAGTATTATATTCAGTATTGATTAACGAAGAAAATGGTTTGAATAATATTGCAACTGGGGAAGTTTATGAGGCTTACAAACAAGCATGTAGATTTGCAGGCGTTAATTTCCTTACACAAAGAAGAGTTACAGATTTAATCTCTAATTTGGATATGCTGGGTCTAATAAGCGCTAAAACAGTAAGCCGTGGAAGATACGGAAGAAGTAAAGAAATTAATAGTTGCATTCCTGCAACAATAATTGCTTCTGAAATCATGCGTAATGCAGACCAAGGGATGATTCCAGTGGTTCAGGGAAGATTCAAATTACAATCAAGGCTTTGACAATTGTTAAACCGAGTTGCTAAGTCGCATGGCTTAATGAGTGAAGCGGCAGATGGGGATTCGGCTAATTTTTTAGTGCCAAGTGCGAGACTTTCAGGATGGTTGTTTATACTTTCATGTTGGGGTATTTTGCTATGGTTACTAAATATACTTCAAATGGCAACTCCTACAGGAGATAAGGTCGTTTGGGGGAGTATTCTTTCCATTGGGTTATTAGAACCAAATTATCTTACAGATAACACAGCATTTAGACCATATAGTGATGGTATATTCTTTGTTCTTTGTTTAATTGGGGGCATTTTAAGTGCAAGAGGAATAATTTCTAATGTAGATGGCGGAATGAAAGGTTGGTTTATGGGAATTAAAGATAATTTTTGGCCCGCTTTGGTTGATGTTTCAACTGAGGGGGGATTAAGAAAAACAATTTCTGTTTGGTTTATGGTAATTGGATTAATTTTTTACATAGTAACTGGAATCTTATATTCTGGATGGGTAGATCCAGGAATTTATTCTGTTGCTGCGCCTTGTATTATTTTTGGTTGGGCCTTTGGTAAATTAGCAGATGCACAATCTGAAGAATCTGCAGAAAATTAATTTGATGTAAATTCATTTAATCTTAAGACACATCTATTTTTAACATATTCATCGGAATAGCAAGCAACAATTCCTTTGTTTGGTTGCCCATAAATCAATAATGAATCTAGTGGTAATGCTAAATGTAAAATGATTGGAGCCAAATCTTCTTCACCTTCTACATTAATCAAAACTTTTAGTTCTGATTTTGAAGCATTAATCAACGAATTACTAAATTCTGGAGTTATTTGTCCTGCAGGATTTTTACAATTTATGTACTCATCATAACCTTCTTGATTTGGTTTTTGTGCCTCTGGAAGTTTTTGTCTTTTTGTCATTCCATCAACAACAGCAATATCAGGTGTGATGCCTAGTTTTTGTAATGCTGAAACACAAACGTCTCCTACTGCTACGATTTTCCCAAGCAAATTTTCATTAAGTTCCCCATAAAGTTTTTTTATTGCTATGGAAGTATCATTTTCTGGGCCTTCGTAAAGAGTTCCAAATGGTTTTTTTAATTTACTTTCAATAGATTTTGGCATGTATAATGTTTCAGAAAGTTGAGAAGTATCAATCCATTTTTTACCCTGTCTAGTATATGTTCCCTTTCTGATTAAACTACTGGAAAGAATATTTCCATCTTCGGTAAGAAAATGTTCTACTAGAATTATATTTAATGGAATCAAATTTGACTTGATTCTTGTTGAATTTATATTCTCACAAGCAGGCGAAGTTTCTTCTGTACAAATTATTGCATCACAATCGGTTCTCCATTCTGCTGGGCCTACTTCATCTTCCAGTTTTCTAATAGATATTCTTGAATTAAGGTCTTTAATGTGGTCTTCAGATTCTGAAACTCCTAAATCCTGCATATTACCATCTTTATTTATCCATTCCTCTAAGAATGAGCTTCGTTCTTCAAATGATTGAATAATTCCAGTTTTATGGGAAACAATTTCATCGGAAGTAATCCAAATTTCCAAAATATTACATTGTTTTAATCCGCTTAGAATTAATCTTGCATGACCTTGATGGAAATGATCGAAAGTTCCTCCAAGTAATCCTCTCTCAAACGGTCTTGCCATTAAACAACTGAAATTGGGATTACACTTGAGTTTTTGGATAAAATTAGTTGATTTGGGGCCCTGATGACTAACGGCCTGCATCATTGTTTCCTCAGGGGCCTGACCCATTCACCAGGGCGTTGAGGACTACGGGGTTGTCCATCCATCATCCTAAAGTCCGGTGGGGACCCATTCGTAGCCACTATTGTCTGTTTTTGCAACAAGGATCATTTCCGTAGATCACCATGTTCTTCGATACAGACGTACCACAACTTGGTATCGTCATTTCATATTTCCATCCGGCGAAGGGCAGAAATCCATGCGATGTTGCAGTGTGGTATTTACGACCATTAGTGATTAATATTCAATATTTTCTCAAGTTAATTTTGTTTGAGGTGAAATTTCCAAGTCCTTATGAAATCCTGTTTTTCTTAAAAAAATTCTTTTTGTCACTTCATTGTCACCTTTGAAATCAATTAATGAATTTATTTCAGGCCATAACTCAATTGGTTGTCCTAACCAACCACAATGTTTGTGGCATTTCCCCACAGATGGACGATTTTTATTCCTAATTTGTGTTAATGTAGATTGAAGATCTATTAATTGTAAAATCCCAATAGAATTTTTTGAAGTTTCAATTTTGTCAAGATTTTGATTCAAATTATCTAATAGATTATTGCTACAACCAGGGTGTTTAGTGTTCCCAAATCCAGGCAAATAATGTATTTCTTCTTTTTCTCTTAGGATAGCAGAAACCCAAGAAACATTTTCTGATTCTAACCAAGATCTTCCCTTTGATGTTTCTAAACATATTTTCAAAAATTCCTCAGCTAATGGTGCCCACCATTCGATATTGAATTTATGAGATATCTTAGAAACATCTTCAAAACTTATCGTTGTATTATTTTGAAATTTGTTGATTAGATTTTTCCATAATTTTATTTCTACATGATTTTCATTTATTTCAAGTGTGTAAATTAATGAAGTCCATGAATTGTTTATTTCATTTAATTTTTCCATCCATGATAAATTATTTAATACATCTGTAAAATCATTTAATGACAATTTATGATGTAATTCAATCCAAGGCTTAAGCCCAATTTTGACAACATTTTTTCTAATTGATGGTGCTAACCATTGTGCTGAGGTAATTAAACATGAAAACCACCATGCTTTTTCATTATTAGATCCATTTAGTAAAATTTTTCTTAAATTTAGTGATGAATCTGGTTCAATTTGTAATTTTGAAATCATAATTTCTCTTGCTTTTATTTTCCATTCTTGCGGTGCATTTAATGCAACAGTTCCTATGTTTTCAATTGGGACAAGTTCTGGAGGAAGTAATTCAACCCAATGGCCATCTATTCTTTTTGAAATTCTTTGCCAGCGCAACCATCTTAAATTTGAGGGAGTAATAATCCAAGATTCTAATGGGTATTCGAATTCTAATTTGTTAGCCTCAAATTCATTTCCTAATGGATATTGTTTAATACAATTTAACAACTTTTCGTTATTTTTTGAAATGTCATTTATGTCTATTTTTGATTTTTTAATCAAAGATATTAATTCGAAAGGAATTGAGACGTTTTCTTCTATAACGGAATCATTATTTTGAACGGTTGAAATTTCTACACTTATTGGTAAAATAATACCTCTTTCTAAACATAAGTCCATAATGGGCAAACTAGAGTTATTTGATTCTTTTAACAATAGTTGTGGTTTTCTCCCTTTCCATTTTTCTGTAATTATAATTCTTAATGCAGGATAACGAACAAGATTATCAGATTCTATTTCATTCAACTCAATATTTCTAGGGTATTGTATTGAAAGAGGTACTCCTTTGGATTCAGTCATTGCCCAGTCTACTATTGATAATAGTGCATTTTTACTTAATTGCGAATTATCAAAAAATAAATCATTTGAATTTATTTCTTTTACCCATTTCGAATTAGCCCAATCGAGTTTAAATTTAGTCCATGTTGATTGTTCACCAGAAGACCTACGTCTTTTCCTGTTGCGATTTGAAACTCCTAATTCACTAATAAGGAACTCATACCTATCCTTTTGAATCTTTTCTGATGATTTTGGATGAATTCTTTTTATCCAGTTTAGTAATATTTGTATTGGAAATGAATTTGTTTTTCTAGATAATAAACCAGATTCACCAATTACAATGCCGTCACAAGATGCGGCTTCAAGTAGTAGGTTAATGCCTAATCTTCCAGTAATCTCTGCAATAACTGGTTGTTGTGGTTTTATTTTATGTTTATAATCATGGAATGTTGCTAAAGTCCAACTATAATCTTCATTCAACAAAGAAGGTAGTTTTGAGTTGTTGTCTGCTGGCGCTTTAGGGAACCAAGATCCCACTGATAATGAAAACTGCTTATCAGATTCTAATAATCTTGCTCGAATTATGCCAATTGATTTTTCTTTTTGGTCCCAGTCTGTGATGCCTTCTCTTTTGGTTTTTTTTGGTGATGACGTTTTTTGAAGGTTAGGTAGTGAAAACCATCTAGGCTTTGGTTCTCTTGATACTGCCCATGTCCATTCGACCTCTACCCCTATATTTCCATTGGAACCTATTGAGTCGAATTTATCACTTGGGATTGGCTTTGAGGGTAGTAAAAAACCTTCATTGGTTGGAGATTCCAAGTAACCTAATAGAAGCATTGGGCCATCTCTGGCTATTAGGCATCCTGCTGCATTAGAGGGGATATGTTCAAGTTTTATTTCAGATAATCTTGCAAGCTCATCTTGTTCTAATTTTGCCCACCCTTCTGGAGTCAATCTTTGTATTGAACCTCTATGACTTTCACTTTGATCAATGGTGACCAGTCCTTCAGAACGGAGCTTTTTGAATGTTGCAGATGCATGTGGTAATCTAAGGCCAATACTCTTTGCAGTTTCACTAATTGAACTGCCTCCATCGGCCAACCAATCAAGAACTCTTTTTTGATATCCACTGCGGATTTTTGTTGGCAGGTTTTGTCACCAATTGAGGGATGACAAATACTACTAATTAAATTATTAATATTAAAATATGATTTTTGTTACATTAAGTTACACATTTCTTGTGGAGAACACTCCGCCGTGTTAAATTAATTAAAAACGTTTTCAAAAAAGAACAAATTTTTGGTTTTTAGTGTAACAAAGTTACCGAATCAAAGACAACAGTTATATGACAATCTCCCATCCTTCCTATTATCCGAAGACTCAATGCGGAATTGAATGGATGTGACTAAGATGAAAACAGTAAGAATAAGAGAAAAAATAAAGAAATATTTAGAAGACAGACCAAGGAATACAGCAGAGATCCTTGAACATATTAATAGTACAATGAGGCATGGAACTACTTCCCAACAATTAGGAAATGTTCTTTCCAAAGATAAGGACATTGTAAAGGTAGGTTATATCAAAAGATCTGGTATTCTTTCAGGTGGATATGACATTTGTGAATGGGCTACAAGAATTTGGGTTGAAGAAAATTGCCCAGGTTGGGTTGAGGGAGAACCACTATTTCTTGATAGACCAGCAATTGCAAAAGATTAATCCTAATTAGTTTAGTTAAATTAGAACTAATCTAAACGAGATTTAAATTAGTTTTAATTGCATGCTTCATTTAATCATTTCTTCACGTATTGATTTCGCTTCATTCCATAATTTCATTTCTTCATCTGATTCAGGAGTAAATTGGGGAATCGGTATCGGCCTCATTTGTGAATCTATAGCTACCATGAAAAAATACCCTGTGCAAATATCTTCACCTTTCCAATCTGATTTGTTAATTCTTTTTGCAATAACTCTACAGGCAGCAGAATGAGTAGAAGTAAATACCACCTTTGATGTAATTTCAATTAAATCACCTTGATGTGCAGGCCTTAAAAATTTAAGAGTATCTATTGAGATAGTAACAAATTCCCTATGCGCAAACTTTGAGCATACTATTCCTGCTGCTTTATCCATTAATGACATTAATCTTCCACCGAAGAGTGTGCCATATGAGTTTGTATCTTGAGGAAATACTTCTTCTATAATTATTACAGGTTCTGTGCTATATGGTTCCATATTCTCAAACAGTCCCTGAAAGCCCTCCCATATCAATAAAGCGCGCGGAGAATTAACAACAAGTTGATTGACGCACCCTTATGAGTCGAGCCACCCCCCTCCCAGATTCATATCTCGACTGGGAAGATTTTGAATGGAATGATCCTGATGGAGGGGTTGTATATTTTCATGGAGTATTGCCTACAGTGGTTTATCCTCGTTCTTTGCGTCCAAGAATAAAATGGTCTGGTTTAGGTTTAATGGTTTCAGAAGAAGAGATTGAATTGTGGGAACATGAAGAGGATTTAGAAAAAAAGAGTCCAGGTATTAATTTTACAGGGGCGGTATCACAAGGTGGAGATTTTTCTAAAATGTTAGGCGGCTTATCTATTCTTGAAGAAATACAAACATGTAAATTTCCTGATCCAGAACCAAGAAGATTGCATAAATATGCGATAAGAAGCAATAATCCCATATTTTTTATTGAACCTCCTTTATCTGATGATGATTGGAGTGATTGGTTAGAGATGCATGCTATAGAGGTCACCAAACCGTTAAAATTACTTTCAAATTTGTGGTCGGGGAGAAAATTTAGTAAAAACTTATCAAAAATGTTGAAAATAACAAAAAAGCCACCTAATGAATCTTCAGAATTAGCGGTAGCATCTGCAATTACTAGTGCATGGTGGATTGGAATTGAAAATACAATTAGTTTAGAACTAAGAAATCTTCGAGATAAAAGATATGCCTCGAGGATTAGAGGCGCATTAGCCGAAATGAGAAATTCAGGAATAGAAGAACCTATTTTGTTACTTGTATGCCCATTAGCACAAAGGACATCTTTGGTTAATGCGTTAGAAAATATGCCATTAATAGAAATGCCGTTATGTACTGAAAGCGTTTCCGAATTAAATGAGGAAGAGTGATGAGCGAACCACCAACAGTTAGAGTCGAGAATCAATTGATTAGATTTGTTCCACCTGAACCAGTGGAATTGGATGTGGCTGTTAGTAAATTAGGGGCCATACGTCAAGATGATTATGCCGTACATACCTTAGTTACTCCAAGAGCAACGATTATTGTCGATAAAGAAGGCAGGATTGTTATTCATGGAACAAATAGGATGGAAGTAGCTAGGCACGCGGCTAAAGAATTTTTATTGCAATTAGGAAGATCTGATGATGGCCTTAAAGCAGAACTTGGAGGAATAATAGCATCGTTTAAATTTACAAATCAATTAAATATGCCTAGATTAATGAAAAAGTTAGGAAAAGATGCTGAAAAAGATGATCGTTTAGATTGCGTTAAAGTTGACGATTCAAGACATAATATTATCTTGTATGTTTGGGATAATGGAAAGGTGATTGTAGAAAATGCAACACATGCAAATTTAGTCGCAATGGCCGCAGTATATTGGCAAGAAAGACTAATCGAAGAAAAGATCTTGATAGAATCTGAATCCGATTCTGAGGCTGATTGATTTATGTCTTTGATTGATGGCAAATGGACAGGGCCGATAATTGATAATCATTTCCACCTCAATAGAAATGGTCTTTTTTTATCTGCAGCTAATGATTTTAAAAATGCAGGTGGCACAGGATTAATTTTAGTCCATTGTCCAAATTTCCAATCACCACCTGTAACATTAAATGAGCATAAGAAAGCTTATTTTGATACTATATTAATGGCAGAACAAGTTAGAGAAAATGTTGGTATAGATGTCAGGGTTGTTTTAGGGCCTCATCCTGCAGCATTTGCTCACCAATTTGAGACTTGGTTTAGTGATCAAGGAGAGAAAGGAGCTCAAAGAGCAATTGAGAATTATAATGATAGTATAGAAGCAGCACTTGAATTTATTCATGAAGGCAAGGCAGTTGCTATAGGTGAAGTAGGCAGGCCTCATTGGGACGCACCAAAGGAAGTTTTTGATTTGTCAAATCAATTACTTGAAGAAACTATGAAATTAGCTAGGACTGAAAAAATTCCTTTGCAATTACATATGGAGGAAAATGGTAATCAAACATTTGCAGATTTAGAAGAAATGGCAAATCGTGTGGGGCTTGACCCATTCTATTTGGTGAGGCATTTCGCACCAGCAGATGTTTCTGCATCAATGGTTGGAAAAATAACTCCTAGTGTTAACCTTGGAAAAGATGGAATTAAAACATTGATAGAAACTTGCAAATCAACTCATCATGGATTTATGTTAGAGACGGATTATATGGACGATCCAAGAAGGCCTGGTGCAGTTTTAGGGCCTAAAACAGTACCCAAAAGAACTCAACAATTGGCATCTTTAGCAGAAGAAAATGGAATTGATGAAGAACTTTTTTTCACTATGCATCAGGATTTACCAAATGCGATTTACGGAGAAAAAAATTAGGTATAGAACTCGCTTCCTAAGAGGCTGGTTATGAGTAATGGTCATACACTTGTTTTTGCGATACATGCAATCGGGTGTACTTATTCTAGGTCTTGAAGGAAAAGTAGCATTGGTTTTTGGTGTAGCATCAGAGGATTCTATTGCTTGGGCAATTTGCCAGAGATTAGCACAAGCAGGATGTAAATTGTATTTAGGATACCAGAAAAGATTCATGTCTAGAGTTTTTCAATTAAAAGATAAACTTCCAGAAATTTCAGGCTTTTATCCTCTTGATGTAGCCAGCGATACTACCACTGCTGAATTTTTTACAGAATTTAGAAAGGAAAATCCTAATTTAAAAGTTGATGTAATGGTGCATGCAATTGGGTTTGCACCTAGGGAATGTTTTGATAGACATATATTGTTTGTAGATGATGATGCAATAAATACAGCAATAACAATTTCAGCAAATTCATTACAAAGAATTATGAGGCACGCAATGCCTTATCTAAATAAGAATTCATCAACAATTACTCTTACATATGCAGCGTCAACAAGGTATGTTCCTAATTATGGAGTAATGTCTATTGCAAAAGCGGCTTTAGAAAGTTGGACAAGGGAATTAGCATGTCAATTAGGTCCTGAAGGACATAGATTAAATGCAATTTCAAGTGGACCAATAAAGACAATTGCAGCAGGAGGGATACCTGGTTTTGATAAAATATTGGATCATGTGGAAGAAAACTCACCATTAAGAAGAAATGTAAACCAAGACGATGTTGCAGGATGTACTGTATGGTTAGCATCAGATTTATCTTCTGGAGTAACGGGACAATGTATCCATGTTGATGCAGGTTATTCTTCAACAATGGTTCCAGGTTCAATTATGGGTGATGAGTGAATGGATAATAATTCAGAAGATAATGATTCACAAGGTCCATTTGAGCCAATTGCTATAATTGGTATGTCTTGTATTTTGCCAGACTCTCCTAATATTGAGGAATTATGGAAAAATATCCTTTCAAAGCATGTATCCTTCAAGGAAGTTCCTGAAGATAGATGGGATTTAAATGATTTTTTTAATGAAGAAAAAACTTTGAATAAAACATATTCTAAAATCGGAGCTTTTGTTGAAGGATATGAATTTGATTGGAAAAGATGGCGCCAACCACCAGGAACCTTACCACAAATAGATATTTGTCAGCAATGGGCAGTATCTGTTTCAGCATCTGCTTTGGAGAATGCAGGCTATTTAGGGGAAGGATGTGTTGAACCTCCGAGGGGTAAAACGAGCGTTATTTTTGCTAATGCATTGGGTGGCGAGAATCGAAATTTATCAAATCAAAGGGTTTGGGCTGGTAGAACAGTAAGGCTTGCTAAAGAATCAGGATTACAAGATGAAGAGAAATTTTTAGAAGAAATCACAAAAGGACTTCCAAAAATTGATGAAGATACTATGCCTGGTGAATTAGCAAATGTAGTTGCAGGTAGAGTAGCAAATTTATTGGATCTACAAGGCCCTAATTACACAACTGATGCTGCTTGTGCATCGTCTATGGCTGCAATTCTTGATGCTTGCAGGTTATTACAATTAAGACAGGTAGACATGGCAATAGCAGGTGCAAGTGACAGAACAATGGATCCTGCAACTTATGCTAAATTTAGTGCAATTGGTGCTTTATCTGCTACACATTCCACACCTTTTGATTCTCGTGCAAATGGGTTTTTAATGGGTGAAGGAGCAGGTGCAATTGTATTGAAAAGATTAGTTGATGCAATATCAGATGGAGATAAAATCCATTCAGTAATTAGGGGTATTGGCGCAAGTTCAGATGGAAGAGGGAAAGGAATTACAGCACCCAGTAAAAGGGGACAAGCTCAGGCAGTAAATCGGGCTTATAGGCAAGCTGGATATTCAATAGAAACAGTAGGATTAATTGAAGCACACGGAACTTCAACAAGAGTAGGAGATGCAACAGAACTTGGTACTTTGAATGATATCTTTGAAGGATTGCCTTCAGGAGAAAATGTTGCTGTAGGATCTATTAAAAGTCAAATTGGGCATTTAAAAGCAGCAGCAGGTATTGCTGGAGTACTCAAGGCAACATTAGCATTATCAAATCAAATAATACCTCCAAGTGCTGGATTTAAAACACCGAATGAAACGGTTGATTGGGATAAAAACCCATTTTTTGTACCAATAGAATCAATGGAATGGAATTCTAATTCTAAAACACCATTAAGAGCAGGTATTTCAGCATTCGGTTTTGGAGGTACAAATTTTCATATTGCTTTAGAGTCTTATGATGAAGAACTGCATAGTGAGATTTCTAACGAATGGAGCCAAAGATGGTTAGCATATACTGGAGAGTTAATACAGCAAAATAATTTGGAATTTGGAGAAATTACTTCTGAAGGAAATACACCCACATTAACATGGGATCAACTTAAAGAAATTGAAGGTGGAGTTTTGTTAATTAATGCTCCTGACATCAAGGAAATTAAACAAGAACTCAAAAATATAAAGTCTGAACTTTCGGCTATTGAATTTAATTTCGATAACTCACCAGATGGAATTAGATTATCTGATAAATTAACCTCCTTATCTAATGATTTTGAATGTAAAGGTTTGAGAATCGCCATAATTGCAACAGAATGGGATGGAATTATCAAAAAGTTAGATTTAGCATTTGAAAACATTGATGATGAAAGTAAGTGGGGTTTCCTTAGCAGTCAAGACATATTTATTACTGCAAGAGAAATTTATGAAGATGAGAAAATAGCACATTTATTTCCTGGTCAAGGTTCACAATATGTAGGAATGACTTATGATTTATCATTAAGATATGGAATCATTGGAGATACTTGGGATGAAGCAGATAAAACAATGGTAGATATCTTGGACGGCCAAAAATTATCTCAATTTGTATTGAGATCAAATTTAAGTAAAGATGAAAGAATAACCGCTGAATCAAAATTAAAACAAACAGAATATACTCAACCAGCAATGTTGACAGCAGATTTAGCATTACATAGATTGCTTGAACAACACGGGCAAGTACCAGATATGGTTGCTGGACATAGCCTTGGTGAATATGCAGCATTAATGGTGTCTGGAATTTTACAATTTCATGATGCATTGAGAGCAGCAGCAGCAAGAGGAACAGAGATGGGAAGTGTTGATGTTCCAGATAAAGGATTAATGGCAAGCATTACAGCACCATTCGATAAGATTGAAGAGGTATTGTATGATTTAGAAGGATACGTGATTCCAGCGAATAAAAATTCACCATTAATGACAGTGATAGCAGGAGAAACGGAGGGAGTTAATAGTGCAATTAAAAAATTCGAAGAATTAGGAATCAGTTGTGTTTTACTTCCTACAAGTCATGCTTTTCATACTC
Source organism: Methanobacteriota archaeon (assembly GCA_949514915.1). GTDB lineage: Archaea > Thermoplasmatota > Poseidoniia > Poseidoniales > Poseidoniaceae > MGIIa-I. The sequence goes on along the minus strand of CATFLP010000067.1, from coordinate 1,081 downwards.
GTATTGTTGCACCAGCAAATGAACCCCTGAAAAGATTTTTAGAAAACTTAGAAATAAATCTGCCAGAAATCCCAATCACTTCGAATTATGATGGAGAATATTATCCCTCAAATTGTGAAGAGGGTTTTTCAGTTAAAGAAACAATACTTCCTCAATTAGCACCCCAGATGTCTTCTCCAGTAGAATGGACAAGGCAAATTGAAAATATGTACGATGATGGAGCAAAGGTGTTTGTTGAGGTTGGTCCAAAAAGAGCATTGACAATGTTTTGCGGTCAAATATTAGCAGAAAATGAACATAATTCAATAATGACAAATCACCCTAAACAAGGAGGAATTAGATCATTTCTTTGTTCACTCGGACAATTAGCTATTTTTGGTCAAAAAATAATGTTGCCACAACTTAATGATGAAATACATACAATGGCATTCAGGTCAGGTCCTATCGAAGCATCAAGAAAAATAGAGAAACCTGCAGTGGCAATTTCAGCACCATTAAATGTTGTGAAAACTGAAAAAATCAGTTCACAAGAAGTAATTACTCAAATGCCAAAAGAAGATTGGGTTGCTAGTATATGTTCTGATTTTTGTGGATATCCTAGCTCTGTATGTAGAGGGAATGTTAGTTTAATTAATGATTTAAAAATGACTACTGAATCAGTTAATGAATTAAAGGAAAAAATATTCAATCAAGCAAAATGTAAAGAGTCATTATTTGATGCCAAATCAATTTCAGAATTAATTGAAAGTATTGAGGAAATACCTGCTAATGCAATTAAAATCAAAAAATTGAAAGTAGAGACTAAAGAGATGCTAAATGGCCAATTTTCAGTAGAGAACGAAAGAAAAATAGATTCATATATAGTTAGTGGAATAAGTTTAGGTTTGCCAGGATTAGATCAGGTATTTGAGTCAGATACTTTCGAAAGAATAATTTCAGGAGAGAATTTTATTTCTGAATTACCTGAAGAATATAAACAAAGGCTATTGGATAAAAATTTAGTTAGGATTGTCAAAGATAGCAGTGGAAATTCAGAATTAGTTCCTTGTGAATCATTTGATATGATACCTCAATTAGCAGG
>CATFLP010000066.1 GCA_949514915.1 Methanobacteriota archaeon | reverse complement strand
ATAATTTAGAAAGTGAAGAATTTAAAATTTGTATGAAAAAATATCCTCAGTGGATACAAGAGTAGCCCCTCTCGGATTTGAACCGAGGTCACAAGGACCAGAACCTTGTATGATGGACCGCTACACTAAGGGGCTTATGCGAAAAAACTACCACTAGAAAGTAATGAATAAATTGCCAATATAAAGAAAATTATGATTAAAATGGTACCAACTATTGTCAATACTGATAAAGTAATTGAAACCCCGAGTATACTAAATTGAATGACTTTTGTAGTATTATCAATTAATGTATTATTTTTTGTATTATTTTTATTTGAGGTATTAACAATAAATTTCCCCTCCACCTGATTTTTTAAAGGGTCTGATACTTTTAATCTCTCATCCCCCTCTTTTCTTACAGAATAACCAACAATAGCTAGTGTCAAAGAAAGTGGAAGTAGTATACAACATGAGGTAAATAATTTATCAGCAGTTTCTGTTTCAACCCAACTAGCTCCTTCACATGAAGGATATTCTTCTCCATCAATAATTGCAGTCCCCCTATTTTCTTCAGGACACATAGATTCATAGGTAAATGCACTGAAAAATGTTAGAATAGCAATTATCATTAAAATTGCGGCAGAAATCGAAATTGTCAAAGAAACTTTTTTCGAATCTAAACTTTTGATCTTTTGAAAAATTATTTGTGCACCTGTAGTGAAAAATGAAAAAATATCACTAATGTCTAAATCGTTAATTTCCCCTCCATTTATTTCTTGTTCATATGAGCATACAGGACATTTTATTTTTCCATTATATGATTTAGGAATTTTTAGTGTTGTATCACATTCTGCACATTTAAATTTAACTTTCTTTTCACCCACAGTTGTATTTTCTTTGGAATTTTCAACAACATCATGTTCTTCTAATCTATTGATTAAGACGCTTTTTGTCCCTGAAATAGGTAAATTTTTTGATTTTAATATTTCTTTTAATTCAACAATAGTCAAATCATTATATTTTGAGAATGGCTTCGTCAAGATAAATCACCAAATTTCAAAGAATGTCATCTGTTAAATCATCTGATTTGTCATCCTCAAATTCATCAAGTAGACTATCATCAATCTCAACCTTTTCATTTGTGATAGTAGGACCTGATTCATCTTTTTCAGCAAGAGTAAATTCCGCAACTAATCTTAATGGTTCACCATTTGATATTTCACCTTTGAATTCTTTCTTCGTTCCTTCCATGTCAACTAGAACTGCAAATTCAGTAGGATCTTTATTACTTCTGAAACCTTTGTTGTGTTTTGCATAATGATGGATGTAAACTTTGTAAGTGCCTCTTGGGGCTTTATTTTCTGGCCAATATACATTTTCAACAGGCTTTCTAGATGCAGGTTTTACATTCATATCAACATCTAACTCTCCACCACATTTTGAATTACGGTTATCAAAAAATATTCTTTCACCAGAGGGGCATACGACATGTAAATCTAAATCATTATAATTATTCCATATTAGAGAAATCTGAACATCTCCTGTTTTTGCTCCCTCACGAGCTAACCTTTCAGCGAATTCATCAGTATTTTCTTCTGAAACCTCTGCACTTACAATACCTTCAACTTCAGCGATTGACACTTGTTCACTTATTCTAGTTTCATTACTTCTTGCCCATTCAGAACGTTCTACTAAACCACTTTCAATTTCTTCTGGGTCTTCTTCATAATCATCATAATCATCTTGTTCTGGGTCTTCTTCAGACAAGATTTCTGGTTGAGTTCTACGTATTTTTTTAAGCTTACTTTTGGGAAGAATTTCTTCAAAAGCATGTCCATATACTGCACGACTACGATCTAATGGTGCGAGTTCCCTTCTGAATAATACAACCCACATTCCAAATATGAATCCAAGGCCAAATACACCCGCAAGTGCAACTCCTATGATGTCAGCCATTGTATAGCCTAAGTGGTAAGCGTAATTATTTCTTGGGCATAGAATTAATCAATTTCCTGAAACAAAATCAGAATTTTTAAGTTAAAAATGCCGAATTTATTTTTTCTAACATTTCCTTACTTGGTCTTAATTCATTATCCATGACATCTATTAAAGGTGAATCAACAAGTCCTAAATCTTCAACTAATGATGCTTTTGTATTATCAAAATATAGTAGTCCTGTAACATGTTTTGCATTGGTTTCAGCATCATGTAATGCTCCTAGTGCTTGCATTGCATTAGTTGGGTCATGTTCTTCTGAAATAGTTTCTAATCTAATAGTGGAACCATCGTGTAAGGTGATATCTTTGAAATGGCCTTCAGGGACCTCTACTTCTGAAATTGGATTAAAATGAGGAATATAATCTGTCATATGGAGTGTTATTTCATTATCTTTGACATAGCCATATGATTTCATTGATTCATCATTATTGTTGAAGGTTACACAAGGAGAAATTACATCAATAAGGGCAAAACCTTTGTGTGACATTGCTGCTTTTAATAATGCCTTTAATTGCTTTTTTGATCCTGAAAAAGATCTAGCAACAAAAGTACATCCAAGATTTATTGCTAAAGCACACAAGTCTATTGGTTGAGTTTTATTTATCGTTCCTTTCTTTTTCTTAGATCCAATATCAGCAGTAGCTGAGTATTGACCTTTTGTAAGTCCATATACTCCATTATTTTCGACAATATATACCATGTCCATATTTCTCCTAATAGCATGGATTAGTTGGCCGATTCCAATAGATGCTGAGTCACCATCTCCAGAAACACCGATGTATAGTAGGTCTTTGTTTACAGCATAGGCACCAGTGGTTACTGATGGCATTCTTCCATGAACCGTATTGAAACCATGCGATTGACCAAGGTAGTATGCTGGTGTTTTTGATGAACATCCAATACCTGACATTTTAGCAATTTTATGTGGTTCTACACCATTTTCCCATGCAGCACTGATAATGACACTAGATATTTGGTCATGTCCACAACCAGGACATAAAGAAGACTTTCCTCCAGAATAACTATCCTTAGGTTCGTTAATTACATTTAGTTTAACAACTCTTTCTCTCTTTTCACTCATTTTTCCACGTCCTGTAATATTTCTAGAATTAAATCTGCGTATATTTTTCCTCTTGGAGGCATACCATCAGAATAAGCCACACTACGAAGTTTTGGAACAAGCTCTATTGGGATTTCTTTTCTTAAAATCCCATAAAGTTGTCCATCCCGATTAATTTCCAACACTATTGTAGTCTCATGTCTTTCGATAAATTTTTCAATTTCGCTATGAGCAGGTAAAGATCGAAGCCTACATTGGCTTACTTTAAGTCCTGTAGCCTCAAGTAAATCATCAATTTCTTGAATTGTGTTTTCCATGCTTCCAAGATAGATAATGCCAATTTCACATTCACTTTCTTCTCTTAATATCGGTGCTGGAATAACATCTCTAGAACTATCTATCTTTCTTCTTAAACGTTTCATTAATTGAAGGTAATCATGTGGTTTTTCTGAGTAAACACCCATGGGGTTATGTCCTGTACCACGATAAAGAATTGGAGCCATTCCAGAACCTGGAAGGGTTCTATAAGGTATGCCATCACCATCTACGTCTAGATATCTTCCAAATTCCTCGAATGCTTCAAAGATGTCTTTATCACGAACTACTTTACCCCGATCCATATTTTTGTCAGGGTATTCAAATCCAGAACAAGCCCATCTATTCATTCCTAAATCTAAGTCACTCATACCGAAAACAGGAGTTTGAAACCTTTCACTAATGTCAAATGCTCTCCAACCGAATTCAAAACATTCTTCAACAGTTCCAGGGAATAATACGATGTGTTGTGTATCTCCATGACTTCCTTCGTAAAGTAAAGTGATATCTGATTGTTGAGTTCTAGTCGGTAACCCAGTTGATGGTCCTACCCTACATACATCCCAAAATACTGAAGGGATTTCAGCAAAATAAGCTAAACCTATGAATTCTTGCATTAATGAAATTCCAGGCCCAGAAGTAGCTGTCATTCCACGTCCACCAGCCCATCCTGCACCTAGAACCATCCCTGCTGCAGCTAGTTCGTCTTCTGCTTGAATAACAGCACAATTTGCCTCTCCGTCATCATTTGTTCTAATTTTTGGAATCCATGCAATCATAGCTTCAGCCAATGAAGATGACGGTGTAATTGGGTACCATGACAACATTTGTGCACCCCCAAATAAACAACCTAGTGCAACAGCTTCATTTCCTTCAACAAAAAATTGTTTTACGTCGATTTCTCTTTCTTTGACAACGTAAGGATCACTTTTTGTTAGATTTTCTCTGAAATGTTGTCGGCCTAATTCTATTGCATTTGTATTAAGTTCTATAGCAGATTCTTTTCCTTTAAATTGTGTTTTAAGTGCAGATTCCAAAGCAGATTGCTTGATGCCAAGAAGTTCGGCTAAAGCACCAACATAAACTATGTTAGTAATTAATTTTGCAAGTTTTGGGTTAATACTCCGAGCAATCTTAGTCATTGGAATAGGGTATGATACTACGTCATCTCTGTTCATTTCTAGTTTAGAATTTTCATTCCAGACAACAACTGTTCCAGGTTCTAGTGCTGCAAGGTCTTCTTCCCATGTAGCGGGGTTTACTAAGACTTGAATGTCTGTTCGATTACCTGGTGCTTGGTATCCATGTTCAGATAGGCGAATAATGTACCAAGTAGGCAATCCTGAAATGTTTGACGGGAAGAGATTTTTACCACTAACAGGAACTCCCATATCAAAAAGTGATTGTAGTAGTATTAAATTTGCTGATTGGGAACCAGTACCGTTTGCAGTTGCTACATTTATTGTAAAATCATTGACAATATTTTCCATTTTTATGACCTTTTTAATTCCCGAGGTTCTCTTAGATAATCCGAGTTTTTGTTTCCCCTTGAATGACATGGTTTAGAAAGCCCTCCTTCAAGGTATTGGTGTTTTTTGGCTATCTTATTCTATCATCTACTTTCAAAAATAAGAAGCGGGTCGGCAATGTTATGGCGAAGAAGTCGGAAAACCACTTTGACAAGGCTCAGTCACTTTTGGATAATGGAAAACCAGAACAAGCATTGAAACTTTTAAGGAAAAATTGGGATGCAGAAAATGAATCTCCTAGAACGTATAAATTAGCAGGAGATGCTAAAGTACAGATGGCTTCATTAACAGATAGTATTTTTGAGAAAAAGAAATTTTTGCGTGATGGTTTAATGCAATATACAAAATCATTGAAAATTGACCCTAAAAACAAAGATACAGTTCAAGCAAAAAATATGCTTGAAAATAGCATGATGGAAGCAGGAATTAGAGCCACTAGGTTTCCAAAATTAATTAGTGATCAAACACCTACGTTTTGGGGATTAATATTGATTCCACTAGTTATTATTGGTGGAATAGTTGCCGCAAAAGCGGTTTTAGATGCTCAAAACAAATCAGATATTATGATTGAAGTAGATTTGAATGATCAACTATCATCAACTCATGTTCAGAATTTCAGATTACATGCAGATAGTGGTAATTATGATGGAGTTAAATTCCATAGAATTATTGATGAATTTATGGTGCAAGGAGGAGATTTTGAAAATCAAGATGGCACTGGAGGATATGCTGCTGCTTGGTATGGTTACTGTAATGGGCAAGCATCAGGAGATTCAACTTGCAATGGCGCTGGAGAAAATGCTTGGACAGTTCCAGATGAAGCAAATAATGGGTTAACACACAAACCAGGTTCTTTGGCAATGGCTAAAACAAATGCACCAAATACAGGCGGCAGTCAATTTTATTTTGTAGACAAAGATAGCACTCCAAGCCATTTAGATGGAGTACATACTGTATTTGGACAAGCAGTTTCAGGAAAAATTGATGGAAGTGTAGTTTCAGGTATTGATGCGATAGATAGAATTAGTTCAGTTACAACTGCATCAGATAAGCCAGTAGATGAGATTCCAACAATAGACAGAATCGTATTAGAGGGAGAATGTGACAGTCAACCAGATTCAATTTGTAAAGCATTTATTTACATTAATTTCCTTTAGATGTTGTTAAGTCAAATTCATAGGAAGTTGCTTTGTCGGGTGTTCCAATGGGTACCTCACAATCTTCATCAAAGAGCGAATTTGAATTATCAAATGGCAGTAAAGGAATATTTTATGATATATCTTCTGTAGAGGAAAAAACCAACTGTAAGGTACAAAAATTACCATATTCCATCAGGGTACTTCTTGAAGGAGCATTAAGAAATTGTGATGGATTTTTAGTTACTGAAAAAGATGTTAAAAATATTGCCGAATGGACAGGTAACGGTGAAAGGTTAGAGATACCTTTTATGCCATCCAGAGTAATTTTACAGGACTTTACAGGAGTTCCAGCTGTCGTTGATATGGCTGCACTTAGAAACGCCATTGTAGAATTAAATGGCGATCCAAATGCAGTAAATCCTCAAGTTCCAGTAGATTTAGTGATAGATCATTCGGTACAAGTAGATTTTTCAGGAGCACATTCAAATGCAAAAGAACTCAATTTAAAAATAGAATACGAAAGAAATATGGAACGTTATAAATTTTTGAAATGGGGCCAAAAAAATCTTAGTAAATTCCGAGCAATTCCTCCAGGAAGAGGTATTGTTCATCAAGTAAATTTAGAATGGATTGCAACAGTAGCAAGAGAAGAAGATGGAGTTTGGCTTTTAGATTCATTAGTAGGCACAGATTCTCATACAACGATGATCAATGGACTTGGAGTACTTGGTTGGGGAGTAGGGGGGATCGAAGCAGAAGCAGTAATGTTAGGTCAACCAATATACATGTTGTCTCCAGATGTAGTTGGGATGAGATTAAATGGCACATTATCTCCCGGAGTTACAGCCACAGATATGACACTTAGAATTGTAGAATTGCTAAGAGAACATGGAGTAGTTGGTAAGTTTGTAGAATTTTTTGGCGATGGGATGGCAGCGCTTTCACTTCCAGATAGAGCAACAATTGCAAATATGGCCCCTGAATATGGTGCAACTTGTGGCTTTTTCCCAGTCGATGAAGTAACTTTAGATTATTTGCGATTATCTGGCAGAGATTCTGAACATGTTTCTAATGTTGAAGCATATTGTAAAGCACAATCAATGTGGTATGATGCATCATTACCTGAACCAGAATATTCTACAGTTTTAGAATTAGATTTATCTTCAATTCAACCAGCATTAGCTGGGCCAAAGAGACCACAAGATCGAGTTAATCTTTCTGAAATGAAATCCCATTTTATTGAGACTCTTTCAGCGCCAATCGGCCATAATGGGCATGGTCTTTCCTTTGAAAATTTAAATGATAAAATAAATGTTGAGGAGTTTGAATTAACTCATGGAGATATAGTGATTGCAGCAATAACATCTTGTACAAATACTTCTAATCCAAGTGTAATGGTTGCTGCAGGATTACTTGCAAAAAATGCGAGAAAAAGAGGATTATCTGTAAAACCATGGGTTAAAACATCGCTTGCACCAGGCAGCAGAGTCGTTACAGAATATTATGATAAGGCGGGATTAAGTGATTATTTATCCCAACTTGGATTTAATGTAGTAGGTTATGGTTGTACTACATGCATAGGTAATTCCGGACCATTACCCGAATCAATAGATAGTGCAATTTTAGAAAAAGGACTTATTGTAGGAAGTGTACTTTCTGGAAATAGAAATTTCGAAGGAAGAGTGCATCAGAATGTAAAAGCAAATTATTTGGCAAGCCCTCCACTTGTTGTAGCTTATGCATTAGCAGGCACCTTGAATATTGATTTAATTAAGGATCCATTAGGATTTGACCATGAAAACAAACCTGTATTTTTAGCGGACATTTGGCCGTCTGAAAAGGAATTAAAAGAAACAATTTCTCTTGCAATAAACCCAGAAATGTTCCAAGAAAAGTATTCTGATATTATGCAAGAACCGCTTTGGGATTCAATCCCTGCAGAATTAAGTTCATTGTACAATTGGGAGCCTAATTCAACTTATATTCGATTACCAACTTTCTTTGAAGGAATAAAACCTCAACCTGAAAAAATAGAACCTATTAAGGATGCGAGAGTATTATTGAAATTAGGAGATTCTGTAACTACAGATCATATTTCTCCAGCAGGAGCATTCCCATCATCGGGACCCGCAGGCCGCTATTTGATTGAAAACGGCGTAAAATTTTCTGATTTCAATTCATTTGGTAGTAGGAGAGGAAATCATGAAGTAATGATGAGGGGAACATTTGCAAATGTTAGAATTAGAAATCAATTAGCCCCCAATACTGAAGGAGGATTTACTACTTATTTACCTACTAAAGAGGTAATGGATATTTATGATGCATCAATGAGATATCAATCAGAAAATGTGCCATTAATTGTTCTTGCAGGAAGCCAATATGGGACAGGAAGTAGTAGGGATTGGGCTGCAAAAGGAACTTTATTACTTGGAGTAAAAGCAGTAATTTCTACTTCTTTCGAAAGAATTCATCGTTCAAATCTAGTTGGTATGGGTATTCTTCCATTATGTTTTAAAGAAGGTGATGACGCGAATAGTTTGGGATTAGATGGTACCGAATATTTTTCAATAACACTCGATAAAAAAATTGTACCTTTGCAAATGGTTGAAGTTACAGCAAAGAAAGAAAATGGAGATGTGCTTAATTTCAAAGTGCAAGTCAGGCTAGATACTCCAGTAGAAGTAGAATATTATGTCAATGGCGGAATCCTTCATACTGTAGTTCGTAATTTGGCTAAATAATAAATAATTGATGAAAAATCCGTGTATATGCAGCCAGAGATATACGGACCTGTGAGATATGTATATCAAGAAACAGAGGACGATATTGAAATCATTATTGAAGGTGATTCTGCATGGGTTAAAGAAATAGTTTCAGATTTAAGTTTGGAAGAAAAAGGATGGTTACAATCCTTAGAAGGAGGGGAAAATACAGAGACTATTAACGAATCATTGATATCGGAGGAAGATAATGTTGGTAGCATGGGACCAACACCTAATCCTTCAAGCATCCCTATTGTGTTAAGACCTATTGGGAGTTTAGACATTGATTCTAAATTAGATAATTATGGTGCAGCGGCACAAGAACCCCCAACGATCGAAGAAATGGCTCAGGAGTTTGATCAATTAAAACAACCAGAACCAAAATCTGGGCCATTAGTACAAGATCCTATGTCAGAAGCATGGTTAGCTGAATTATTCAAGATTGCATTGAGTAGATTTGGAGTTACCACATTATCTTTTGATATCATTGAAGCGGTAGCTTCAGATAAATTAGCTGAGATGGAAGGAATGGAATTAGAATTATGGTTGGAAAAACTGTATAGAATGGGCAAATTGATGAAAAAAACGGCAGGTAGCAGTATTTCTTTTGGCCCAGTTCCTGCTTGGATGAATTCATAATTTTAGGTAATTTGAAACACAATTACACCCACGTAGTGGGTGGAATTAGTTAAGCACACAAAACCAAAGGGATAATAACGATTTGCAGGTCGCCTGTATAGTGATTAAGCATGAATAGAGAACAACATCTTGGCGGCAAACGTTTCAGAAGTATTTCATTAGTTTTGATAATGCTGTTATCTAGCCTTGCTGCAATTGACTTTGCAGGGGCTGCGGTATCTAGACAATATACGACCCATTACAACCCAACTGATATTGCAATTGCAGATTTTGATTGTGATGGACATAAGGATCTTGCTATAGCAACAGATTTTTCACACAGGATTACAGTTCTGTGGAATGATGGCAATGGTGATTTCACAGAAAGGACTGATGTTTGGGTATCCAATGCACCTCGTAGAGAAGCAGATTGGACAGACATCGCATTTGCAGATAAAGTAGAAATAAAAAATAATGCAGATGGGCCTGCAGATATTGTTATTTGGCAAGCAAATTTACCATTTAATCAGCCTCCACAACCAGGAAATGTAACAATTATCAATAATGATGGTTGTGATTCAAGAACATTTTCAATAGGTGAAAGATTCACTCATTTTTACGTATGGGATGTTAAAGTAGGAGATTTTGAAGGAGATGGAAATGACGATATTGCGGTATTAGAATTAGCCACTGATTTAACAACACAAAATTTAGTAATTTATCCTGGCCCAGATCCAACAGTTCCAGCTTCAGAATTAACATCATTAGGACAATCGACTTCTTATTCATTTAGGGAGTTTAATATTGGAAATAAAGGAGAAGCAATAGCAACATTACCAAGTGGACAACCAAATCCTGCAGATTGTGAAGATAATGATATTTGGCTTTTGAGAAGTTATGGTGTTGATTATACAACAGGTCAATTAACAAATCCAGGTACTGAAGATAATGTAACAGTAGTTGAATTTGATTGTACATTAGCAGGAGGCAGGTTCCCAATTGATGCAACAACACAAACAAGTGGAACTTCAACAAATAATCCTGTTGAAGTAAATTTAGATACTGAATATGGGAGTTTTGCAATCGCAGATATTGATGATGATGGATATATTGACACAGTAGCTATGACCGATGAAAACACAGAGAATCTGACATTTGTCACGCGTACTGGGACGGGACCATGGTCTGCAGTTCAAAATGAGTATTTTGGGCCTTATGTTGCCTTTACAGTATCAATTTCGGAATTGAATAATGATGGTAAACCAGATTTTATTGTTCCAACATTATTGGAAGGTTTTGAATATACTTCTTCATCAGGTCAGCAAGGAAGTCAATATTATTTTGATACAGTTTCTAGTGTTCAAGTAGTACTTTCAAAAAGTAATGGATACAAAGCACCATTATCTTATGATGTAGGGACTAGAGCATCATTTGCTACAGTAGATCAATTTGTAGGAACTTCCAATAGTGCACCAGATATCGTTGTTGGTTATACAGATTATTCATGGGGGAGTCCATATTTTTGGGCAGAAAGTCGTGGTTGGAATGGTCAATATGATCATATAACTGTAATCGAAATGGATTACAAAGATTTAGCCTTAGAAGATATTGAAATAGGTCCTACAGATTCTTATTACGGGATTGTTGGAGAAGGAACTAGAGATGTAAATCTTACACTTGTAAATGGCGGGATGGAAGAATTAACAGGTACATTTGATTTAGGAGTTACAATTGATGAAATTGACCCAACTTCCAGTACAAATACTACAGTATATGCAAATACGTTTGATGGTTCAGAAGAAAACTTAGGTTGTGGACAAGGTTGTACTTGGTCAACTCAAGAATATTTACCTGATGAATCAATTCATTGGCATATTGAAACTGATACAATTACAGGAAGTTCCGATGAGGGAGATGAAGAATATAACAATTCTTTCCAAGCTAATTGGGAAGGAAACAATCCTACTGATTTCTATTGGGTGGGAACTAATGTTCAAAATTCATCAGGAACCGCTTGGACTGGATATGAACAAAATTGGGATGAAGCATTGATATTACATGATGTTGATCTTACAGGAGCAGATCGTGCATGGTTAAGTTTAGATTTATTCGGTTCATATGATTATACAGGTTTAGGAAACTCTGGAAATGGTTTCTATGCTATGTATTGGGTGTATGATGACACAGGATTTATTGAAATTAATACAGAAGAAAATGGTTGGCAACCTATTTCTTGTCCATTCATAGCAATTATTGATGGATATTGTCCTGGAGGTATTGCTCAATGGGGAGGATTTGATAATGATAGAGTTCTTAATCAAATTGTCAATGGGGATGCTGAAAGGTTTTCACCAGGTACTGCAAGTGGACTTTATAGTGGAACACATTATGGTTGGCAATCATATACCGCAGAAGGACTTGGACAGTTTGATTTATCGAATTGGGCAGGAGATGTAGTAGATTTGAGATTTAGATTCCGTAGTGGATTCCAAGGAAGTGTAGGATACGAAAATGAAACATTCTGGTCCGGATTAGATGGTTTTGCTTTTGATAATATTTCAATTACAAAGCAACAAACAACATTTACAAATATTTACAATAATAATCAGCCAGTAACAGTAAATAATCTTCAACCTGGTGAGGAAATAATTGAGCAAGTTCCATTTGACTTTGAAAATGAAAAGACATACCGAATCAGTGCTCAAATCACTCCAGATTCATCTTGGACAAATGAACAAACAATTAATAATGAAATGAAATATTTTATTGAAACACAAAATTTGTTTGATCCAGCAGTAGTTAGTGTGGATTTCTTTGATGATGGAGGATTGTATGCTGAAGGGGATTTACCAATGAAAGCAACAGTAACAAATTATGGTAATACAGAAATGGATTTTGATGTACAAGCTACAATTTTGTATGCTCTTCCAACACAGTTAGATTGTGGACCCGATCAAAAACCATGTAGTGAAACATTTGAGAATCCTCAAAAATATGTACATATTGATGATGATACAGATGGACAAGGAGACATTGCCGATGATTCTGACGTTCCAGATTCTAAGATTGGTAGTTCTGCTTGGTGGTTTGGACACCCTGATGTATTACAAACAAGCCAACAAGGATATGGAGACGATTGGAATGAAAATATGAGCATTACCGATATTGATTTATCTAATTTAGCTGGTACATATGCTGCTTTAAGTTTTGAATATTATGCAGACACTCATTATTACATAAGCAATAATGGTTCATATTATAATTATGAAGATACAGTTCAGTTATTCGTAGAATGGTCAAAGGATGTAGATGGAGATGGCACTATTGGAGTTGATGAACAATACGAAGGAATTATTTATGGTCAATATAATGATTATAATAATGATAATTATTGTTCATCAGATGAAATTGAATATGTTGGAGATGTTGTAGACCCTAATAACGGAAGGGAATCACAATTTATTTTTAATTCAGCGGGAGAGGTCAAGTCAAGCTCTGTAGATTTCACTCACATATATTTGCTTAATACATCTAGAGTAATAGGCGGATATTATTACACGGAATGTACATCTTTAGCAGGATCATCTGACGTAGATATCACCTTCCATTTTGAATCAAATGCTGATGGATATAATGGTCAGAATAATGGATATTTAGGAGTTGCAATTGATAATGTCTCAGTTAAAGAGTTTACATTTGTTCCAGATACAACTTATACACAAACAGTAACTGGAGTAGATGCACAAGATGAAGTAGAAGTTGACTTTGGAATGCATGATTTTGGTCCTGGTGTTTATCGGCTTGAAGTAACTACAATTTATGATAATGAAACCATGGGAACAAAATGGTACGGTGAAGATGAAATTGTTGAAGAAAATAATAAGACAAGAGCAACATTTAATGTTGAAAGTGTTAATTTATTCATTAATCCTCCAAACTTCCTTACATGTGTGAATGATAACCAATATCAATGTATATATCCAATTGATGAAGTTCAAAACCACGAGTTTAGAGCACAAGTAATTAATGGAGTTTTAGCTGGAAATTACGTATTCAATTTAGAAGTAATTGACACATCTACTAATACCATGGTTTTCAATCAGTCTACTACAAAGGTGTATGAACTTGAACCCGCTGAAGTAGATACTGTAGATTTCCCAATATTCATAGATTGGGAAAGCGGTAAAGAGTATCGTGTAGGGTTTAAGGCATATCTCGTTGGAGGAGGTATTAGTGGAAATGATCCTAATTTTACTGCAACATTTTCTAATGATATTGATGTTTTAATCCTGTCTGACCCAGTTCCTGGACACTTACCAGCAGTAAAACAAAATTTAGAAGAACTTGGAATGACTTATACTCAATTTACTATGGCTAGAGATTGGGATACATATTTGTCAAATAGTTGGCTTGGTACTTCAGTAAAAGGAGGACATGGATTTGAGAAAATTTTGATGCCATGGCAATCAGAGGCTACTGCTCAGCAATATGCCGAAAGGATCAGTAGTGAGAAAACAACATTGGAAGGGTTTATGAATGCAGGAGGCACTATTGAAATGCACCTTGGTCCATATCAAGCATATTATCAATCAACAACAGGAGGTAGATTACCTCTGGGTGTCACAGTTTCAAATAGAGATAATACTGATTTATCTGCATCAGATTCATATGTTGTCTTTGATGATGTTGTAATTGGTGAAGAATTCCATCCACTTTTAGATGGAATTAGTATTGATGCTATGGCAGATTGGAATCCTTATGATGGAGATAAAAACTTTGTAGCAGATTCAGTATTAAATACAAAGTCATTAGATGATCAAGATAAAACGGTAAGAGGTGCATTATCTACAGTGCCTTTAGGAAATTGTAGAGATTCATTAATGGGAGATGGAACGTTCCAAAACATAATTAAACATCAAACAGATAATAGATTTAACAGTTTATTAGGAACTTGTAATATCGGAGATGGAGGATTAATAGTAACAACAATAGACGTTGAATTGATTTCATCATCTGGTGATTCATCAACTCCTCTATTATCAAATATGCTGAAATATATGGTAACAGAATATTCAGAATTTGGTGCATTTGGTACTGGTTTAGGGCTTGAGATTGATGGAAGTGAGCCATGTGGTAGATTAAATATTCAAGTTTGCCCAGATCAAGGTTATGATTTTACAGAGATTTCACAAGATAATGATTATGAAAAATATTACATTAAAAGTAATGAAGCAATAGACTTATCTTATTTCTCTGATTTAGAGGGCTTAGAAGCATATTGGGTTGTAGATGGACCAACTGATTGGGATAATACAAAAATAGACGATGCAAATTTAAATCCACTTTTAGTTAAAAATATGGATTCAGTAACTGCATCATTTTGTCAAGA
Organism: Methanobacteriota archaeon; assembly: GCA_949514915.1. GTDB lineage: Archaea > Thermoplasmatota > Poseidoniia > Poseidoniales > Poseidoniaceae > MGIIa-I. The sequence goes on along the minus strand of CATFLP010000066.1, from coordinate 4,199 downwards.
AACAACATCATTAATCTTTGATTGTAATCAAGGAGCTACTTGGAATGTCTCATTATATCTTTACACTGATGATGGTCATGGAAGAAAATTATTTATTCAGATTGTAACTGATGATATTGGTGCAGATTCAGATAAACCAAATGCTGAATTTGAAATTCTATGGAATGATATGAATCCAGGAAAAACAGATACATCTGAAGTTATACCTCACCCAGAATACCCAACAAAAGAATTTAGAGGCAAAGCCAGAAATGTTTACCAAATTATTTTGCCAGATGATATTAATTCCGACTTTAGTTCTGATACGGGAGTTTGGGTTTATTTCGATGCTGCAATGAGTAAAGATTTAGATTGGGTTGGAGAAGGCACTGGAATAAAATATTATGAATGGAAGATTGCTAATGATTATCCAATAAGATATTCTCAATTTAAGGACATTAGAGTAATTGGAGAAATAGAATCTCCAGATAATCCAAGTAATAATAGGGTATCTCCGATATTCCAATATCAATTCTTTAATGTTACATCAGATAGAGATACAACTTTTGAAGATTCATTAATTTGGTTTGATTTAATTGTGTATGATAATGCAATGAATCCAAGTGATACAACTCGAATATATTTCCAAGTAGTATCTCCTGATTTAGTAGATGAACCACCACAGTGGGAGTTTGAAAATACAATTTCTTGTGGAGTTGATAAGAATGATCCATGTACGTTAGATAATACAGAAGAAGCAGATTATTATGTGGAGTTTTCAGTTACTCTTACGGCAGGAGTTGAAGCAGGAGGGGTCTTAATTGAAGCAGCTACAGTAGATCCAAACACTCTTGCACTTAATGATAAAGCAAATATGCAGGGTGAAGGAACTTATGTGACTGCAAATAATAAAAATCAAGGAGATGTTGTAAATATGAAAGTTAATATTTCGAAATCTTATGGTGCACCAGATACAAGTAATTCTATTGTAATTTATCTTCGTATTGCAGAAGGTTCTAGTTATGATTTATCAGATAATTTTACAATTACATTACAGAACAATATGAATTCATCATCAGTAAATAATGATGATGTTGATGATGGAACTAATACTAATACTGAAGCACAATCTGGAGATGCAGGTAATACTTTGATTTTAGTAGGTGGAGTAGTAGTATTTGTTGTAATTGCTTTGATTCTAACATTAATGTTTGTTAGAGGAAGAGGAGACTCTGAGATGGGTGATGGCTTTGGAGGAGATGTTGGAGAAATGGATGCAGTTGAAGCTTATGTGCAACAGTTAGTAGCACAAGGTTATCCAGAAGAAACAGCCAGAACTTATGCCCAAGCATATATTGCGCAACAGCAACAACAAACAGGAGTTGCTAGTGTTGGAGCTGCTGGAGCAGGTACTGCCACGGCTACAACACCTTTACCAGCGCAACAATCTGCACAAGCTACGAATCCTAAAATGGAGGCATATGTTCAACAATTGATTTCTCAAGGCTATCCAGAGGCGCAAGCAAGAGCTTATGCAATGCAATTTGCTGACAGGTTCAAATGATGATAAAATAGTTTCAGGGATGCGAAATTATGGATGAAACAGAGAATTACAAGATTGCTGATATATCTTTGAGTGATTTTGGTCGCAAAGAAATTGATATTGCAGAACATGAAATGCCTGGCTTAATGTCAGTTAGAGAAAAATATAGGTCTGAAAAGCCACTTGAAGGAGTTAGGATTACCGGTTCATTACATATGACAATTCAAACAGCAGTATTAATTGAAACACTTGTTGATTTGGGTGCTTCAGTTCGTTGGGCTAGTTGTAATATCTTTTCAACACAAGATCATGCAGCCGCGGCAATTGCAACTTCAGGAGTTCCAGTATATGCATGGAAGGGAATGAGTTTAGAAGAATATTGGGATTGTACTTTCAAAGCAATAAATCATGGTACGAATTTAGGGCCTAATCTTATCGTAGATGATGGTGGAGATGCCACTTTGCTATTGCATAAAGGATATGCTTTGGAAAATGGTGATGATTGGGTTAATACTATTTCAGATAATGCTGAAGAACAAGTGATTAAGGATTTATTAAAAAAAGTACATACCGAGAATCCAAAATATTGGACTGCAGTTATGGCTGAATGTTATGGTGTCTCTGAAGAAACAACAACAGGAGTTCATAGGTTATACCAATGGGTTAATTCTAATCAATTATTGTTCCCTGCAATTAATGTAAATGACTCAGTTACAAAATCCAAGTTTGATAATTTATATGGATGCAGAGAGTCACTAATAGATGGTATTAAGCGTGCAACAGATACAATGATTGCAGGTAAAACTGGAGTTGTATGTGGTTATGGTGATGTAGGAAAGGGATCAGCACAAGCACTCAAAGCTATGGGTGCAAAAGTAATTATTACTGAAATAGATCCAATTTGTGCTCTTCAAGCATCAATGGAAGGATTCCAAGTTCTTACTATAGAAGATACACTTGGAATAGCCGATATTTATGTTACTGCAACTGGAAATAAAGATGTAATAAGTTTAGAACATATGGAAGCAATGAAAGATCAAGCAATTGTTTGTAACATTGGGCATTTTGATAATGAAATACAGGTAGATGCTTTAGAAGCACGTCAGGATGTTAAGAAATTAAATATTAAACCGCAAGTTGATAAATTTACTTTCCCTTCTGGAAACAGTATATTTTTATTAGCATCGGGAAGATTAGTAAATCTTGGGTGTGCAACAGGGCATCCCAGTTTTGTAATGTCTAATAGCTTTACAAATCAAACATTAGCTCAAATTGATTTATGGAAAAATAAAGATGTTTATGAAAATAAAGTGTATATTTTACCTAAATATCTTGATGAAGAAGTAGCCCGTTTACATCTTGAAAAAATTGGTTGTAAATTGACACAATTGTCACAAGATCAAGCAGACTACATCGATGTAGCAATAGAAGGTCCATATAAGCCAGAACATTATCGATACTAATTGTTTTATTCTTCTTCTGAAAGAGGAGATTTTAGTTCGCTAAAATCTGGAACCGAAGGTCTCCACTGTTTACTTAGTTCCTCATTAGCAGCAACAATAGAATTCAAACGTTGCCTAAATGCAGGTGGGCGTAATAAAATTAGGTGCTTGTATAGTTTAGAATTTCTAATTTCATCATCTATTATCTTTCTTCCTGCAGTAGTTTCAATATTCATTGCTCTCATCAAATTCCATGCAGGCCTGTTTAACATCCCTGAAATCCTTTGAGACATTCTCATTCCAAACATTATGATAATTAGCATAATTATAACCATGAAAAATAGATTTCCAAGACCTTGGCTAGCTGAATTTGGAGATGCCATCACAACTAACAACAATATTGGAGCAACTAATAATAAGTAGATCATAGTTTGATTTGCAGGTCCTCTATGCATTCTTTCTTTTATCATATTCCAACCTGGATCACGAAGATTCCAAGGTCTAAAATATTGAGTTTTTCCTTCTTCTCCTGCAACTTGTTTTACGAGATTATGTAATTTTGATAATCTCTTTTCCTGTTCAAAATTTATTTTTTGCATACCAGGTTCCCATACTCTTTGCAATTCATCAATAGCTTGATGGTAAAGTCCAAAATGTGCTAAAATATCTACTGTTTCAATAACTGCCTGAACATCTGAAGGATCAATTTTTCTTCTTTCATGCCACCATTCTAGTGCTTTATCATGCATACCTAATTCATTTAACAGGTATCCCCCTCTGTACCAAGCTTCTTCATGATCTGGTTGAATCTCTATTATTTTTTTACAAGCAGTTAAAGATCTACTAGCATTAGTTAATGTAGGCGGTTCTTTTTTTGGGATTAATAATGTTGAAATCATCCACCATGCAGCTAAGTGATCAGGCTCAATTTTCACAGCCTTTTGAGCTAATTCTATTGCCCTCTCAATTTCACCATTATTTTCAGCATCAATAGCATCAAGATAGTGTTCATCACCAGATTCTTTCATAATAATCTCTCTTTATTCTCTTCTTTTGAAAATATCATCTAATTCTCTATTTTTAAAATGCGATCTTGATTTTCCACGAAGCCTTTTCGGGCTTCTATCTCTTTTTTCATTAGAATTATTTTTTTTAGGACCATCTCTTCCTTTTCTATTAGATTGAGTTCTACTTCTTCCCCATTCTCTTTTTCTTTCGGAATTTCCACCATCTCT
>CATFLP010000065.1 GCA_949514915.1 Methanobacteriota archaeon | reverse complement strand
GGAGGCATATCCATTTCTGGTGGAGCAGGCGGTGCATCCATTGGTGGAGCCGGAGGCATATCCATTTCTGGTGGAGCAGGCGGTGCATCCATTGGTGGAGCCGGAGGCATATCCATTCCTGGTGGAGCTGGAGGTGCATCCATTGGTGGAGCCGGAGGCATATCCATTCCTGGTGGAGCAGGCGGTGCATCCATTGGTGGAGCCGGAGGCATATCCATTCCTGGAATTGGCGGAGGTGCATTCATGCCAGGTGGTGGTGGAGGTGGTGCAATCTCTCCGCCTAATTGTGGCGGATTATCTAATCCAATTGGTGGTGCAGGTGGTGTGTTAATTTCTTCATCTGACATACTAGCGTCTCCCTTAGTAACCTTGGGATTCTCGCCAATTGTATAATGGTTCCCTTCCGTATATTTCAAAAAAATTGTGCATTATTAATAAGAAGTTTCAAAAAAAGAAGTCAAGAGGATGTGCTGTATTGCATGGATTCTAAAAGCCCACCAGTTTTGTTTGTTGTAGGTACAGCAGGAGCAGGGAAATCATCTTTAGTGAATGCATTTCAAAGATGGAGCCGCTTTTTAGACATAGAAACACTATCTGTAAATTTAGATCCAGGTGCAGAAAGGGTTCATTATGACCCTGAATTTGATGTGAGGGAATTCATATCGCTTACAGATGTAATGGATGAATATGATTTAGGCCCGAATGGTGCTCAAATTCTTGCTGCAGATTTATTAGCAGCACAAGCTGAAGAAATAGGGCTAGAATTAGAATCACTTTCTGGTGACGTAATTATTATCGACACTCCCGGTCAGGTGGAGTTATTTGCATTTAGGCAAGCATCTAATCATCTTGTAGACGTATTAGGTGGTGAAAATGCGGCAATAATATATTTATTTGATCCTATGTTGTCAAAAACAGCTAGTGGTTTTGTATCACAGATGTTGCTTTCTTCGATTGTACATTTTAGATTAGGATTACCGACTGTAAATTTTATTTCAAAATCAGATTTACTTGATGAAGAAGAATTAGAAAAGATACTTGAATGGGGTGAAAGATTGGAAATTTTAGAATATGCATTGTATGATGAGGCAGGAGGTCAAAGAACTGAATTTGCAATAGGTCAATTAAGAATGATGCAAGAGTCTGGAATTATGCCTGGTTTAATACCACTGTCAAGTGAATTAGAAGAAGGTTTGGCTGATGTACTTAGTTTTGCACAATCAATTTTTGGAGGAATGGCTGATGCAAAAGATGGATCCTCCCCAGACCTTGACTTTGAATGATTTAACCGCTAATCATATGGCCTTGTTTTGCTAGGGCATACTGGTGATGACATGGAAAGTCTACTATCGATAGATGATTTAAAAGAAGATTTAGAAAAAATATTACAATGGGCTATTGTGATGAAATCAGATAATGAAGTTGCTTTAGATTTTTTCCCATTAGATGGAATGAGCATTGGTTCTATATATGAAAAACCAAGTACAAGAACTAGAGTATCATTTGAAGTGGGAATTGATAAATTGGGTGGAAATTCCCTAACATTATTAAAGGGAGATATACAATTAGGTAAAAGTGAAAGTGTGGCAGATACAGCTAATGTACTTTCAAGATATTTGGGAGGAATTACATATCGATGTTTTTCCCATGATGATGTTGTTGAATTGTCAGCAAATTCCTCAGTTCCTGTAATAAATGCATTATCGGATAAACATCATCCTTGTCAGGCTGCTGCAGATTTAATGACAATTATGGAAAAAAAGGGCACTGATAAACTAAAAATTGCTTGGGTTGGTGATGGAAATAATGTACTTCATGATTTAGTATTAGCATCGGCAATATTAGGTTTTGATATTAATTGGGCAATTCCAAAGGGATATGAACCAGATGAAGACGTAATTAATAGAGCTAAAGAAATTGCTGCAAAAACAGGTTCCAAATTAATGGAAACAAATGATCCTATAGAGGCTGTAAAAAATGCAGATGTGGTTTATACAGATGTATTTGTTTCAATGGGAGAAGAGCATTTGAAAGACAAGATGAGTGATTTTGATGGTTTTCAGATTAATGATGATTTAGTTTCTAATGCTAAAGAAGATTATATTTTCATGCATTGTTTACCCGCTCATCGAGGTGAAGAAGTAACTGATTCTGTAATAGATTCTAAAAATAGTGTTGTATTCGATCAAGCAGAAAATAGGATGTGGTCTCAAATGTCAATACTAACTTACTTGATAAATAGGCCTGCATGGGATACTTATTATGAGATGCTTGAGATCAACTTTAATTAATGTAAGGAAGCATTATATCAAGTAAAAAGAAACCTATTAATCCTAAAACCATTGAAATAAGAAGTGTATCAATTGATTTCTTGTCATCTCCAGTTCTCATAGGTCCATTTAATCCAATTAATATTACAATTGTTGGTAGCATGAATAATATCATCCAATATTCTAAATCTCCTAAACTCATCATAAATGGAAGCATTATTACTATTACAGTAATCATTACAATAATGTATGCAAGATTTCTTGAATTTTGCTCCCCAATTAATATTGGTATGGTTTTTCTACCCCATTTAAGGTCCCCTTCTATATCATGAACGTCTTTTACAATTTCTCTTGAAATACCCATTAGTGCAGCCATTAGCGCAACACATAAGGTTACAATGTTATTATAATCACCTACTGCAGCAGCTCCATATATTATTACCAAACCTAGCATGCTACCGATAATTATATTGCCAAGATATCCATATTTTTTTGTTGTAGGTCCGATTTCATAACTAATCATTAATGAACATGCTAAAAACCAAATAGTAGCTAAAGGAACCCAATCCATATCAAGGCTTTTAAGAATTAAAATACCTATTGTAGTAGAAATAATAGAAATTAATGAAAAAATCATGGTAAATATCCATGCTTGCTTTATGGATATTTTTCCAGATGGTAATGATCTTAGTGGGTGTGAAATCTTATCTATTTCAATATCCATAATGTCATTAAGAATATTTCCTGCAGCCATAAAACTTGCAACAGAGATCATTTGTAATATTACATTTAATATTAATTCATTATTCCATCCTGAATTTATTGTCACATAACTTCCAGTTAATACGGTTGCAGAACCTATGACTAAATTTCTAAATCTAATTAAACTTAGAATCGATTTTCTGTCAGGGATTGTCCGCATCAAATGCTCCATTAATAGGAGTGTTTTTCATATTTAGATATAAATCAATGTATTTTAATCATTTCATTTTCCTTTTTTAAGGCCCAAATACAGATTCTACATCTATATCCATCTCCACTAGAATTGCTTAGAAAACCGACTTTTTCAAATCTTGAATCCTTAGCTAGTATGTTTCCTAATTGATTCATTGATGTTCCCCATCTAAATTTAGAATTAATATGATCGAAAATTTGAGTTGTATTTGCATTTCCTGTATTTTTAAGGTAGTCAAAAACTGCAATTCTTAGTCTTTTAGTACTGCTCATATAATCACCCTTTCATATTCCTTTTTACCTGTGGCTCTTTCAATTAGAAAATTTATACTTCTCAACCTAGATCTAGTAGATTTTTTAACTGGTTTAGTTCCACAATGCCAGGGTGTCCAATTTGATAATGATACTTTATCACTCAAATTCCCCGTATTAGATACAGTTTGCATTGATAATTCTTTTTCTATTTCTTTTAAGATCATACCAGTAGTTTTTAATTCTGAAAATTTTATTTTATCCAGTTCACATTTGCTATTTCCTTTCCCATCTCTTCTGCTCATATTATTCTCTTTACTATGTTTCACTTATCAACCTCAAAAAAAGACACTCTTGTGAAAGTGAAAGTGATAATCGCCTTTTTTTGATGTTTATGGGTAGTTTTCACTTTCACTTTCTACGATTAAATAAAATAATTGTATATCTGCGAGAAATATAGGCTCGTGTAGTGTAGTGGCCCATCATGAAGCCCTCTCGAGGCTTCGACCCGGGTTCAAATCCCGGCACGAGCACCATATTTTTGAGGATAATTTTATTTTCTATATGGTATCTTATTTTTTGAATAGTTAGTAAATATAATTATTGTAGTGTATCTAAGACTAATTGGTGAGGCTGTGGTTAATCAAGTTCAACTTACAGATGGAGATATTTTACAATTAGTTAGAACTTCTCCAAGTTTAAAGGGCTTTATTGATTGGTTAGATGGATTAAAACAAAGACCAACATTAAAAATTCTTGAGCAAAGATTACTTGATTTAGATGTTAATTTAGAAAATTTAGGCGAATTTTTAGGTTATACAGATGATGGCTATCAAAGAAATGTTGTGAAAAAAACTGAGTATTATGAATTAGTTTTAATTTGCTGGAAGCCAGGTCAAAAAACTCCAATTCATGATCATAAAGGTAGTGATTGTGCTTTTTTAATCTTAGATGGAATTTCAACAGAGTCAATATATCAAAATGATAAAGAGGGATTGATTAAAACAGAAGTAAGGAAATATCTTCCAGGCCAAGTCTGTGCCGCAGATGAACCTGATATTCATAAGATATCAAATGATGAGGAAATAAATTTAGTTAATTTGCATTTATATTCCCCTCCACTTAAAGAGTTTAATATCTATGAGGGTTAGTAAGTTAATAATTACTAGTGGTATGCATGCGTCATAAAGTTAAAGAAGACACAATTTTGATTTCAGAATTGTCTATAATTTTTCCAAATATCTCAACTAATAAAATACGGAAGATGTTAACAAACAATAGGGTAGAGTTAGACGGAGTTGTAGTAAATAAAGCAAAAAAAGAGGTTTTTACAGGATCTATAATTGTAATCAAAAACAAAATTAAAACAAGTAAAATAATAAAAGATTGTAAATTAGAAATTATTTATGAAGATGAGAAATTAATAGTTGTAAATAAGCCAAATAAGCTACTAAGTGTTGCTACAAATAAACTTGAAAAAGATACAATGCATTCTCGTGTATTAGATTATTTAAAGTCTAAAAATTCAAATTCATGGGGTTGGATAGTTCATCGACTTGACAAGGACACTTCTGGAGTAATGGTATTTGCAAAGGAAGAAGAAGTTAAATTGATGCTACAAAAACAGTTTTCAGAAAATATTGTTACTAGAAAATATCTTGCAATTGTTGATGGAACTCCTTATCGAAAGGTAGGCAGGATTGAAAATTATATTGCTGAAGGCAAGAGTTTAATTGTTAGGGAATGTAATAAAAAAGTAAGAGGTGCGAGAATAGCAATAACTAACTGGAAAATAATAAAATCCAAAAAATCTCATTCATTGGTTGAAATACTAATTGAAACTGGAAGAAGAAACCAAATTAGAGTTCATATGGCAGGAATAAAATGTCCTGTCTCAGGGGATAAAAAATATGGTTCTGTTACTGATCCATTAAATCGTCTTTGTTTACATGCAGAAAATATTGAATTTATTCATCCTAGTTCTCTTCAGAAAATGAAATTTTCAGCAAAAAATGTTTTTAATAATTTTTTTAATTAGAAAAATGGATATAAGCAATTCTTTAGGGTGTGTTTATGAGTAGAGAATATATTCGTTTAATTGATGTACACAAATCATTCGGACCTAAACATATTCTTGAAGGTATAAATTTAAGCATAGATGAAGGAGATAGAATCGGAATTGTGGGACATAATGGTTCAGGAAAAACAACCTTATTAAACACAATAAGTGAACAAAACCAAGATATTGGAGAGATTAAGTTTTCTCCAGGTTTAAGAATTGCTTTCCTTACTCAAATTAGAGATATTCTAGAAGATTCAACTCTGGAAGAGGAACTTAATAGGAGTGGGCGACAATTTGCTGAAATAGAGTCAGAGATTAGTGAGATAGAATCTAAAATGGCAGATCCTGAATTTTACGAAGGAGATTGGGAAAAATCTATAGAAAGATATCAAGAATTACAATCAATGATTACTCGAAGTGGAGGTACTGATGTGGCTGGGCATGCACAAAATGTATTGAAATATTTAGGATTAGGAAATAAATCAATGGATATTAAAATCTCAGATCTGTCAGGAGGCGAGCGAGCAAAAGTTGCTTTAGCAAGGCAACTTGTAGGTTTAGAAGAGATAGATATACTTTTTTTAGATGAACCAACAAATCATTTGGACTTGATGACAATTAATTGGTTAGAAAATTTCTTATTAACATTCAAAGGAACAATATTGGTAGTTAGTCACGACAGATATTTTTTAGATGTAATCTGTAATCATGTTCTTGAAATTAGAGAGGGTGGGACTTGGGGTTACAAAGGAAATTATTCATCTTATGTTAAACAAAAAAATCTTTTTTTACAAACATTAGATGATAGAATTAGTAAAAACGAAAAAGAAATAAAAAGACTTACTGGTGCTTTACAGTCAATGAAAAGAGCAAACAAATACGATAAATCAATTTCACAAAAACACCATATGTTGATGAGGACTCAAAGGGAATTAAAATGGTTAAAGAGAATGAAGCCTAAAAAAAGAAAGCAGATTCAATTTAATATTAAATCTTTAGAAAAAAGTAGTATGGATATAATCTCATTAGAAAATGTAAGCCTTTCATTTGATAATAATGAAAGCCCAATCTTAAAATCCCAAACCTTTGGAATTTCTAAAGGGCAGAGAATTGGTATTTTAGGACCTAATGGAGCAGGAAAAACCACTCTATTGAACATAATATTAGGCAATCAAGAAATAGATTCAGGAAAGGTTGAATTGTCACCTGGTGTTAAAATAGGCTATTTTCACCAAGATCATAGGACTCTTGATTTTTCATTAAATCCTATAGAGCAGATTCAAAAATTACGACCTAAAATGGAATATGGAGATATTCGTGCTCTTTTAGGTAGGTTTCAATTTTCAAAAGAGATGGTGAATACCAAATTAGAAAAATTATCAGGTGGAGAGAGAGCCAGAGTAGCAATGTTAAAATTATTATTAGAGGAAAATAATTTATTACTATTAGATGAACCTACTAATCACCTAGATACAGATGCTAAAGAGGCATTAGAAGAAGCTTTGAGTAGTTATGAGGGGACACTAGTGATAGTTAGCCATGATAGATGGTTTTTAGATCAGTTATGTACAACAATTTGGGATTTAGACGGGAATGGTAATCTTGAAGTTCATCCTGGAAACTATTCATTTTTTGCAAAAATACCCTCATCTGATTGAAAAGATTTGAATTCTAGATGATTTCCTGAAGGATCTTTAAAGAACATCGTAGCTTGTTCTCCAGGTTTATCCTTATATCTAATGTGAGGCTCAATTACAAATTCTATTCCTTTTTCGATTAATTTTTTAGAAAATTGATTCCAGTGTTGCCATTCTAAAACAACCCCAAAATGCATTGCAGGGACACTTTTACCATCTACAGGACTAGATTCTGGAATTTCTATTTTGTTAACTAAATGTGCAACTATTTGATGGCCGAATAGGTTAAAATCAATCCATTTATCAGATTCTCTTCCAATAGTACATCCTAGAATTTCTTGATACCATTTTCTTGTTTCAGGAATGTCAGTCACTGGGAATGCTAAATGAAACGGCCTTATGTTAGTCATGTAATCTTCTAAAAATATCAAGTTATTGATATTTTGCAAAATTCATCGATTACTTCTTACACGAGGTTCAAAGAAATCAATATTCCTTTCTTTGGCAAACCTTGCAATATCTAAAAGTAGCGCTTGCCTAGCCATTCTTTCTTCAATTCCACTATTTACATTCCAATATACGTTTAGTTTTATGTCAATAGATTGAGCACTAATTGATTCTAATGTTGCAAATGAAGAATCCATATTTGTTGTTTTTTGATCATTGTTTATTCTGTCCTCAATTGCTTTGCAAAAAGATTCTATAGAATCAGGGTTTGTATCTAAATCAAGGTGTAGTAGTGGTTGATATCTTCTCCACCTTCTTTTTCCAAAATTTTCAACACTAGAACTAACTAATGATGCATTTGGTAAAGTAACAATTGTATCTGTAGAGGTCCTTACAAGGGTAGTTCTGACTCTAATGTCTATGACCTCGCCTTCAACCCCAGATGCAATAATCCAATCTCCTACCTTGAATGGCTGATCAATTAGTACAGTTATTGCACCAAAAATGTTTGAAATAGAATCTTTTGCAGCGAGTGCAAGTGCTAATCCCCCAATCCCTAATCCTGCAATTAATGTTGTAATGTCGAAACCAAATGTTTCAGAAATGAACAATATTCCGAAAACAAATATAATGAATCTCATTAATGATTCTAATGCAGAAATCAATGTTCTTTCAGTAGTGTCTAATTTATCGTCTTTATCCATTATCCCAACAGCTATTGTAATTCCATCTACCATTTTTAGAGCAGATTTTATGATAAATACAAGAAAAATTATTTTTGAAATAGTAAAACTCCATAAGATTACAGTTCCAGAAAATTCTACTTGTGGTAGTTCTTCAAGTAATTTCCAGGAGATTAACCCAAACATTGCGGTTGCCATGCTTTTTCTTGAATTTAATTCAATTTGTGCAAACCTTTCAGATTTTTTAATTGCTCTAGAAAATAATCTGGGAAGTAAGAATATGGTTACTTGCCTTATTATTAGTGATAAAATTAAAATTAGAAAAATAATAGCATATATTCCCAAATCGTTTCCTAATTTAGAATCAGCGTAATCAACTATGCTCTCCATGACCTGTCGGAAATGCTATACACCAAAAAACCAACTATGGGGTCATGATTAATATTCTTGTTATATTTCGGTTCTAATATGCCGATGGTTTTAGATGATGTGCTATTTCCTGAAATTGAATTAATTAATGAAGGTGATTTGAAAGTTAGTGAATTACATACTATTCATTGGGAAGAATCAGGTAATTTAAATGGTCATCCAGTAATTGTTTTACACGGAGGTCCAGGGGGGGGAAGTCAGCCAATGTATAGGAGATATTTTAACCCTAAAAAATATAGAATAATCCAATTTGATCAAAGGGGTTGTGGTAAATCTACACCTCATGCTGAACTTAGAGACAACAATACTATGGCTAGTGTTTCTGATATTGAGAAGTTAAGGGAGCATTTAGGAATTAGTGATTGGATTGTTTTTGGAGGTTCTTGGGGTTCAACATTATCTTTAATTTATGCTGAAACACATCCAAAAAAAGTACAGGCTTTAATTCTTAGAGGAATATTCATGTGTAGGCCAAAAGAATTACATTGGTTTTACCAAGATGGTGCAAGCCATATATTTCCAGATGCATTTGCACCATATAAGAACCATATTCCAAAAGAGGAACAAGAAGATCTTATTTTAGCATATTATAATCGATTGACAAGTGATGACATGAATATACGTAAATCAGCAGCATTTGAATGGACTCGTTGGGAAATGTCTACAAGTAAATTAATTCCAGATACAAAATATATAGAAGCAGCAGATGATTCTGATTTTGCTGATGCTTTTGCAAGAATAGAATCACATTATTTTATTAATGGTATTTTTTTAGATGAAAATCAAATATTAAGAGATGTAAATAAAATAAAACATATTCCAACATGGATTATTCAGGGAAGGTACGATGTTGTATGCCCTCCTAGAAGTGCATGGGAGTTAAAACAGGAATTAGACTCAGCAAAATTGGTAATAGTTCCCGATGCTGGTCATTCAGTTGCAGAGATTCCAATAGCAGCAGAATTAATTAAAGCAACTAATGAATGTTTGAATATTTTTTCAAAATAATAATAGCAATGTCTTCATCGGATACCTGATGGAAGAAGATATCGTGTCCGAATTTGATTTGATTAATCCAACTGAAGCGCACTCAATGCTTCGAGAAATGATTCGTGATTTTGTTGATAAAAGCCTAGAGCCTCAAGCATTAATTCATGATAAGGAGGAAAAATTCAATCTTGAATTGTTTAAAGAACTTGGAGATTTAGGACTATTAGGTCTAACAGTTTCAGAAAAATATGGTGGTTCTGAATTAGATACTATCTCTGCAGTAATTATTCATGAAGAATTATCTTCTTCTGATCCGGCGTTTACATTATCCTACCTTGCTCATTCCATGCTTACTGCTAATAATCTGTCAGTTAATGGTTCAGAGAATCAGAAAAGTAGATATTTACCAGGTCTTTGTTCTGGAGAATTAATTGGTTGTATGGCTATGTCAGAACCCGATTATGGCACCGATGTAATGGGTATGAAGACAACAGCAGAATTGAATTCTGAAGGTAACTGGGTTATTAACGGAAATAAGATGTGGATTACAAATGGATCAATTGATGAAGATGGTACGCCTGCAGATATTGTTTGGTTATATGCAAAAACAGGTGAAAGTGAAAATGGAAGGGCCGAAATTTCAACCTTTATCGTAGAAAAAGGAATGCAAGGATATAGTGTTGGTCAAAAAATATATGATAAATTAGGTATGCGTGCTTCAAACACTGCAGAATTAGTATTTGAGAATTGTATTGTTCCTCCAGAGAATTTAGTAGGTTCAGTTGGAGGTTCTATATTGCATATGATGAGAAACTTAGAATTAGAGAGGATCGCTTTAGCTGCAATGAGCCTTGGAATTGCTAGAAGGTCATTACACGAGATGAATAATTACGCAACTGAGAGGTCATCTTTTGGAAAACCAATTCGTGCTTATGGCCAAATTCAGAGGCATATTTCCGAAAGTTATGCAGAATATAAGGCAATGCAGGCATATGTCTATAATACTGCAAGAATGATTAATTTAGAATCTGGAGGATATCGTTTAGATACGGATGGTGTTAAATTATTTGCAACAACTGCTGCAAAAAATATTGCTGATCGTGCAATACAGGTCATGGGAGGATATGGGTATGTTGGCGAATATGTAGTTGAACGGTTATGGAGAGATTCGAAACTATTAGAAATTGGAGGCGGAACTTTAGAATCTCATCAAAAGAATATGACCAAAGAATTATTTAAAAATCCAGATTTTATCTTTAAATGATGGTGTTTTATTATTGTATTAAAAAACTCATTTTTTAGATGATATGTTCAATAACTGTTATAACACCGACAGAGTCCCTAAAAATTGATTGGGATGCCTCGAAGATTTAGTGAAAACAAGGAAAATACAATAAAAACTGGTATTGCTTTTTGTCCAGAAACTGGAGAAAGGCTTGATAATGTTAGATATAACACACGTGATTTAATTCGTAAAAGCCAATGTAAAAATACTTGGGCACAAGGAGTTGTAAAGGCTTTATTTGAAAATGAACCAGAATATGAGAATAGTTTGAAACATTCAGCAGAAAGTGTACTTTCAAATTTACATACTAGGGCAAGTGAATTTGAGAATCTGAGCGAAAAGCCAACTTTTATGCCAGAAAACTTTTCGCAATTAGAAAAAAGAACAAAACAGATTAAAGTTAGAAAGGTTAAAAAGAATACAGAAGAAACGAAATTAGATCCAAAATTACGTTCAGTAATAGAATCAATTATCGATGAAAAAATTGCACAAGTATGAGTGTTGATATTCTTGGATTTACGTCACGAATTATTGAATGCATTTAAATTGAAGGAAATCGATAGGGCTGGATGGATAAATTCAGGTTTAAAATCTGTAGAATCTGTAGCTTCTCATTCTTGGGGAGTTTCATATTTAGCTTTGTTACTTTGTCCAAAAGATTATGATAGAAATAAAGTACTGAGCATGTGCATAATACATGATTTGGGTGAAGCAATAATTGGCGACATCACTCCTGACGATAATATCTCGAAAGAAGAAAAATATGAATTAGAATTTTCTGCGATTAAAGAATTAACAAAATCATCTGAAATTAAAACGGAATTAGTGGATTTATGGCTAGAATATGAGAATAAATCGACTCCAGAAGCATTATTCGTCAAAGCGTGCGATAGTTTAGATATGGCTTTACAAGCATCAATTTATGAAATTAAAAATTCAGATTTTAACCCTTCAGAATTTATTAATTCAGCATTAGAAAAAATAGATGATGAATGTATGAGAATTCTTGCATCTAGCACCGTTAATGGTAAGAACCCTGCCTGATTGCGTAGGAATACTCAGCCCCTTAGTGTAGAGGTCCATCATTTTGGCCTTTGGAGCCAGAGACCCCGGTTCGAATCCGGGAGGGGCTATCCTAATAGTTTCATTTTAGATTAAAATCATATCCTTCCTCCCTTAGCATTACAATATGACGATTGGCGAAATAGCGGTAATAGGCTCCGGACAGATGGGTTCTGGAATTGCACAAGTTGCTTCTTTAGCAGGTTATTCAGTATTGTTAATTGATATAAAGGAAGAATATCTTACTAAAGCAATGAGTAACATTGAATTTAGTTTGGGTAAATTTGTATCTAAGGAAAAATTAACTCAAAAAGAATCTGATGATGCAATTAGTAATATAAAAACATCTACTTCAATGGAAGATTGCTCTAATGCCGATCTTGTTATTGAAGCAGTTCCTGAAATACCAGAATTAAAGAAAAATATTTTTTCTGAATTAGACAAAATTTGCAAAGAAAATACAATATTAGCTAGTAATACAAGCAGTATAAGTATTAACGAATTAGCTAATGCTACAGAACGTCCAGAACTTGTAATTGGAATGCATTTTATGAATCCAGTTCCATTAATGAAGTTAGTAGAAATAATTAGAGGTAAAGACACT
Source organism: Methanobacteriota archaeon (assembly GCA_949514915.1). Lineage (GTDB taxonomy): Archaea > Thermoplasmatota > Poseidoniia > Poseidoniales > Poseidoniaceae > MGIIa-I. Next base: position 1,325 of record CATFLP010000065.1, on the reverse strand, counting down.
ACAGATTCTGTTTGCGACACAATAACTAATGCTACGGAGTCAATGGGTAAAACTCCCTTATTTTGCAATGATTCGCCCGGATTTGTTTCTAATAGAATATTATGCCCAATGATAAATGAGGCAATACTTACTTTGCAAGAAGGTGTAGCTGAGCCAAAAGCAATTGATGGCATTATGAAACTAGGTATGAATCATCCAATTGGCCCACTTGCATTAGCAGATTTAATTGGTTTAGATACTGTGCTTCACATAATGAATGTATTACATTCTGGTTTTGAGGAACAAAAATATGCTCCAGCAGCACTATTGGAGAAGATGGTTTCAGAAGGTAAATTAGGCCGTAAAACCGGAATTGGATTTTATGAATATGATTAAGTGATCTAATGTCTAAAAAAGAAGGACTTAAAAAATGGGCAATAAATAGGTTCCTCAAATCATTTCGTAATTCAGATGAAGAACCAATAAATGATAGATTACACGCAGATAAAAGATTAGATAATTTATGTGCTCTTGCAATAATAAGAGCAGGATTAGCAGGAGCATTATCGGGTATGTTAATTTCTCTTGTTGCATATGCCTTAGAGCCATGGGAAAAAATTGGCAATTCTGAAAAATTAATGGCTGGCATAATTATTGGTATTTTTGGAATAGTAGCAACATCTATAGAATTATTATTTCTTTATAGGGACTCATTAAATACTGCAGCGAGGATGGCTAAAGTACTTGATATCCCAGAAGATGAATTAAATAAAATTGATATGGAACAATCAATGCCAAGATGGTTAATTTATGCTGCTATGGGCGCTCCTGGACATAGAGGTAAATTATTTGGAATAAACCCACTTGAAAAAATTGGCAAATATGGATTAATGGTTAGGAAAATATTAACTAAAATTAGAGTAGTTGGCAGCGCTTCATTATTCAAATCAATTCTAAGAAGAATTTGGGTTAGATTGATTGGGAGGGTTGCAACAAGGGCAACAGTAAACTTATTGGCCTTACCAGTTTTTATTCTTTTAAATATAATCGGAATGAGGTATACAATGAATGAAATGAGATCACGCCTAGTTGGATTTGAATTGACTCCTAAGCTAATAAAACATGCATTTCCCGAAGGCATTGATAATTTGACACCTGGTTTAAAAAATGCATTATATAGTGGTTTTTCCGAACAAATCATGGCAGCGAGATACATCCATCCTAATCAAATTAGAATATTAGAGATGTTAGGTGATGTTAAAGAGTCAAGTATATTTGTCAACGAGAATGAACAAAGAAGAGCTGACAGGTTCCTTATTGCCATTTCAACAATGTCTGGAAAGAAT
>CATFLP010000064.1 GCA_949514915.1 Methanobacteriota archaeon | reverse complement strand
TGATTTTCCATAATTGGATTAGTTGAGGGGAATAATTCATTACAATCATCACCTTCAAAAGTATCATCTAATTTTAATTCAACATCATCAGTTGGCATATCTAAATTATCATCACCTTTGAAAGCTAAATCCTCATATCCTAGTCTACCATTACTTGCAGTACCCCAACATTTGATTCCATTAGTTGTTAAAATTATACAAGCGAATTTATCTCCAACTTCTATACGGTCTGCAGAACCTCCAACATTAACTGGCTGTAATGAATTACCCATTTCGTTAAAACCATCTCCACGACCTAATGTATCTCCAAGTCCTAATTGTCCTACATCATTTTGCCCCCAACATTTTACTTGTGCATTATCTAATATTGCACAAACACTTGTTGAACCTGCATCAATTTCTACAGCATATCTAGAAGTTCCTAAATCAACAACTCCTAACGAATTGCCCATTTCTCCACCTTGATCTCCGATATCATTAGTATTCTCAATACCTAATTGACCAAATTGGTTATCTCCCCAACATACTGTATCTGAATTATTTAATATTGCACAAGTGAATCCATCTCCTGCAGTAATATTTACAGCAGTGTTACCGTTTGGAAATGATACAAATCCAAGGTTTGAACCCATTTCTGCTGAATCATCACCAATATACTCTGTGCTATCAATTCCAAGTTGCCCGTTTGTATTATCTCCCCAACAAGAAACTGAACCATCATCCCAAAGTGCACAAGTATGAGTATATCCTAATGCCAATTGAGAAACATTTCTACTTGGTGGGAGCTCAACTATTGAAAAACCATTACCAACTTCGCTAGCATGATTTCCTAAGGGCGTAGTATTACCCATGCCTAATTGGCCATAATTATTGTCACCCCAACAAATTAAATCATCATTATCTAATTCTGCACAAGTATGCCCTCCTCCTGCTTCAATCATTGTAGCAATTCTCCCAGAAGGTAACGATAAAGATGGTAACATATCGCCCGTTTCCAAATATCCGTCTCCAAATCCATCCTCACTTGCAGATAATCCTAAACCTAATTTTGATACGTCTCCCCAACATTTTATTGAGCCTGAATCAAATAACACACATGAATGTTGATCTCCTAATGCCAAAGAAGTGGGAATTAACCCTGTTCCTAAATCTAAAAATGGTAAATTCATGCCCATTTCTCCTGTTTCGTCACCTAAATCAAGAACATTTCCAATTCCGAGTTGGCCATCAGAACCTTGCCCCCAACATTTTACTGCTCCTGTAGCACTAATTGCACAAGAATGTCCCTCTCCAAGTTCAATTTGAACTGCTGTTCCAGTTGCACCTGAAAATTTATTTTCTTGCTCAAATATTTCTTCATTGTGTTCAATTTGATCTGTATTATTGAAATAATATGCTTGTGTCATTAACACCATGAGTAAGGCGTATAATATTGCTGTGCGAAATCTAGAGTTGTTGCGCATAATTATTGGCTAGCAAAATATACTAATAAGTATACTTCAAATATCTCTTGTTTTTTTAATTATTTTTAGATTGAAAGTGCGAGCGCCGGGATTTGAACCCGGGTTCCGGCGTTGGCAACGCCGGGTGATAACCGCTACACTACGCTCGCAGTAATTTGCCGAAAAGTTCTGCGTATAAACGATTGTCGGCATTTTTAAAAAATTAAAAAAATAAAAACAATAATTCAACAATATTGTATAATTATGTTCAAAATGACAGTAAATGTCTAAGTTAATGTACAATATGCTTATAATAGCGAATTAATTTTGGGCGTATGTTTAATATACCGTCTCGGAAGCGAAGGTTCTGATAACAATGATGGATAAAGCAAAACTCGAATATATTTGGCTAGATGGATTTGAACCAACTCAAAGCTTACGCAGTAAAACAATGATTGCTAAGGATTTCAAAGGCACTTTAGAAGAATGCCCAATGTGGTCATTTGACGGTTCTTCTACACTTCAAGCAGATGGTTCAGATTCTGACTGTTTACTAAAACCTGTATTTATTTGTCCAGATCCAGATAGAAACTGTGGATACTTAGTGATGTGTGAAGTTCTCAATGCAGATGGCACCTCACATTCAACTAATGGAAGAGCTTTAATTGATGATGACGATGAAGACTTTTGGTTTGGTTTTGAACAAGAATATTTTCTATGGGACCCTGAAACTAATTTACCATTAGGGTTCCCAAGAGACCAAACTCCTCAAGGCCAATTTTATTGCTCAGTAGGTGGAGCTAATGCCTTTGGAAGAAATATTATTGAAGATCATTTTGATCAATGTCTTGATGCTGGTTTGAATGTAGAGGGCATCAATGCTGAAGTAGCTGTGGGGCAATGGGAATACCAAATATTTGCCAAGGGTGCAAAAGAAGCTGGTGATCAAATTTGGGTATCTCGTTATTTAGCAGAAAGAAATGCAGAAAAATATGGTTTAACAATTGAATGGCATCCAAAGCCTCTTGGAGCCACAGATTGGAATGGTTCTGGCATGCACGCAAATTTTTCAGACAATACTTTAAGAACATGTGGAGATGAGAAAATTTTCAACCAAGTTTGTGAAGCATTTGGAAAGAATATTAAGAAACATATGGATGTATACGGCGCCCATAATGAGCAACGATTAACAGGATTACATGAAACCCAATCAATTCATGAATTCTCTTATGGTGTTTCTGACAGAGGAGCTTCAATTCGTATCCCAGTAGGCACTGTCGAAGATGGTTGGAAAGGTCGTTTAGAAGATCGTAGACCATCCTCAAATGGCGACCCGTACAAAATTGCTTCAGTTATAATTAGCACAACAAAATCAGCATATTAAAAATGTTAATAAATTTAGAAATTATTTGGTAAGACATTATTATTAATCTTCACCAAAATTACCTAAATTTATACCATTTTTACGTAAGATGAATACTACGGCTGCTACGATACTTACCAAAACAAATAATAATGAAAATATAACTACTGGATTACTTAGTAATTGTATGATTCCCTGTGATGGATCTGTACCAATATTTGTATCTTCATCTTCAATAATTACATTGTGTTTAACAATTGTACTTTGGCCATAAATATCAATTCCCCTTAATTCTATTTCAACAAAACCTGCTGGAAGATGGCGCGCTTGAAATGAAATAGAATATACGCCATCCCCTGCTGTTAAATCTCCATTTGAACCGTCATCATACATTAATTTCCAGGATTCTCCTTGATCTCCAGCCAATAACTCATGTAATTTTACCTGTACTGCGCTCAATCCATCTGAATCCTGTACCTCCACACTAACTACATATGTCTCTTCTGACATTTGCCCTATCTCAGGAGCAATTATTTTTTCAGGAGTTACTTTTGAATTTGTTAAGACTGGGCCCTCATTTGTAATCAATATGTTCGGACCAGTAACAACTATACTTGCCCCATCTAAATCTTCTAATGATAATGGAATAGCAAAGTTCCCAGGAACTACAGTATTAGGAATTGTAAATTCTCCTCTCCAATATTCGGAATCAGTATCTTTTGTTAATACAAATAACTCTCCCCCATAGGGTCTTAAATCGACTGAGATGGATTTTACACCATTTGCATCAATAGCTTTAGCACTTATTTCTACAATAGATAACCTTGCAGATTGAGTTACTTCTAGAGAAGATTCAATTAACTCAGGAGGGCGGTTTGAAATATTTAAATTCCAAATTTCTACAATTTCTCCGAACAAATCACTTACTTCCACATTTACAACTAATTCTCCATGTGTTGAGGAGTCCCACGTGATTGGAATTGTCCAAATATCATCTTGGATTGCTAAGTCCCCATCCAAGCCACGATCATTTAATTCTAAATTATCAAGCACATAATCACCAAGGCTCATACTCGCCCTAACATATTGAATATTCCAATCTAAATCTTTGACTTCTACTTCTAAATGTGCCATATTCCCTGCATCGTTTAATAATGTAATTTCTCTAAATGATACATCAATAATCTCTGGAAGATTATTTTCTTCTTCAGTAACAATACTTGGAGATAGTATTCTTTCTAATGTTTGATATTCTGTAAAAATTGCTCCTCCTAAATCTGTATCAATCACTAATTCCCTAGTTACTTCTGCTAAAAGACCTGCTAAAATCCCATTATTTATTACAGAACCAGAGGCACTACCTTCTGAATTAGGGTTGTTTATACTTGACCAATAAGTTACAGGCATCACATGTCCATCTCTTGTAATTTGACCAAAACCTGTAGCTTCAATATCCAAACCAAATATATCTCCATGATCTAATCTTACAATATCTCCAGGCAATAAAAATTCAGGAGCAAATCCAGACTCACGGCCAATGGTAATATTTCCTAATTCTGATTCTGCAGTTGGTGCTTTAGGTTCATTTTGAATTGGAGAATTTTCAGGATATTCTTCACCTTCATCTGCAGTAGCCCCTGTTGTTCTCCATGCATAACGAATTGTTCTATTTTCCCAATCAATAGGAGTTGTTTGATAATCCCATGTTTGATTATGGTATGCACCCACACCAATTTCATCAGCAAAAAATCCTGCTGCACCAGTAATATTATACCACACTTGATTATGAATTACGTTTACAGTGAAAATATCTCCTGAATCATTCCCACTAGGTCCAACATCTTCAATCTCTCTTAATAGGCCCCAGGTTCCTTGGGTGTCTCCACTAATCGTTCCATAAACATGCATGTAATCTTCTACAGTATTTCCATCAATGCTTTCCGTTTCAAAATGAACTATCGTTCCATTAATTGTAGTTCCCTCACTACTTTCTTCGGTTTCATTAGTATCTTCATCTCTTTTTTCTTCATCTGATATATCAAAAGTCCCTTGAGCACTAATTAAATTATGTTCTCCTATTCTCTCTCCATCTAACCAACTTTCAAAAAAACGTAATTCAGTCACTTCAAGATAGATGTGATTATCGCCATCGTGTTGTTCCATCTCTGCTGTTGCTACAATGTCGTTGTAATTTTTAATACGAACTCCATTCACATCATAATATTCTAATTTGAAATAAGAGATTGCACCGTCCATTTCAGTTGAGGAATCTTCATCTTCTTGATGCATATTTAATTGTCCAAATCCTTCTATCAAAAATTCTTCAGAGATTATTTCTGAATTCATTGAGCGATTTATTAATGCATCTAAAACTGTAATATTGACATACATTTCTCCCTCTGAATTGTCAAAAACACTAACACTACCATTCCCTCTCATTTCAAATTCACTATCTGTTAATAATCCATCAATAGTAGTCTCATTCCTCCATACAGAATCTAAATTTAAATCAAAAAGTATGTTCCCTTCATCTGTAGATTCACTCAAAAAGAGGGTGCCATTCCCTAATTCGTTAGATTCTAAAATTGAGGCGGTTCGTTTTTGCCATCCCTGACCATCAAAGATTAACAAATAATTATCTTCTCCTTGTGCTGACTCTTCCGTTTGATTTAATTCCCAATGGGTAGACAAAGTTACTTCATGATCTGCTAAAGGCTGTGTCCAGATTACAGGATTAAATGCCCTAGATGATATTATTGTGCCATTAACAAATACGTCAATATCAATTTGATCTCCGTATGCGAGTTGATTTGGCAACATTATTGAATATTCGTCTATTTCAATAATTCCTAACCCATTACCCCAAGTGAAATTTGTTTGATTACTACTTTCTTGTTCGGAATTTTGATGATAAGAACTTACTACAATTCCTCCTAATTCTTCAGCGGTTGGCGCTCTATCAAATTTAATAATATATCCATGAGTTCCTTCTCCAAGCCAATTTGAATGAATGGTGGCCGTGAGAGAATCTTCTTGATCTGCATTTACTATTGTAGACATAGAAGTTATCAAAAAACAAAATACTATGAGAATAGCAAATTTAGGCTGATTTCGCCTTTCCATATTATACCCATGATTCATGAACT
>CATFLP010000063.1 GCA_949514915.1 Methanobacteriota archaeon | reverse complement strand
TCTTTAGGTGCAATAAGAATTGTTGTTTCGTCAACAGGAGGTTCTTTCAGATGTAATGCTGGAGCACATAATAGAAGACCACTAAATCTCTCTGGAAATTTCATAGCTACAATTGCAGCAGTTAAACCGCCATAACTCGAACCAGCTAAAATAGGTTTTTTTTCTTCATAATCTAAACTAATCTTTTCTAAAAGTTCTACTCTATCAATCAATGGCATACCTTGGAAATCAGGAGCTAATACCTCAAACCCCGAATTTCTCAATGTCTGTATCTTGCTACCATTTGGTGAACCCTCAAGTCCGTGAGCAAAGATGATCATGAACAAGTTGAAAAATTAATTTGATTTGAAGTTATTGAATCAATATTGACAAGATGAACAATAAAAAGTAGATCTTTTTTGTTGTACTATTCTTTCAACAACCCCCATACAACCATTTTTCAAACATGGTTCTCCTTCTCTTCCATAAACTTGTAAATGCACTTCAAAATTATCCAAATAAAGTTGAGGTTCGTGAATATATTGCAAATCATCAAGATTCGTTAATCTAGTACCTCCAACTTCAACGGCTTTAGTAAGAAGTGGTGCAATTACTTCAAACAAATTAGCTGCTTCCTGGAATTTAATTTCATTTGAAATCCTAGTTGGCAAAAGAGAAGATAAATGAAGTACTTCACAAACATAAATATTACCTAATCCAGAAACTTTTGATTGATCTAGAAGGGTAGCTTTAATATTTCTTTTTGTACTACATAATGCATCTTTGAATTTGCCCATATTCCAACCATCGTGCAATGGATCTGGCCCCATAGATTCCAATCTAAGATAGTATTCTTCATCTGTCATTAACTTTAATGTTCCAAATCTACGAACATCACGATATATTGCCTGCGACCCATTTTCAAATTTTATTTCTAAGTGGCAATGTTTGTCTGGAAAACCTTCTGGCCATTCTGCTCCTTTAGGAAGTAACCACCATCCTCCAGTCATCCTCAAATGCCCTTCAATAACTGTCCATGTTTCTGGAATTTGAGTTTCAACCTCTTTAAGATGAATAAAATAGAATTTACCCACTCTGCTTACCGATTCCACGGTCCTACCGATTAATCCTCCCATTCCAAATTCAGAAGATTTTTCAGAAGCAAAAGATGCAAATCTAGAACCGTCCCTTAACAATTGTTTTTTCCAAACATCTGAGAACCCTAAATCAACTATTTTCTGATTTGATATAAATCTAGAGAGAGCACTTCTAGTAACTTCTACCTCTGGAAGTTCTGGCATAAGGGTTCCAGATGATGCACGGCTCTTAATTAAGTCGTAAATTAGCACATTTCGGAGATTTGGAAAAACCTTGTTTTTTCGAAAAAAATGAGGTATTGAATGGTAATCCATAATAAGCGTCTTGTCTGGGACAGGTCCATGTCCGTAGAAGCGATGGTACAAAGTATGATAGATGATTTGAATGAAGCAATGACAGACGCTGCAAAACACGATGGTGGAAACAGCGCAGCTGGAACAAGAGTTCGAAAAGCAATGCAATCAGCAAAAGCTGCTGCACAAGCTATTCGTCTGAAAGTTCAATCAGACAAAAACAGCAGATAAGCAAATCATTTGTCGAAATAACGGTTAATCCGTAACACGATTGCCCCTTCTGGTGCGCCAGAAGGGGCTTTTTTTAATTTAAAGGATACAATGAAACAACATATGTTGTTCTTCAAAACCACTTAATTCGATGGATTCTACGATATTAATTCCTGAATTCAATAATTTTTCATTAGTTTCTAAAAAAATTGCTTGATCTCCTCCTTCATTAAATCGTTCTGAGGCACCTTTTAAACTGAGAAGGGCTGTAGAATTAGGCTTTAAAAAACGTTTACAAGCCTTGATAAATATGTCAACTTGTCCCGCTTGTGAAACGTCCTGAAATAACCAGTCTGCTCCTTTTGGAACTAAATAAGACCATGATTCAAGTTTACGCGCGTCACCAAAAACTGGAATAATCCCAGGCCTCCTAACTGCTAAATGATTTAGATCCCTTAAGCATCTTGGAGAAATATCTACAGAAATTAATCTACCAGAATATTTGTTATTTTTCCCACAAAGGTGATCATGAATATGAGAAATTGTCGTACCATGCGCTGCACCAAGATATACCACAGTCGAACCTGAAGGAGGAAAGAGCATTTTAGGATCTTTTTTGGTCCTTAAAATTGCAGCACCTAATTTGGAACGATAGGGATCCCACCTCCTCCAAACATCACCTCTTTTTTTCCTAGTAGTTTCTCCATAAACCTTGTTATTTCCATCTGCACTTAATGTCCAAATAGCTCTACCTTCGAGTTTGACATTTGGAGAAATATCCACCTGTTTCCTAACCATCAAATCATCTCTTTTTAGAATCAAAATATTGTTGTCTAATTTTCTCAACTTTTTCTTCTATAAGACGAAATTCCTCCTCACCCCAAGGAGTCCCGTCAAATGCATCAATTCTTGCTGCTAAACTCATTCTTGCTGCCAACATTCTTGAAATTCTGCCTCTAACTGGTTTTGGCGACCTTGATATAAACATATGAGAATAAATCAATCCATGTTTTGGAGTTTTTGTCCCTTGTTTTAAATGTGAGAAAAATGCTTTTTCTGCACCTAATATTTGTACAGTCCCTGCAGGTAATCTTGCAAGCCTCATCCTTCCATGTGCCGCCACACATAATTTTGCAGCAATTAGTGGCCCTGATATTGCTGAAAGAGAGGGTAGATGTTCAAGAGCTAATTCTCTTACTGTAGACTCAATTCTGTCCAATTGTGACTGTAAATTAGCAACAGATTCTGCCCAATTTTTGATTACTTGCCACTCTGATTCTGTAGGAGGAACTTTAGGAGGAGTTACTTTAAAATAATCTGCTAAATCTGAAATACTTGTTGATGAATTTATTATTTTAGCAAGTCTATTTCTATCTACTTCCATTCTTGCTCTTGGAAGCAATAATACAATCCATTCAATTAATCGTGCCTCCAATAATACCCAACTACTTCTTAATTCATCTGATGCACGAATTAAATGCTCTAATCTTCTGTCTGGGTCTGAAGCAGAATCATCTACATTTTGTTTTGATAATAATAATGCTGCCTCATCTAAAATTTTCATTCTTTCATCATCTGGATAAGGCAATTCAACATTTTCAAGGAACTCATCACTAGAATCAATTAAAATAGCCTCTGGATAACGTTGTTGTAAATGCCTAGCTTCTTCGAGAAGAACACCAGAAGATAACAAATTCAATCTTTTAGCTACTTGTTCTTTATTCAAAGATCTCTTACAATACTCCACTTCTAAAATCTCAAAATTTTCATCAATTACTGCAGCAGCCTGCCAATCTTGCCACAACTTCATGCACATCCGACAGCAAACTAAACAAAAATACCAATGGTTCAATAATTCAAATTATACCGATAAATCTATTTTGTTATGTTACTAAAGATGAATACATTTAAACCATCAAGGTCGGCCTTAGGATTATTAGCGAGGAATAATATGTTCTGTCCTGAATGTGGTGCTCTATCATTTCCCGATTCAAAGGGGTGGATAAAATGTCCAAATTATAAATGTGGATATGAAGGCCCCCTAGACAATAAAATGAAAGATCCTGTAACTGGAGAAGAAATTGATTTAGGGAATGTACAATCAAGTTCGAGAGCTGAAACTAGAAAAATTGAGGTTATAGATGATGCTGATCAGTCTCATGGTGTTCTAACCATAGGTTCCTATATTTGCCCTAAATGCGATTCTCAAGAAGTATACAGTGAATTAAGACAAACAAGAGCGAGTGATGAACCTGAAACAAGATTACTAACCTGTAAAACTTGCAAACATGGCTGGCGAGAATACTAATTCTATTATTTATTGAATGAAGCAACGTTCAATAGCCTCCAATTAGACCAGAACAAATACTGGTGATGTTATGTTACACGTAGTAGCTGAAAGTAGTATACTAAAAATCATAGTTGAGACGCTAATGACTCAAGTAGAAGAAGCAAGATTTGATTTCTATACTGACAGATTAGAAGTTTGTGCAGTAGATACCGCAAATGTTGCAATGATAAGAATGGAAGCAGATGCGGCACTTTTTGACACATGGGATTTAGATGAATGTAAAGTAGTAATGGAATTAGCAAAAATGCGAGAAGT
>CATFLP010000062.1 GCA_949514915.1 Methanobacteriota archaeon | reverse complement strand
GGTAGTTTTGAAAATTCAATTCCTACACTTACATCTCCGCAACAAATTGCAACATATTCCTTCTCAAAATATTTAGAAATAAGAACATGTAATAATTCTGAAGTTTTTGGTGAATGCTCTGATGGTTTTATCATAACTCTATTACCTGAAGCCAAGGCATATACTAATGGAGATAGTGTCAAATCTATTGGATAATTCCAAGGAGAAATAATCCCTACTACTCCCAACGGTTGCCAATAAATTTTAGACCTTGCGGGGATATTCAATAACCCAGAACTACGTGACTTAGGTTTCATCCATCTTCTCAAATTACTAAGTACATATTTAATCAAATGTTGTGCTTGCATCAATTCCATCAACAATGTTTCATGTTTGCTTCTATGCCCGAAATCTTCACTAATGGCATCAATCCATTCTTGTTTATAATCGGATACTATCTTTAAAACCAATCTTAAATTTTGTTTACGTTGCTTTAATGTTGGAAATGGTGAATTACAAAAACTATTTTTTTGTAAATCAAGAATGCCTTGCATGTTATTCTCCTCCAATTAATTTCTACCTACAAAACCTTCCATTGTTTTATTGACTCCGAGAGTGTCTCCAATCCAATCGAAAAACCATACAGGTAGCAATCTACAAATGTAACTTGCATAAACAAATTTTGGAATTAATAACCTTCGTCTATTTTTTTCAATAACTTTTATTGTTTTACGAACAACCTTTTCAGGCTTAAGAACTGGAAGTAAAAAGAATCTTTTTTTGACTCCTGAAAACATTCCCGTACTTGCAACAAATGGACAAATTACCGATGTTCTAACTTTACTTTTCATTCCTCTTAATTCTGCACGAAGAGCTTCATCAAAACCTACGGCGGCAAATTTGGATGAGCAATAATCTACTAATTTGGATGTTCCTACCAGCCCTGCTGAAGATGCAATTGTGACTACATGTCCTTTATTTTGTTTGATCATTTCTGGTAAAAATGCTTGTACCGTCCAAAAATGTGCTAATGTGTTTATTTCAAAAGTTGATTCTATTTGATCAGGCGTTAAGTCAAGAAATGATTGCCCTGAAACAATTCCAGCATTGTTAACTAAAATATCAACTGGGCCAGTCTCTAATATCTCATTAGCACATTTGTTAATCTCTTCACGATTACGTAAATTACAAATCATTGTAACTACCTTATTTCCCTGTGTTTCTATTTCTTTTTTCACGGCATCTAATCCCTCTTTATTAATGTCCCAAAGTATCAATTGTCCACCTTTTTGGGCCATTTGTAATGCCATTAATTTTCCAAAACCACTAGCCGCTCCAGTAATTAAAATCCGACTACCTGAGATTGTTGTCATGATTATGCCTCTTACATCACTCTTAATTAACTAGAATGGTTTCAAAAAAGCATGGATAAGTGTGCTGTCGATGATTGTAATGGCCCAACTCTTCCAAATTCTGAATACTGTTTGATGCATAGAAGATTAAACAAAGAGGTCGTTAATTCAGAAGAATAAACAAGTTATAATGCAAAGGGAGTGGTGCAGAAGTTGTTGAATATTTTTGTTATTTTATGTTTTTTGCAACTCCTGAACCCACTTGGCATGAATTCTATATGGTTTAAGTTGCGCATATTTGACCCATCTGTTTGTTTTATAACTTTTTTAATATTAATAGCAATATTAACTTTCACTAGCCGCTCCAGTAATTAAAATCAGTCCCAAGGAGAGGTTTCCATAAGTCGTTCAGTAAGTATGTTGTTCTCACATGTATCTCCATTATCATCTGAATTTGTGCCGTCAGGGCAAATCGTATTATTCCAAATCACATTATTTAATGTGGCATTTCTTAAATCTGCTTCATAAAGATTAGCCCCGCTTAAATCTACACCACTCATATCTGCTCCGAAAAAGTAACCAAATCTCATATTTGCATTAGTCAATGTTGCGTTGTTAAGGTACCCATATTGAAGATAAACTCCTTCAATTTGTGCATTATTTAAATTTGAATATTGTAAACTTGCACTGTAGAAATGTGCACCAATGAGTCTCGCATTACTGAAATTTGTATTTCTAAAATCTCCTTCATGGAGATTTGAATGACTTAAATCAACCCCGCTTAAATTTTCACCACTTAAATTGACAAAGGACCCCACAAAAACACCATTCATACAAAGCCATGTGCTTGGTAAAGCTGCAGTTTCACATCCATTCACCCCAAATGTAAGTGCGTAACTTAAGTCAGCGCCTCTGAGTTGTGCATTGTCGATATTTGCACCTCTTAAATCCGCAAAACTTAGATTAGTATTGTTTAAATTGGTGCCATTAAAATTTACTCCGCTAAGATTGGAATGGCTCAGATCTTTTCCAGAAAGATCTAAACCACTAAAATTTACATTACTCAAATCTACTTTATAGTGATATTCAATTATTTGCCATAATTCTACAAATTCAATTTGAGTTTCATTTGAAGTTTCATTATCCACAGTGACTTGTTCTTCAATACTACTTTCATTATCTAAGGTATCTTGTTCTTCAATACTACTTTCATTATCTAAGGTATCTTGTTCTTCAATACTACTTTCATTGTCTAAGGTCTCTTGTTCTTCGATGCTAATTTCATCTTGAGAATCTATGGAGTCATCTCCGAAACATCCTGAAAAATTACACATTAACAAGGAGGATATAATCAATAAAACAAAAAAACTTGGTTTAACTCTAGTGTATGATCTTGTTGCCATTATTATATCACCAAGGGAATTTAATACTCCACCAAATTGCATCGTTTATGATTACTTGAATTGCTAACATTAATGATCCAATTACTGCCCAAATTGCTCCATCAAAGCCTGCTTGATATGCACTCCATGATAGTAAACCTAACAAAATATTACCAATTGATGCTAAAATTAAAACTCCCACTACAAGGTATGGAGTCCATGCATAATCGTTTGAAATATGAAAATTTGTTAAATCTAGCCACATTGCAGAGGGTATCATCACCAATAAAAATCCAAGTAATAATCTTCCATAACCTCCGCCATTGTTTTCTGCCCACGGCCAATTTAATGTTTCAATTAAAATTGGATCCCAGTGAAATAAAAATAACCACCACATAATCAGAAAACCTGTTGCTGCTACAAACATACAAAATACATTCATCGGCCTTAAATTTTCAGGAATCCCCCCCCATAATGCCATGGGATCTTCCATTTTTGAAACACCAAACCAATATGATGCTAAGACAACAGGTCCAAAAATAAAACAACAAGTCCTAACAATTGATCTTGTAACTTCCATATTATTCACCTTCTTTTACAATCATTGGCCTAACTGCTCCACATTCTGGGCATAATTGTGTATCGTCTGTATACTCATATCTACATGCTGGACAGATGTCTGCTAGCACTAAATTCTTTGTAATCAATGACTCATTAACTTCCTCTTTGGAGCTCTCCAGTATTAACCGGTCTGAATTTACTTCGTCTACAATCCATCTTCCTGCACCTCCCATTTTTAATAAAATATCAGGAGGTAAACTCACCATTCCCATTTCATCAATTAATAATTCTCTAGATTCTGCCAATTCTTCAACTTCAAATCCTTGGCCGTGTTGAGCAATAAATCTTCCATCACGTAACTCAAGCGCTCTATCACAAAAATCAGCTACCTCACTACTATGTGTGACAATTAAAAAAGAAACGTTTTTTTCTTTGTGCAAACTTTTGAATAGTGCTAAAACATCTCTACTTGTTATTGGATCTAAAGAACCTGTAGGTTCATCTGCAAGTATTAATTTAGGTTTTGTAATCAATGCGCGAGCAATTGCTACTCTTTGTTGCTCTCCACCAGAAAGCATTGCTGGTAATCCTCTCATTCTACTTTCTAAGCCTAATTCAATTAACAATTTCTTAGCCTCGCTCTCTGCTATTTTAGAACTAATTCCTTGATGTCTTAATGGTTGAGCTACATTATCAATTGCGGATAAATGAGGTAATAAATTTCCTTCTTGAAAAATAAATGAAACTGTTTTTTGTCTCAATTCTACCAATTCTTTCCCAGTTAATCTTGTCATATTTTTATCTGCTAAAGATACTGATCCTGCACTTGGCTTCATCAAACCCCCAAGACATTTCAAAAGAGTAGATTTCCCACTCCCTGAAGGTCCTACTACTGCTACAGCTTCTCCTGGAAGAACTTTGAGGTGCAAGCCCCTTAATGCAACTACATTACCATCTTCTGATTTAGATTCATATACATGATACAAACTATCTGCTGATAAAATTGTTTGATAATCTATTACTTCTTCTGACATATTATTCACCCTTTAAAACTGTTGAAAGATCTGACTTCAATGCTTTACGTGTTGTACTTAATAATGCAACAACCACGGCCACAAATACTGTTAATGAAACTATAGCAAGTTCAAACCAAGGCCATACTAAATTCCTATCAATTATTGTTTCACTACCTCCGAAAATTCCGAAAATAAATCCAAATACAGAAAATAAGCCATTAAATGAAAGTGCTAATGCCATACCTAATAAAATTCCTAAAAACATAGATACTACTACAATAGATAATATTTCAAACAATACTAACCTAATTATTTGATTAGGGCTTGCTCCAATAGCTTGTAACACTGCTAATTCCTTTTTACGTTGATTTAGTACTAATGATAAAAATACAAAAGCAGATGCAACGGCAGCAATACTCGCAACAACAAATTGTAAACTGAGTAAACCTTGAGTTCCAAAAATTAAGCCCCCTGATCTTTCTACTTCGCCATGTTTAGATGACCAATCCATCGCACTGGAGATTCTAGAATCTGCATCTAAATTCGCCCTAAATGCTTCTAATTCATCGCCCTGTATCGCATCAATCTTAATTATCCAGGTATTTGCAGAAAAATTGTTAGCTGTATCATCTCCTACTAATGCTCTCCACGATGTTTCTCCAATTACTAATGTATCAGCCATTGTTGTTGTGGGGATTCCAGGAATGAATTCATGAACTCCAATATATCGTAAAGATTGGTTATATTCCGTAGTCTGTACTTCGAAACTAAACCCTCCATCTGTGAAAAGTAATTCGGTGAATGAAGGAGGTAAAGATTCTATGGAGAGTTCTATCATTAATTCCTCGCATGAGCTTGTGTTGGTAACTTCTCCGTTCGGACAAGTTGCATTAGTTAAATCTGAAAATGATAAGTTGAATAAACCAAAACTTCCATCTAGATTTGCATTTGTAAAATCAGAATTTAAAATAAAATTAGGAGCAAAACTATTGAAAATAATTGTATTCGAAAGATTTGAATTCATAAAATTAACATTATCCAAATTTGTGTTACCAAATAATGAATTTGTTAATGTTGAATTTGACAAGTTTGCTCCACTCAAATTAGTGCCAGAGAAGTCTACTCCACTCAAATCTCTATTGCTTAAATCTGCATTTTGTAAATTTAAATTAGATAAATCAACTTCCATAGATTCACTGTAAGATTCTAATAAAAATTGAAGTTGTTCAAATCCAAACTCTGGTGTTGTCTCGTTTTCTATTTCTTCGTCTATTCCTGAAAAGTCAATGTCTATATCTGTCCATGTAAAGGTTAAATTTTCTGATCTTAAATCATCGGATGATAATAATTCATCTCCTCTATCATCGCCACCTTTCCTTCCAGAGCCCCATATATCTAATACATATGCAGCAGATTCTCCAGCAGAGAAAGTTAATTCCTCATATGATTCTAAGGCTGTATCAATATTTTCCCCGGGAATTGATTGTTCTGTCCAATCAAGAACGCCCCTGGTTCCATTAAGAAGAACCCACGTTTGGAAGGAATCTCCATCTTCTGTCTCTAAAGCTATGGACGTTATCGTGGTTGCACTAATCAATAATTCTTCACCATATACTTCATTAAGTATATTTTGAACTTCTGAGAAATTAGAAGGTTGTTCCGTAGTAATTTGTAAATCTGAACCCACAGTTGCAGATGCTGTATATTCGTCTACCAAAGTGCCCGTGTATCCTTGAACCGCTGCTAAAGTTACAATTGATAATGTAAGTAACATAATTACTGATAATCTATTAATTGATTCTGTTGAACCTGAGCCTTTTAATCCTCTTTTAACATCTTTTAATAATGGACTTTTTCCTAAAAATAATTGCATTATTCTCGGTCCTTTGGCGCCGATTCTACCTAACAATAATGCTCCACCAATCCACAATAAAAAGGGTCCAAATAATCCTAGTAACCCTTCTATAAACCAGTTAGAATTTAATCCATCTTCAGAGCCATTCATCTCCAACCATGTATCTGTTGCAGCTATTGCTCCAATTATGAACATCAACCAATGTAACCATCTTTTTGGCTTACTTACTTCTCTAACTTTTTTTACTCCTTCTTCGATTTCTAATTCAATAAATTCCTTAGAACGACTGCGGCCAAAAAGTAAAGCTAAACCAAGTGTTGCCGCGGCTGTAACTATTGTTGAGCCTAAACCTAGAACAGGATTTACTTCAACATTCTCTAAACTCTCAAAAGCCATAAACCCTACACTAGAAAGCACCAAAGGAACTACTGCAATGGCTAAAATATATCCCGCAATCCATGCAAAAGTAGACATTACAGCTAATTCTAGTAACACCATTCCTTGCAATCCTTTTGATGTTGCTCCAATAACTCTGTGTATTGCTATTTCTCTACGCCTTTGTTCTAATGATAAAACCAAACCATAAATTAAAACAGAGAGTGATAATAGTACAATTGGAATCATAATAATATAATCAAAAGCCTGAACTAATCCAAGAAAGATTTCTAAAAATGTGATTGTTCCTCCAATAATATCAAAATAAAATAATTCTATATTTTCTGAAGTATAATTTTGACTTTCTATTTGAACTCCTAAATCTTCAACCCATTCTGATGCTGCATCGGTAGAAGAAGTTGGAAGTAGAGCCCTATCTATTGTTACTCCTAAATACATATGATCGTTATCAATTAGTTTTTCTCGATCGAGTTCATCTAAAGCGGTCCAAGTTGTAAAAATGGGATTAGGGGCAAGTGTTGGATTTCCAAATGGCCAAGGTTCATAAATTCCCATAATTGTTAAGTTTGTTAAAGTCATATTCATCCTACAATATGCATATCCATTATCTCCAGAATCTATGGTTCCTTCACAATCCCAATCACTTTGAAGGGCACCGCCAGCCTTTCTGTCTATTACATATGCAAATGTAACTTCATCTAATTTATCTCCAACATTTGCTTGTGCTTCGGAAGCGATATTTGAAGGTAAAAAGACTCCTCTCTCGTTTTCAACTTCATCTGCTGTTGACCAATTTCCCAATCCAAAAATTATTTGTTCTCCTAAACGATCTGCAAGTTCTCCATCAAAAGCTTCTGGCCCAAGTAATCTAATTCCTCTCATTGAAGAAATCGGTGGACCTGCATTTTGCAATTCTGGATAATCAAATGATACATTGCCCCATAATTCATTCGTTGAGGAAGAAATTGAACGCATTTCTAATGGTTGAGCAACTACAAAATCCTCATTAAAAAATCCACCGCCATGTATTCCTTGTCTCCCTAAAATAACTGTACAATCAGTAATTTCAACATTTAATGTTAGTTCATCACAAGTTTCCATCAAAGTTGTGGTATTATTTGTCCACCCGTCTGATTCATAAGTTGGAGCTTTTTTGAATTCGATTTTTGCATCAAATGGTTCTGTTTCCAAAGATTCTGCAAGAAATAATTGTGAAAGGCCAACTCCATATGCTAATACGGTTGTGATTACTAAACTAGCCAAAAATACACCTGCGATTACTGCTAACCCCCGTTCTCTACCTCTCCAAGCACCCAACGTAGCAATTCTAAAATTACTTGGTAAATCACTAATTTTCCGCTTCATTCTTCCAAGAAATTTTTCTTCGGTCATTCTTCTTCACCATCCTCAACTCCCCAAGCACTTCGAATATCAGATGTTGCCGTCTTGCCCTCTTTCAATAATAACATTCTATCCGCCTTACTGGCTAATTCTGGATCATGTGTAACCATTAAAATTGAAATAGGATCTTTTTCAGTATGGCAAAGATCTTTGAAAATTTGTAATACATCTTTACCAGTAGAGATATCAAGATTACCTGTAGGTTCATCTGCTAAAAGTAATGGTCTTTCACCAGCAATTGCTCTAGCAATTGCTACTCTTTGCTGTTGTCCACCAGATAATTGTTCAGGAAGATGATTCATCCTGTCTCCAAGTCCTACTCTAATTAATGCTTTTTTTGCTTTTTCTTCCGCTTTAGAGGTTGGCATCCCTGATATTTCAAGTGCCATAGCAACGTTATCTAAAGCAGTTAGATGTTCTAATAAATGAAAGTCCTGAAAAATCCATCCTACCTTATGCCTACGAACATCTACAACAGAAGATGGGCCTTTAAGCCCATAATTTCTTTCTTCTAACTTTATATTTCCTTTTTCTGCCGCAAGCAAACCTCCAATAATATTCAATAATGTGGATTTGCCACAACCAGATGGGCCCATTAATGCAACTAACTCTCCTTGTTTAATTTCAAGGTCTATTCCCTTTAGGACTTCAATTCGGTTTGAACCTGAGCCAAAGCCCCGATGTAAGTCTCGAATCTCCAGCATATTTGAACCCTAGAACGGTTATCTTTTAATCTCTTTTAACTCTTGAATAAAAAAGAGCACAGGCTGGGATTTGAACCCAGGTAAGAGGATTTGCAATCCCCGACGTAACCGCTCCGACACCCGTGCTTCTACTTACTCCGGAGTGCTCATAATATTTCAATTCGTTCACATTTAGATAATCAGCACCTTGAAGGGCTGAATTCGCACACCACTTATTCAAGGAGAGAGAGGATGCCGTCTTTTAACAAAAATATCGAATCTGTGGGTGTAGGTTTTGCCTCCTTTTTTACGGCCCCCCCAGAAGATGTAATACGATTCACAGTAGGGCAGCCAGATTTTTCAACTCCTGAACGCATTCGAGATGCTGCTATTAAATCTCTTGAAAATGGTGAAACATTTTATACGCGTCAACCTGGTTCTGAAAGCCTATGTAATGCTGTTGCTAAATATTTAAGGGACGATTTTAATATTGATGCTGAAATGAATCGTATATTAATTGCTCCTGGTTGTAAACAAACGATATTGTACGCTTTAATGGGGCTAGGAAATCCTGGTGATGAAGTGATGCTATTATCTCCATCTTGGGCAACCTATGATGCTCAAATTAAATTGCTTGGCATGACTCCAATACATGTCCCAGTAAAAAGAGAAAATTATCATCCTGATTTTGAAAAAATGGAAAAAGCGATATCAGAAAAAACAACTATGATATTAATTAATTCACCAAATAATCCTACGGGAGCGGTGTACACTCCAGAAGAAATTAAAAAAATAATTGACTTTGCAGAACGCAATGATTTATGGATCTTATCTGATGAAATTTACGCAACGATGACTTGGGTTGATTGGCCTCACGTATCTCCTGCCTCATTACCTGGGGGTTTTGAAAGGACTATCGTGATAGGAGGATGGTCAAAATCATGGGCGATGACGGGATGGAGATTAGGATTTTTAACTGGTCCAGAAAATGCAATGAGTGCTTTATTCAAATGTCATGCTAACGCTGCAACCCATGTTCCTACATTTCTAATGCCTGCAGCTGAAGTCGCTCTTTCTTGTAAAAACGAAGTTGCTGAAATGACTAACGCTTTTAGAAAACGAAGGGAACGAATCATTGAAAATTTAGAAGGAATTAAAGGATTAAGGGTGCCTACTCCTGAAGGGGCTTTTTATGTCCTTATGGACATAACAGAAACTGGGATGGATGATATGACCTTTGCAAAAAGAGCTTTGGATGAGGCTCGTGTTCATCTAATTCCTGGCTCATTAATGGAAGAAGGTGATGGGTTGGTAAGAATCTCTTATGCCACAAGTATTGAAAATATTGATGAAGGGTGTTCTAGGCTTAAAAAATGGTTAAATAATTTATAATAAATTTAAATTTACAATTTTATGACCCAATATTAATTATAATAAAGACTTGTTCCGTTTTGTTATTAGCATGAGAAATCCAAGGTCCTTTTTAGTTTTTTTAATTGTTATATTTAGTGGGTTTAATTTAGTTAATTTTGATTCTGGAGAGCTGAAAAATAATTCTATTTTTTACTCAACAAATTCTGATTGTCTAGAAGTTAGTACGAGTAATTCTCCGTTTAAAGAAATCGGGAATGCTGATATGGATGGGTTTTGGGAACCTGGTGAAAATGCAACTTTAGAATTAAATTTAGCTAATTTTTGTAATGAGGAAATTGAAAATCCAGGTGTGGATCTTACTTGGGATGATGATATTCTAATGTGTGGAGAAAACACTTGCCACCCCCCAACAACAACAGGAGGGGGCTCTGATAATGGAGGTTCTAATGGAGGAGGTTCTGATAATGGAGGGGGTTCTGGAGGAACCTACGGAAGTAGTGAAGCAGGAGGGAGAAGTTCGGAAAATCAATTTAATGATTCTGCTGAATTTGAAAAAATTCTCCCAAATCGGATGTTACGAGTTCATTGGGACATGCATATTGATGAAGATGCCGAAAATGATGTTTTTATTACGCTTAATGCAAAGGTAATAATTCAAAATTGTGAAAATAATGGAGATGTAGAATGCCCTACTTCTGAAATTACATTTGATGTATTTATTGGTGTTCCAGATACTGATGAAGACGGAGTAAAAGATGATCAAGATTTATGTTTGAACACATTAAAAGGTGAATTTGTTAATTTACAAGGATGCCCAGATTCCGATGGAGATGGCGTTTTTGATAATTTAGATATCTGCCCAAATGGAAATGATTTGGTTGATCAAGACAATGATAATGTCCCTGATGATTGTGACGATTTCATCGATGTCGATGAAGATGGAATTATAGATTCCGAGGATTTATGTTTATTGGGCCCAGATTGGATTGATGAAGATGAAGATGGAATTATAGACGCCTGTGATGTATTAATTGATTCAGATAATGATGGTGTTGAAGATGTTAACGACATATGTGAAGGTCATGATGACAATTTAGATTTGGATTTAGATTCCAAGCCAGATGGATGTGATTCATTTATTGATAGTGACTTTGATAGTGTTCGAGATTCGGAAGATATTTGTCCGAATGGAAATGATTTAATTGATTTTGACTTAGATAAAATTCCTGATGATTGTGACGACTTTATTGATTTTGATAATGATGGTGTTGCTGATAGTGATGATAATTGTAAAGGTTATGATGATAATGTAGATATTGATAATGATGGGACTCCTGATGGTTGTGATAATAATATTGATTTCGATAATGATAATATCCCTGATTTACTCGATGTTTGCCCTAATGATTTTGCTACGATTGATTTGAATGGGGATGGATGTCAAGATCTTGATTTGTGTCTTGAAATTGTATGCGAAAATTCTCAAAGTAGTGTTGATTTAGAGGCTAAAGATGGATGGGCTGCTTCACTGACAGTAAAGATTGCAACAATTAGTATTGCAACGCCTACAATTGTCATGGTAGGGTATGTATGTAGCTCTGAAACAATAAGATTTCCATTTAACAAAAGATGGTTAGCATTAACTGCATTATTGCTTGGAATAAAAAGAGAGAGTGGTGAATTCCAAAGGGGGAGAATTCTAGGGTTCTTAATTGGTAATCAAGGAGCTCATGTAGCATTGATTAAGAAAATTTTAAATTTAAGTAATGGTCAAATGTCTCATCATTTAACTGTATTAGAAAAGGAAGGGTTAGTTTGGTCTGTAAGTGATGGTAGAAAATTGAGATTTTATACCCACCATATTGAGGTTGATAAATTAAAATCATTACCAAAACCACCATTAGAAGTTATTTTCGGAAGTACTCAATACTTAATTTTAAAGAAAATTGAAGAGCTTAAAGGCACGAACTCGACTCTTTCTCAATTATCTACAGAATTAAAAAAGACTCCTTCATTAGTAAATTATCATCTTTCAAATTTATATTTGAATAATTTTATAATTTATAGCTATAAAAAATTCACAAAGATTTGGAAAATTACTCAAGAAGGAGAAACCGCATTAATCAATTCTGATTTAAATAAAAATGAAGATGAGGATTTAAGTTAACTTGTATAAAGTTCCATGGGCATATTCTGCAAAATATAAATCCCCATTTGGATGGAATTTCAAAGGTAAAGGCGTTGCAAGATCCTCAACTACAACTGTTATTTCTACACCCCATCCTTGTGGATGAGATGGATCTTCAATTAAATCAATTCTAATTATTTCTTTACCAACTGGGATGACCGTATTCCAAGAGCCGAAAACGGTGGCATACAATGTAATATTTCCTCCAGGTAATGTTGAATTGGAAGGCCTTATGTCTATTCCATTAACTGATGAATGTGGAGTATAATTCCCAATAGGAGGTATGCTGCCCAACGGTATTGGGTTTTCTTCAGTGACATTTGGCCAACCATAAAAACCTCCAATTTCTAATAAATTTATTTCTTCTGGGGGATAAGATTCTCCGCTCCAATCGTGTCCATTATCTGTAAAAATATATCCCACATCAGGCACCCATACCCCATCAAATGAATTTCTGACTCCCGTTGCAATAATACTATAATTACCTGTTTCAGGATTTACTTCGATTAAAGTAGCACTTCTTTCATCATCTTCTTCACATACATTACATGTTGATCCAGAATGCCAAAACAAGGTATTATTTGGGCCTTGAATTATTGCATTCTGTTGATGATTTCCTGTTGCTACGCCTTCAATAACACGCTCTAATTCTCCAAAATTCCAATTCGTTGGAGATTGCCCACTAATTATCTGCCAAGAAATTAATTCTCCTGCTTGACTAACAAATATCTTTTGAATTTGTTTTTCCATATCTTCCCACAATAAAACTCCGTGCGGATTATTTAGATTAGAAATAAGTTGAATTGGATTTGAAAACCCTTCTTCAGATAATTCTAATGCTAAAATTGACTGAGTATGGGTATCACAAACCAATAACCATTCACTAGAAATCCACGTTAAACAAGTTGGTTTACCCAATCCACTAGCAACCTCTACAATTTCTATTTCTTCGTCGAGAGTTGCAGGATTTGGTTCAAATAAATATGGAGATGCTTCGCGAATAAAGCCAAAAAATAAAATTAAAATTATAATTAATACACAAATTTTCATTATTTTTTTAGATTGAATCTCATCACCTCTTGAAGGGAGTAGCATAATTATGTAAATTTTCTGAAATCCTTAATAGTTGGTTGTATTTTGAAGTTCTATCACTTCTTGCTGGTGCTCCCGTTTTAATTTGTCCAGCATTGCTTCCAACTGCTAAATCAGCAATAATTGTATCTGAAGTTTCCCCAGAACGGTGAGAAATAATTGTCGAAAATTTTGAATCCCAAGCTAACTTTAGTGTTTCAAATGTTTCACTAACTGTTCCTACTTGATTTAGTTTAACTAATATTGAATTCGAAGATGTAGTATCTATTCCTTTTTGTAATCTTTTAACTTGTGTAACATACAAATCATCTCCAACTATTTGGCAATCCTTCCCAATATTTTTTGTTAATAAATTCCAAGAGACCCAATCATCTTCATCAAAAGGATCTTCAATACTCAACAATGGATATTCTTCTACCCATCCACTATAAATTTCAGCTAATTCTTCTCCAGATATTTTCTTTTGATCAAAATTATATTTTCCGTCTGTATAAAATTCTGTTGCTGCCACATCCAACGCAATCCCAATTTCATCTGTACTATATCCTGCACCTTCTATCGCACGCACCATATATTGTAATCCGTGTTCATTTGTAGGCAAATTAGGTGCAAATCCACCTTCATCCCCTATTCCTGAAAGTAGTCCGTCTTTCTTTAATTCTGATTTTAATGAGTGGTAACATTCTGTTCCTGCCCTAAGTGCTGATTTGTAATTATCAAAACCATGCGGGATTACCATAAATTCCTGAATATCTACATCACTTGATGCATGTGCTCCACCATTTAAAATATTCATCATTGGCACTGGAATACTTGGTTTTGTATCCATTATGTAACTTATATGCTCCCAACAATCAATTTCTCCTAATGCAGCAGATGCTTTCAAACAAGACATGCTTGCTCCCAACATAGCATTTGCTCCTAATTTTGATTTGTTCTCTGTACCATCTAATTCCAACAATATTTCATCTACGAGTTCTTGTGAATATGGAGATGAAATATCCAAACCAACTAATTTAGGGTTAATTATTTCATTTACATTTTCTACGGCTTTTTCGACCCCTTTGCCGTTCCATTTATTGCCTCCATCTCGTAATTCTATTGCTTCATATGCTCCTGTAGATGCTCCACTAGGAACTGCGGCTCTACCCAACATAATTCCTTCAACAAAGCAATCAACTTCTAGGGTAGGATTGCCCCTACTATCAAGTATTGTTCTAGCAAATAACTTGGTTAATTCCACAATTCTCAAACCTTTCTTATTCTATTCCGCCTATAGTTTATTCACTGGAGTCTTCAATCAATAAATTGTTTTTTTCTGTTGTAAAATAATTATAAAAGAATAATATTGAAAATGCTGTAGAAATATGCCAAAGTGCATGATATTGGAATAATGATGATGCGTTGCAATATTCTGCAGTCTTATCCATTCTCCAAACAATATTTCCTAAAATATAAGTTAAAATCCCTCCCCATAAATAAGGTGATGGTTTTCTAATTATTTCTCTACCTGGATAATAATTTAATACATATGCAATACCTAAAAATAATATTGTCAGAATTAATAATAATACCCATGGGGCATTAACTGTTAATGTAAATAATGCAATTAATGGTAAAGATGCCATAAGAATTAATTTGTTTTTAGAAATATTTTTTGCTTCTAATATTATCCATGTACCAATATACAATGACCAAAAATAATCTCTTGTAATATGTTTTAATTTAAGGTCTTTTGAACCTGTAAAACTATCTTTCCCAGAATAATCCTGAATTATTACGAAATCTGTAATGGTGCCTATTGCATCAATCAATGCTGTAAAAATAAATATGGACGAATATAATAAAAGTAAACGTTGCCCTATCCAAGAATAACTACGGGAGAGGTTGTAATACACTGGAAATGAAATGAAAAATAACATGCCTGTCCAATCTAAAATCCCCCCTAATACTGTATTTGATCCATGCATAGCAAAACTTCCAAGACCCAAATAAATTGACCCTGTGGCATATATAATTGGCGCTATATCTTTACTTAACATTGGATTTTTTCCTTTAATAGGAAAATTATCATAATTATATAATATATACAAACCTACCAAAACATATGCCAAACTAGATAATGAGTTCATTGGCTCTTTCAATAATCCTTCATATTTTTTCTCACAAAAACCATCTGGTTCTTCAAAAATAATTCCATTCCAAAAGATTAAGCCTAACATAAAATAAATACATAAAAAAATAACCGTACAAATTAAAGCAATTTTAAATTCCTTTTTTGTACTAAAATCTATCATCTCTATCTCCTCTAAATTATTCTTCCTTTTGCAAAATATAATGATAATATCCCAATGATTTATTTTGAAATGATTCATAGACTGGAGTTCCTTTTACTCCTGCAAATGTTTCAAAACTTCTACGAATAAATCGACCAGTGCCTTTCCCAATCATCTCTTTTTTATCTTCACTAATTTGATCGAGTGCTGCAACTACTTCAGAGGTTATTTCAGTTTCTTTAATTGTTTTAAATCCGGCCATGGAAAACGATTCCTGTGCTGCTTTCAAACCTTTTTTATCTCGGAAGTCTGTCCAAGCAAAATACCCTCCTGGTTTTAAAACGCGGAAAACTTCTCTACTAAATGCAGCCATATTACTATAGCAATGGCTCGATTCAACATTATATA
Organism: Methanobacteriota archaeon; assembly: GCA_949514915.1. Classification (GTDB taxonomy): domain Archaea; phylum Thermoplasmatota; class Poseidoniia; order Poseidoniales; family Poseidoniaceae; genus MGIIa-I. Next base: position 14,297 of record CATFLP010000062.1, on the reverse strand, counting down.
CAACATCAAATAAATTATTATCAAAATCCATTTTCATTGCATTGCCTTCAAAAAATCTGAGATTTTCAATTTGTGAAAATTTCCTGCTACACATTTTTGCTGCTTCGGGAGAATAATCTATTGCGGTTAACATTTTTGGGGAAAACGTTCGAGCTATCCAACTTGCCCCTCCCCCTCTACCAGAGCCAACTTCCAATACTTCTTTCCCCTCAATCTCTAAATCTCGTATATTCATATTGTATAATTGTATAAATAATCTAGATTTTTCATCTTCTTCAATTAGCTTCGGGGAGTTCTCATCAATAAATCCATAATTCATAAAATTCAATGTTCCCCATGCATCTCTTTTTGCTAATCTTTGATACCACCATCGCCACATTCTATCTCCTACTCTACCAGGAAATAATTTTAGCATAATTGCAAAAATGCGTGCTGGGATTCCAAGTCTCAATATCACACCTTCCACTTAATCGAACACCCAATACTATCTGTACGAGTTGTAATTGGACTTTCATCAGAAAGTAAAGAATTTATTGCATCTAAAAGTTCAGACGTTGTTGCGTTTGTTGGGTTTTTTGGCGAATCATCCATCCTACCTCTATATACTACTATTTTATTTGAATTTATTAAGTAAAATTCAGGGGTTCTTTCTGCTCCCCATTCTTTTGCTACTTGTTGGTCTTCATCATGAAGATAAGAATAAGGCATCCCCTTCATTGCTCTTTTTTGCATCGCTTCAAAGGAATCATCGGGGTAATTTATTGCATCATTCGAATTTACTCCTACGAAACCAAGTTTATTTTCTAAAGCAAACTTTGCAACATTGTTTATTCTATCTATTGAGCCTACAACATAAGGGCAATGATTGCATTCAAACAAGACTACCGCACCATTTTCTCCCATAATATCATCTAAAGAACTTAGAATTTTCCCATCAATAATATTTGCATTCTTCAATTCAAAATTTAATGCTTTGTCTCCTGGTTCAAGTCCACCCATGACCCCCCGAAAAATCACTTACGGATATTAATTGTGTTCTCAAGATTATTTTGTAGTCGCTGTAATTTGCATCTCACAATGGCTCAATCTTTGTCTTGCCACATCGTGATCAGAGTCTATATCCAATACATCTCTCCAAAGAGGTGCTGCTATTTTCCATCTGCCTGCTGAATGGTGTATTGATGCTAAATGTAATCGTGCATCAATATGCTTTGGATCTACTTTTATTGTAGTTTCAAAATCTTGAATTGCAGCGTCTTCTTCTGCCCATTCAAGATATAATAAGCCCCTATTATGCCATGCTGGTGCAAATTCTGGATCTAATCTTATTGCCTTGTTAAGTGGTGCTTCCGCCTGTTCGGGAGCACCTAAAGAAATATTGCAAGCTGCTAATTGGGTCAATGCGTGTGGATGATTGCCATTAACATCTAAAATTTCTATCCATAATTCCTTTGCTGAAGCCCAATCTGCAATTAACATCTTTACATCAGCCATTCTACATTTTGCCAATGTTAAATCTGGAGCTTGTTCTAATAAAATACGGCAATCGTCCATTGCACTATCATGTAATCCTAATGCTAAACTTGTAGCAATTCGATTTAACCTTGCTCTGACATGTAGTGGATCATATCTTTCTAAGACATCGTCAAAATGGTTTCTTGCAGCAATAAAATTGCCATTCATACAAGCCAAATTGCCTTTCAAGTATGCAATTAATGGACTGTCTTCTAAACCAATAGCGGCGGCTTCTATCAATCTATTTGCTTCGGCTAACTCTCCCACATCTAATGCTAATAACGCAGATTCAGCATGTACTCTCGGTTCTCCATCAAGAAGTCTGGATGCTCTATCAAGTGCTTCTCCTGCGATTTCAAAATTCTTCAACAATCTTTCACAACGTGCTATACCTAACCAAGCAATTCCAGATTCACGATTCGAATCTATTGCCATTTCAAAGGATTGTTTCGCGATTGTAATATGAAGTTCATCTGTTTCTCCTGTTCCGTCTCTTTTCATATCTGCGTATAATAATTGAATTCTTGCCCTTGCAAGATGTGTTTCAGAAGTTTGAATTGGCGCCATATTTAGTAATTTTTCTGCGTTGAATAAATCCCCACTTTGGCGAAGCAAATCTGCAATGTGTGCCCTTAATTCATCATTATGGGGGTCTGCATCGAGTGCTGCTTGTAATGTCTCACTAGCACTTATTTCTCCTTCTTCTAATGCAACTAAATTTGCTTTAAGAAGTATTAATTCTGTTCCTCCTGCATTAAGTGCTACTGCGTGTCTAGCAGCCCTAAGTGCATCCTCTTGTTGTAATGGGTGTTCTGCTAACAATTTTGCTTTAAGTGCCCAAGCATTACCATACTGCCTGTTGCAGTTAATTGCTTCTTCAACGGAAATCAGTGCTTCATCAAATTCTGATAATTGAACATGCATTTCCGCTTTAAGTAGCCAATCTTCTGATCTATGTGGTTCTGCTTCAAGTGCTTTTTCTAATCTTTCAATTGCATCTTGGGGAGACCCTGAGCGACTTCGTAGTCCTGAAAGTAAACTTTGATCCGCAGGAGTATCTTTTCCCATTGCTTCTAAACGAAGTACGTCTCTTTCCGCTCTCTCTTCATCAACACCACTTTGAACTACGAGTGACGCATGTGCCCTTAGCAAATTAGAATTGTCTGGGTCATGCTCAATCATTTTTTCAATCCAATCTAATTGTAATTCAATATTACCATCCTGTTTTGCTAAATGCGTTAAAGAGCTTAAACTTGCTGTATGGCCTGGGCTCTTCTCTATTGCTGCCTGAAAACTTGAGCTAGCCCAATCTAAATGGCCACATCGGTAAAGTAATTCCCCAAATTTTGCATATTCAATTGTGTTAAATCCTAATGACTTCGCGTCAATATTCATTTTATTTAATAATGAAAATAGTCTGTCTGTTAAATTAAGAGCACCAGGAGGTATTGTTTGAGGTTCTTTGCATAAATCTCCTTCCAATTCAACACTTTTAAGCAGCATTCTGATTGCCGAATGTAACTCTTTAGCTGTTGAAGCGGCTGTATCTGAATCGCTCAATCCCGCGTTAATTTGTGATTCTATTTTCTTCAATACTGTATGAATTGCAATTGTTCCTTGGTTCTCTGGGTTACTCTGTAATAATGCTTCAGATGATAAATTCATCATATCTATGGAATTTTCCATTCTTGATAAGCCTGAACGCATTTCTGCTCTATCTGCTGCAAGGTCTATTTGCAATAGCCGAATCCGTGCTTCATTGCGTAACATCCACCAAATTACTGTACCAGATAATGTACTCAATAACAAAATTAAAGTCAATAAGAGATAATCCATCGTGACCTAGCGACATTATTGGGGTTTTATGGTCTGCGGCTCAAAAGTATGTTTTGAAGCCTATTTTGGTAGTAAATTAAAAAATGCGATTGTCATTATTAAATAATGTATTAAATGAAGGGAGATTATAAAATTTAACCGTGAATTCTAATTAGTGTCTGGTATTGACATATAACGTCAGTTAAGAGGAGTATTGTTTCAATGGATGAATTTATTAATTCTGAGCCGTGGTGGCAAAGTCGTATCAATGAAATTAAATCCGAAGGTTTTAATCTTGATGAATTGATAAAAAAATTAAAAGAAAATTCAAGCCAAGCAAGTGTAATTTTAGAGCAAGCAGAAAAGGAATTTGTTCTTGCCCAAGATTTGAAAAAAAATATTTCTGAGTTGCCTAATAGATTCGAAATTGAACGAAGTAAATTATTAAAAAAATTGAAGATGTTAGAGAATGTACATGATGTCCAAGAAGAATTGAATTTATTACTTTCTACTTTTTTCCCATGGAGAAATAGTGCAAAAAGAAATAAAATATTGTGGGATTCAGCAGGAAGAGGTGCTACATTAGATAAAATTGTTAGAAGATTAGATAATCTAGATGCAAGTATGAATTCTCAAATTTTAAATCTTTTACCTCTTTTTGAAACGCCTGAAAATTTTAATGAATTATTAAAGAAAATAAATAACGTAGAGGTGCGACAAAGTGAAAGAATCGCAACACTTGATAGTATGGCATCATTATTATCTGAAAAGGGATTTGAAATTCAAGGGTTTAATGAAATGAGTTTGGGGGAAAGGTTTGATGCAATTGAAGAATTACAAATTTTAGATGATGCTCATATGAAACTTGAAAGGCGTATTAACCGCACTATTGGGAGATTTGACTCGGACGCAGCAATCAATTACAACCAACAAAGATTATTGCTCACTAAAACAAGATCTTTAAGTGAGTTTGAAAGTTTGTTAGAAAGAGTGAAAAATAGTGAAAATGATTATTTAACCCGCTTAGAAAACATCAATAATCAATTTTCATTGTGGATTAAAGATGGTTTTAAATTAAATGTTCATGTACCAATTTTAGCAGATGAATTATTGGAAAAAGAGGGGGCTATTGCCAATTTTTCTCAAAATATACAAGAATATAAACAAATTTGGGAACGTTTAGTTCATCAATACACTATTTGGCCTGAAGAAGAAGCAGTTACTCAAATAGAATATGGTGTTCTTTCTGAAAAAAGTGATATTGAAGTAATTGTTATTGAATTAGAAAAAAGAAGTGAATTAATTGCTGAAGAAGTCCAAGTAATGATTACAAAATGGAAAAATAAAGATTTTGAATTAAAAGATATTGAAGATTTGAATCTTATTAATCCTAGAGTCGCAAAAAGCAAGATGGATGAATCTGCAATAATTTTTGAGGAATTAATTGAGGCAAGATTTCGTTTAAATTCACTTGATTTAAGTTTTATTGGGGAAAGTAAAAGAGAAGAGTGGAATAATAAATTAATTAATTTGATTCCAAATTCCTCCTTACTAAATGACTTGATGGAATGGGTGTTTGTAATTGAAAAGAGAAATCAAAGACACAGAAAGATGCTTGAGAATGAATGGGAAAAATATCAAAATCTATCCGAGGGTGAAACTTCTAAATTAACATTAATTGAGTTTGAAAATTTAATTCGAAAAATGGATTCTGATGAATCTATTAAATTAAATAAATTTAATTCGAAAAATAGCCTTAAAGAACGTTTAATAATTGAAATTAAATTATGGATTGATAATTTAAAAACCATAGGTTGGAATGTAGAATCTTTAGAATTAATGATTTCGCAACAACCGAATAAGATTTTAGAAGCAAAACATGAAATTACAAAACAAATAAAAAATTATGATAAATTAATTAAAAGATTAGAAAATCTTCCTTGGGAAAGAAATGTGGATCTTGCAAAAAAAATAATTGCGGATTTGAGACGCCCTGAATTGCTAAAAACAATCCATGACTTAGTTCCTCAATATATGCAAACTTTAGCTACATCTTCTAAACAAAATGATGCATTAGATTTTGATTTCAACCCTTGGAAACCTAATACAAATATTGCTTCTAGCATAAAACCAAAAGAAATTCCAGAAGCTGAAGTAATTATTGGTGATTCTATTTCTTCCATTGACGGAGGAAGAGTTGGTACTTTAGAACAAATCTTCGTAGATGCGGAGAAGGAGGTAAAGCCCCAGGATTATTCAAATATTCCAAGTTATAATTTGGAAACTCCACATAACCAATCAAACTTAGAACATTACGAAGAAAAGAAATTAGAACAAGAAATAAAAGAAATAAAACCTATTACTTACCAGCCCGATGCTAAAGAATGGGAGACATATACAAATTCTCTGAAAAATATCCTTTCCAAATTAGGAATTAAAGTAAATCATGAATTAATTTCTAAGGATTTGAAATCTTTATCGGCTATAAGAAAAGATTTAGCAAAACATGTAGGAATTACTCCTCGAGATTCTCGTGTAGATCGTTTATTACGTATTCTTCTACGCCTAATTCCTATTAGTTTGCCTGAAAATATCGGTCTTTTATCACTCTCAGAGACTATTGAAAAATTGACTTTTTGTGTTAAAAAATTAAATGAATGGACTGGTAAAAGACTAGAAAGAAGGAATAATTCCTCCTCTGGTAAATTACTGACTGATTCTAAAAATTTGGGCTTAGAATTATTAAAAATACCAAGTCCTGGATTTGCCATACCTCTTACCAGTGATAATTATGATTTGCCTTCAATAAATGAATTCTCAGATTTAAATAAAGCAGTACATAAACTTGAAAAAAGTATATTATTACTTTAATACATCAAGTAATTCATTTTTATCTTCTTCTGAAACTGTTTCTAATTCATCGATTTCTGGAGGAGATGGAATATCTGAAAAATCTACTGGGGGTGGTGCTGGGATGTTTGAAAAATCTGAAGGAGGACCTGAGGGGGCTGTTGTCGGTGGAAGCATCGGAGGAGGACCTGAAGGGGCTGTTGTCGGTGGAAGCATCGGAGGAGGACCTGAGGGGGCTGTTGTCGGTGGAAGCATCGGAGGAGGACCTGAGGGGGCTGGTGTTGGAGGTTCTGCTGGAGGAGGAGTTGTAGGCGCTGGTGTTGGAGGATTCGCTGGAGGGGGAGTTGTAGGCGCTGGTGTTGGAGGTTCTGCTGGAGGGGGAGTTGTAGGCGCTGGCGTTGGAGGATTCGCTGGAGGAGGGCCTGATGGTGCTATATTTGGAGGATATGAGGAAGGTATCATGACTCTTTGGTTCTCAATTCTTTGAGCTTCTGAATCTAATGCTGAAGTATCTAATTTCCCAGTTTGTAAATAATTTTGCATTGCTTCATCTATTAAATCCATACTCATATTTGTTAATTCTAAATTACTCCTCATTCTATATACTAAAAATCTATGAGAGCCAGATGTTGTTTCAAATACAATATACTCAGGGTCTGCTGCTTGTAATAATGTAAATAATAATCCAACCGTAAATAAAGCAGCACCTAAATTAATACCCCATCCTGAAATTGCACCTATAATCAAAAATAAAATCCCTAAAGTAACTGTCGTCCACCAAACAAATTTTGTTGTATCTAACCAATCGTAACGATAATGTGAGAATGTTTCTACATTTTTAGTAATCATATGTTTTTCAATTTTAATATTGCCAAATTGATCTCTTTTTGATGTGACTACTTGGATTAAATCATCGACATGGAGCAATGATAGGGTCTCATTTCCATCTGCACTCTCTCGAATAACAAACTCAGAAGTTGCTTCTCCTGTAATTGTTTTTGCTCTAACCCCTAATCCAGGATTTCGTTTCAAAATTACCTCACCTCAATATTCTTAATCGCTGAAATTAGCGTTTACGTTTTAACGTGCTAACACGAAGTGGGTTATTATCAATACGATTTGTTCTTATCAAGCCCAATCTGATGTTGCCCATGCTTCTACTTCAGAACTCGGTTTTTCACCTTGCTTAATGCTAGTTCCAATGATAGTATGTACTTCAGCTTCTAAAGCTATATCAAACATACGTTTACTTAATTGGCCATTATAAGCAATTGCCAGAACTTTTCTTTCTGATTCTTCAATTGCTGATGCTAATTTTGATGCCCCTATTGGTTCCGATGTGCTATCGTCCTCAAAAATCAATATACCTTCTCTAGCTCCTAACTTCGAAATGTGTTCCGAATAATCTAATATTTGTTCAGTGGGTTCTTTCTTCTTTACTTCTGATTTAGGTGCATCTTTATCTGCAATTCTTGAAGCAAATCTTTCTGCTGGTTCCTTCATTGCTAGACATTTTGTAATTGTTTTATTTGGCAATAATTCCCATTCTTGGCCAACTGGCGCTTGCGCTACAAAATCCACTTTCATTAGTCCGACTAATTGAAGAAGAAGCATTTCTCCGCCTCTATCTCCATCGATTGCAACTATCACACTTTCTTTACTATTTGCTAAATCAATTAATTCTTGTTTTATTTCTCCCGCCCCATCAGTACAAATTGCATTTTTGATTCCTGCGTCTAATAAATTTCTTACATCATTTCTACCTTCACAAACGATTAGTGATGATGATTTTTCTATATTCGGCCCACAAGTTAAGCCATGGAAAAATTGTGATTGTTCTGTAGTAAGTACAGATCTTACTTCATCAATTACGCTTTTACTTGTGGAGCTACTACTAGATACTAGTCTTAACAATAAATCTTTAGCAAGTTCAACAACCTGTGTTCTTTTTGTTGCCCTTACATCTTGTATTTCTTTTATCTCTATTTTTGAATTACAAGGACCTATTCTCTCTATTGTTGAAATTGCTGCTCCAATAATTGCAGTTTCAACATTATCCATACTACTTGGAATCAATATTTCCCCACTTACTTTTCCTTTTTGATTTTCAATGTTTACTTCAATCATTCCGATTTTTGTTGAACGCTGTAATTTACGTAAATCTAAATCGTCACCGAGTAATCCTTCACATTGTCCAAATAATGCTCCGACTACGTCTTTTCTTTGTACAACTCCATCAACTTTGATTGAAGCAATAATCATATATTTCATAGTGTTTTTTTGGTTTTTATGTTTTGACATTTTCTTCCCTCCGCTTATCTCTTATCTTACACTCCACAATAACTGTGAATTACTTCCCCTAAGGAAATATTGAGTCTGATATGAGCATCTGCTCAGCCTTGTCGAGCAGCAATCCCCTTTTCAATGCGATGGTAAAAAATTATGAATATTTTTAATTGTGGGTAAATTTGCTAGATTTGGGGTCAATGAAGTTAAGAATACGTCCTCTTGTGGTGATTTATGGGCGATGCAGTTCCTCGAACTCTTGAAGTGTTCAGTGATTGTGTTACTGTAATGTTAAACGATGGAGTTTTGACTAGAGAAGAAAGACGCCTTATTTCTGCTCTTTCAAGAAATCTTGATCTAAAAGAGGGGGAGCCACTTCAAGTTTATGAAAAGGTAAAAATCGGTGAAAAAATGCTTGGGGGTAATAAAATTACAAGAGAAAAGCAATTAGATATTTATCAAAATCTTTACGAGGTTGCTTTAGTAGGTGCATTATCAAAAGATGAATGGAGGATTTTAGCATTTTTACGCAAGGAATTTGCTATAACTGATGAAGAACATGAGAATATCCAAAGTAAATTAAAAAATAATATTAAAGAACGATATGAGCCAAAAGTGGTTGAATCTTTACTAAAAACAATTGAAGATTCTGCAAATACAATCACTAAAATGATTGGAAGATTATTTTGAGAATTTAATATGTCTTCAAATCTAGATGAATTCCTTTCCAATGTAGATTGGACGAAAATAAAAAAGACAAAAAAGTTGCTTATCGTTTTACGTGAGGCGTATACTTGTGGCGTCCCAGGGATGATTGCTAAATCGTTAACTGATAGACTAAAAGATGCTGGAAATTATGATTTTTACCTTGGTACGCCCCCGAATGAATTACGTTTAATTGCGAGTTTTTTATTAACTAAATTTAACAATAATCCAACTATAATTCTTGACTTGTTGCCCGCATTATGGAAGAGACATGGTAGGGAAGATGCAATATTGTATGGTATTATTCTTGCTAATATAAATCCAAAATTATTAACTAAAAATGTTTGGCTTTTTTTTGGAGATTGCCTTAGAGGTAAGGAGCCAGCTGACGACATGTTGGCAGTTTGTGAAGAATTAATTAGAGCAAAACATCCATTCCCTACCCTAAACGAATTGGAATTACTTTGTAAAAAAGGTACTATTTATCACCAACTTGTATTATTTATTTTATTTCAAAAATATAAAAATAACGGTGAATTAATGAATGATGATAGAGTTATGATTGAGGAATGCCCAGGAACTAATGACCTCATTATTAGGTTGAAAAATCGACTTTTGAACAATTAGTCTCATAATATGTCACTTACTGCAGGTAATGAGTGAAATGGTTGAACGATTTTTACCTTCAAATGATCCGATAAAAGAAGATGTTTTAGAATGGACTGTAAAAAGAGATGCTGCAGATGCCAAGAAATTATTGGATTGGTTGGATGAAACTCAAAGTTATCGAGAAAAAAAGGCTATGATCTTGCTAATCCAAGGGCTTGTAGATGAATTAAAAATGGCTGTTGATGAATTATCAGAATTACAGTGAGGGTTTAATTTGTCTTTCCCCGCTATTATTCTAGCTGGAGGCATGAGTAAAAGGATGGGGCAAGATAAAGCAACCCTGAAAATTAATAATCTTCCATTAATTTCTCATATAGTTAGCAAATTAAAAATGGCAGGTTGTAACGAAATAATTTTACAAATTAAATCTGTAGAACAAAAAAATAAATTAAAACCATTTATTTCAAACGTAGAAATAACTTGGAGTTTTGACGAATTCGAAAAGGGTGATGTTTTGGAAGCACTTCACTCTGCATTAAAAATTGCTAAGGAGAAAAATTGGGAATGGGCACAACTAATACCAATAGATACTCCTTATGTTTCTCCCATATTATTTGAAAAAATGCCTCAATTATTTAATGAAAATATTGAAATTATTATTCCCGCATCTGAATCTTCAAAGGATTCTCCATCTAATGGATTAGAGCCTCTCTTATGTTGTCTGAAAATTGAGCCTGCACTTTCAAAAATATCGGAATCTTTGACAAGAAAGGATAGGCGCCTAGCAAAAATATTTAGTGAAATGAACCATTCGATAATTACTCCTGATAAATGGAAGAAATGGGGGGTAAATAGTAGATCTTTCAATAATTTGAATAAACCTAAAGATTGTGAATAATGACATGCCCAATAGAGTTTATTTCAATTCTACCTTCTGATAATGCATCCAACACTTTAGGGTATATTTTATGTTCTTTTTCTTTAACTCTATTTTGTAAATCTTCTAAAGTATCTTCAGAATAAACCTTTACTATTTCTTGTGCAATAATAGGCCCAGTGTCCACTCCAATATCAACAAAATGCACCGTACATCCCGATTCTTTTACTCCTGCTGCCAATACCTCCTCGTGAGCATGAGCACCAGGAAAATTAGGAAGTAGACTCGGATGAATATTCAATAATCTACCCATCCATTTTTTAACAAATGTAGGGGAAAGAATTCTCATATATCCTGAAAGTACTACTACCTCCACATCAAATTTTTCAAGTTCTGATTGAATCAAGTTTTCATGGGATTCTCTTAACTTATTTTTCCCAACTTCTTTTGGTAATTCAATAATGCTAGTTTGTATCTTTTTTGATTCTGCTATTTGTATTCCTTTTGCATTGGCCTTATTAGAAATTACCAATGTTGTTTTATGAAAGCAGTTTTGCTTTTGAAACTGATAATTAATCAATGCTTCCATGCCACTACCTGAGCCTGAAATCAATATTGCAATCCTAAGTGGATTTTTAATTGTTCCAAGTCTTGGTAATTGAAAATTATTCATATTACTCTTTCACCTTCTACCCAATTTTCAACTAATTCTATAGTGTCATAAGTTACTCCACCATTATTTACAACAATAAGTAAATCTAGATACTCTTTGTTGACTTCATTTGGAGTGCAATCTCTAGAAATTACTGGAGCTGGCCAATTACCTGGAGTTCCTTCTTCAAAAATTCTATTATCATTTAAGTCGGTTGCAATCTTTAAATCTATCATATATTTTTTGCCAGGGAATATCCTATCATCATCATCATCTGAAAGCCCATCGCCATCGGCATCCATTAATTTATCCGTTCCATCTAAATTTTTTGTTTCGCCATGATCTCTAAATCTTGGAAAATAAGCACAACAATCAATAAAAAAATCTTTGACGCCGTCTCCATCATCATCAATATTAAAATCTCCATTTACTACATCTGAAACTCCATAACCATCAAATGTTCCAGTAATTGATGTAAAATCATTATTTGAATTACAATTAATTACCCAATTAACATCATATTCATTAACAATATTACTACCTGCAGCTAAAGAAAATATCAACGTAATACATTTGTCATTTGGACCTCCTCCCGATGTTGGGTCGTCTCCATCACAATCACTTTGTTTTGATAGCCAAGCCCCTTCTATGACTATTGTCCCTGTAAATTCATTTTCAACTTCATCTGAATTTTTTTCTGCTGCTTCTGAAATTTTTTGAATTGTAATCGTTATTGTAGCCATAGTTACAGATGAGACTATAATTATTGCAATAAATATGACAAATGCGCCCACTCCTGTTGATGCACTAGCATCAATCTTTTTATTCATCATAATTTAATCTCCTAATGTCTAAATAAACGTACACCCGTAAATAGCATTGACATATTGTGTTCATTGGCTGCATCAATTACTTCTTGATCTCTTATTGAGCCTCCTGGTTGAACAATACTAGTAATTCCTATTTCGTTTGCGGCATCAATTCCATCTCTAAACGGGAAAAATGCATCTGAAACCATCACTGCACCTTTTGCTTCATCACCTGCTCTTCTTGCTGCAATTCTTACGGCTTCTACTCTACTTGTTTGGCCTGGGCCTATGCCCACTGTTTTAGTACCCTTAACAAATATAACAGAGTTTGATTTTACTTGTTCACAAACAACCATTCCAAATTTCATTGCAGCCATTTCTTTTTCTGTGGGATTATTGGAAGTAACACTACGTGCCAACTTTGGATCTAACTTAGGAGCTCTTTCTGTTTGTAATAACCAGCCACCATTAATTTGTTTGGCTACAATTTCTGATTCTTGGGGTGTTAATTTTGACAAAGATGGTGCGACTGAAATTAACCTCCTATTTTTCTTCTCTGCTAATGTTTTCAAAGCACTACCAGAAAAACAAGGGGCAATAATACATTCTACAAAATGTGAACCTATCTTATCTGCTGTTTCCTTTGTAACTTTGCTATTAAATGCAACAATACAACCAAATGCAGATTCTGGATCTGAAGCTAGTGCGTCAACCCATGCATTTTCTTGGTTATCTGATAAAGCAACTCCGCATGGATTATTATGTTTAACAATCACACAAGCATGAGGAGTTTGTGGCCAATCTTCTGAAGATAAATTTCTAGCTAAACGTAAAGCAGCATCAAGATCTATGTAATTATTATATGATAATTTTTTCCCGCCATGTATTACAAAATCTCCCAGATTGATTGAAGATTTAGATTTGGGGTTTTGATAGAATGCAGCAGCTTGGTGGGGATTTTCTCCATATCTCATTATATCCTTTATTTCGGAATCTACTTGAAACCTCTTTGGGAATTTTTTTATTGCTTCTTCGAGTTCAAAATGCTCATTCGCAACACCAATCCATCTTTTATGCAATTCTTTTGAAATCGCCACGTCATAACTTGCTGTTTGTTCAAATGTTTCCAAAGCAAGTTTTCTCCTATATTCTAAATTAATATTCAAAGGGTCCCCTTTTCCTGAATTCAATAAATTAATTATTTCTTCATACTTATTTGGGTTTGAAACCACTAATACATTCTTATGATTTTTAGCCGAAGCACGTAAAAGAGTTGGTCCCCCGATATCTATCATTTCAAGTAAATCTAAATCTGCCAACGGTGGATCTTGTGATGCGCTTTCAGAAAAGGGATAGAGATTTACAGCTACTAATTTTATTGGTTCATATCCTAAATCATCCAATCCCTCTTTATCCTTATTATTTTCAAGGCGGGCCAAAATTGGGCCATGTATTGCTGGATGAAGCGATTTTACTCTGCCATCAAAAATCTCAGGATGTCCTGTTACTTCACTAATGTCTTTAACTTCCAAACCTGCCTCTCTTAATTTTTTAGCAGTCCCTCCTGTAGAAATTATTTCCCATCCTAACTTAACCAAATTTTTTGCAAAATCAACAATACCTGTTTTGTCATATACACTTAATAATGCTCTTGGAGATGAAGACATGTAGTTTCCCTTCAACATGTCCAAACCTAACAGATTAATCAAGAAACCCCATAAAATAATAATTCGAATCGAATGGCTTTGTTATTACATTTAGGCGATATATATGTCCACATTTCAAAAATTAATTGGGATTTACAATGCTAAAGGTTCATTAATCGGAGAATTACAATATTTCTTTGGAAAAATTAGAGGTACGGCTCATTGTGCATTATGTGATATTACTCACGGAAAATTAAAGGAGAAAAAGGATTTTAAACAATGCAAACAAGATTTAGAAATCCCTTTAGAATTACTACATCTTGATGAATTAGATCCTGAATTAGAAACATTTGCTAATGAGGCCCCTTGTATTATTGGCAAAAATGAGGAGGGTTTTGTATTAATTATTGATTCTGAAGAATTAGAAAAATGTAAAAGTAGTGTTGATTCTTTTTCAAATCTACTTAATTCAAAAATTAATTAATCCCCTCTAGCAGAAATTAATTGATCTACTCTTAGTAATCCAACTACTG